>NZ_JBQQBS010000039.1:0-98480 GCF_052245395.1 Streptomyces sp. 4N124
CCAGCCGGGCCATCGCCAGCAGGCCCTCGACCATCCGGGACAGCCGGTCCGTCTAGGTGACGGCGGCGGCGAGGCTGCCCCGGCCGCGCGCGGAGACGTTCGGCTCCAGGTTCTCCAGCCGCAGCCGCAGTGCCGCGAGCGGTGTCTTGAGCTGGTGCGAGGCCTCGCCCGCGAAGGCGTGCTGGGAGTCGAGGAGATGGGCGAGCCGGGCCGCCGTACGGTTGAACGCGGCGGCCAGCCTGCGGACTTCGGGCGGGCCCTTGGTGATCGTCACCGGCTCGGCGCAGCCGCCGTCCGCCAACGCATGCGTGGCCCGCTCCAGTTCACGGATGGGGCGGCCGGTCCAGCGGGCGATGCCGAAGCCGACCAGGGTGACCGCGGCGAGGACCCCGAGCCCGCCGAGCGCGAGCAGTAGCCACACATGGTGGACGCGTTCATGCACCGTGCGCGTGGGCACCGTGAGCCATACGGCACCCCGCGTCCCCTCCCCGACGGGCGCGGCGACGGAGAGGTACTCGACCCCGCCGATGGTCGACGTGCGGACATCCACCGTGGACGTGCCCCGGAGCGCCGCCGCGATCCCGGGACGGGTCGGCAGTGCGCGCACCGCCTGCCCGTTCAGCGGGTGCGAGGTGGCGAGCAGGGTGCCCGAGGCGTCCACGACCACCACCTTCCCGCCGATGCGTGCGGCGCAGTGCACCGCCCGGCCGGGCAGGTCCCGTTCGGCCCGGCCGGCCGTCATGGACAGCGCGGCATACGCGGACACCGACTCGGCCTCGTCCTTCGCCAGGCCCACCACCCGCTCCCGCTCGGCCCGCGAATACACGAAGCCCAGCGGGATCTCCAGGCAGAGCAGCACCAGGGCGGCCAGGCTGAGATAGCTGAACAGCAGCCGACGTGTCATGTCGGCTCGTTCGGCCCGGTCTGCACCGCCAGCCGGAAGCCGATCCCGCGCAGGGTCTGGATCCAGGCCGGGTGTCCCAACTTCCGCCGCAGCGCGGCGACATGGACGTCCAGGGTCTTGGTCGGGCCCTCGTAGTGCGGGTCCCACACCCGGTCGAGGATCTGCTGCCGGGAGTAGACCGCGCCCGGGTCCTCGGTGAGCAGCGCCAGCAGTTCGAACTCCTTGGGAGTGAGGGGGATCTGCACCTCACCGACCCAGACCTGGCGGGTACGGCGGTCCACCACGAGCGGGCCGGGCTCGTACGCCGGTTCCGGCGCGGGCTCCTGCGTGCGCTGCGTCCGCCGGGTCACCGCCCGCACCCGCGCCACCAACTCCCGTACGCTGAACGGTTTCGCGAGATAGTCGTCGGCGCCCAGCTCCAGGCCCAGCACGCGATCGGCCTCCTCGCCGCGCGCGCTGAGGATGACGATGGGGACGTCGGAGGTCTGCCGGATGCCCCGGCAGACGTCGATGCCGTCCATGTCCGGCAGCCCCAGATCGAGCAGGACCACATCGCCGTACGGACCTCTCAGACCCTCGGTGCCGGTGGCGACGCGATCGACCGTCAGCCCGAAGTGCCCGAGCCCCTCGGCGAGCGGCTCGGCGATCGTCTCGTCGTCCTCGATGAGCAACACGCGTAGGCCCATAGGTCCCGTCTCTCCGTGAATCCGGACAACAACACGACGACGTGTATGACATGTCGTGGAGTTGACACGCTACGAGGGATGTCTACCGTGCGTCGAGCGAATGCGGCACAGTGTGACCAGCCGCTCAGAAAGCGTTTGTCAGTCGCTATTTCCGCGCGTGTCACCGGCCCCGGGACAAAGAATGTCCGGCTGCTGGCCGGGCTCTGGTGTTCGCTTAACCTTCCTCTGGCCATCGCCCCTCTACGGTGTCGTGCACTGACCGAACTCCCAGTCGAGGAGGCATCGTTGAAGGCGTTGCTGGACCGTGCCCGCTCGTTCAAACGGCACGTGGATTTCGAGAGCGGCGAATACCGGAAACTGGCCGAGGGGCAAAATCCCGAGGTCCTCTTCATTACCTGCTCGGACTCCCGGGTCATACCGGCGCTCATCACCGGCGCCCGTCCCGGAGAGATATTCGAGTTGCGCAACGCGGGCAATATCGTGCCGTCGTACGGGCAGCACGGCGCCGGTGGCGAGGCCGCCACCGTCGAATACGCGCTGGAGGTGCTCGGAGTTCAGGACATCGTCGTGTGCGGTCACTCACACTGCGGGGCGATGGGCGCGCTCAAGTCCGGCGACGACCTGACCGCGCTGCCGGGCGTGGACGCCTGGCTCCGTCCGGCCCGCCCCGAGCTGGCGTCGGTGCTGGCCGGCCCGTCCGACGATCCGTCGCTGCCGGAGGTGGCGCAGCGCAACGTCGTCAACCAGCTGGCCGCGCTGCGGAGTTACCCGGTGGTGCGGCAGCGGCTCGACGCGGGCCGGCTGCGGCTGCACGGCTGGTACTACGAGGTCGACACCGGCTCGGTGGCCGAACTGGACGACGACGGCCGCTTCCGGGTGCACGCCGGATGAGCGGGGCGCATGCGCGAGGCCGGACACCGGGGCGAGCGACGGCGGGCGCGAAGGTGACGAAGGGAACGAAAAGCGCACGCACCGCCGGCGCAAAGGGCACGCGTCCCGACCTCGCCACCGAGATCACCGCCTCCCTCGTCGTCTTCCTCGTCGCCCTGCCGCTGTGTATCGGCGTGGCGGTCGCGTCCGGCGTACGGGCCGAGCTCGGGATCATCTCCGGGGTCATCGGCGGCCTGGTGGTGGGCGCGATCCGGGGCAGTACGCTCCAGGTCAGCGGGCCCGCCGCAGGACTCGCCGCACTGGTCGCGGAGACCGTCGCGGAGCACGGCGTGGCCATGCTCGGCGTGATCGTCCTGTGCTCGGGGCTGCTGCAGATCATCCTCGGCCTGGTCCGGCTCGGGCGGTTGTTCCAGGCGATCTCCCTCGCCGTCATCCAGGGCATGCTGGCCGGCATCGGACTGCCGCTGATGTTCAGCCAGGCCTATCCGATGGCCGACGCCAAGGCCCCCGGCACCCCGATCGAGAACATGGCCGGCATCCCGGCGCTGCTCGGCGACATCCTGACGGACCGGCAGGCGATGATCGCCGCCCTGCTCGGGGTCGTCACCATCGTGCTCAGCTTCCTGTGGAAGAAGGTGCCGGGGCCGCTGCGGAAGATCCCGGCCGCCCTGATCGCCGTAGGCATCGGCATCACGGTCGCCGCACTGCCCGGCTTCGATGTGAAGACCCTTCAGGTCGGCAGCCTGCTCGACTCGGTGCGGCCGCCGGGCGCCGAGCAGTTCGCGGGCCTCGCCGACGCGGCGATCATCACGTCCGTCCTCACCTTCACGGTCATCGCCTCCGCGGAGAGCCTGTTCACCGCGGCGGCCGTGGACCGTATGCACAGCGGCCCGCGCACCCGCTACAACACGGAGCTCATGGCGCAGGGCGCCGGCAACACCCTCGCCGGCCTGCTGGGCGCGCTCCCGATCACGGCGGTCGTCGCCCGCAGCTCGGCGAACGTCCAGGCCGGCGCGAAGACCCGGCTCTCCCGCACCCTGCACGGCCTGTGGCTGCTCGCGTTCGCGCTGCTGCTGCCACAGGTCCTCGCCCTGATCCCGGTCTCGGTGCTCGCCGGGGTCCTCGTGCACAGCGGCTGGAAGCTGTTCGCGCCCGAGGAGTTCCCGAAGATGTGGCGGCAGGACCGGGGCGAGTTCGTGGTGATGACGGTGACCACGCTGGTGATCGTGGCGACCGCGCTGCTCGAAGGCGTGATCGTCGGACTCGGCGCCGGGATCGTGCTGGCCGCGCTGCGCATGTCGCAGACCGTGATCCGGCAGCACATCGAGGAGGACACCGCCAAGGTCGTCATGGCCGGCAACGCCACCTTCCTGCGGCTGCCCAAGGTCATCGAGGCGCTGGAGGCCGCCGCCACGTCCGGCAAGCCGAGGATCCGCCTCGACCTGACCGGCGTGACCCATCTGGACCACGCCTGCCGCAACCAGATCGAGGAGTTCACCGCCCAGCAACGGGGGACGGGCATACGGGTGGAACTGCTGATGCCGGGCCCGGCGAAAGCGGCGGAGCCCGCTCCCACCCCCGCCGAACCGGCTCCAGCGCCCGCCGAGCAGGCCCCCGTCGACGCCGACACGGCCCCGCTGCCCGCCCCGGGCCCCGGAGCCGAATGGTTCTACCTGGACACGCGCCCCCTTCCGGCCGATTACGCCGACCGCCCGCCGCTCGTAGGCTGAGCCTCAGCCGTCAGCGGAGGGAGCTCGGCCATGGCCGGCTGGAACACGATGGAGATTCCCGATCAGCACGGCCGCGTCGCCGTCGTCACCGGCGCCAACAGCGGCCTCGGGTACGTCACCGCGCGGGAGCTGGCCCGCAAGGGCGCCCGCGTGGTGCTGGCCTGCCGCAGCGAGGCCCGCGGCACCGAGGCCGGCGACCGGCTGGTCACCGAAGCGCCGGGCGCGGATGTGGAGTACGGCCGACTGGATCTGGCGGACCTGGGTTCCGTACGGGACTTCGCGGCCTGGTACCCGTACGACCGTCTCGATCTGCTGATCAACAACGCCGGGGTGATGGCGCTGCCGTACGGGACGACGGCGGACGGCTTCGAGACGCAGTTCGGGGTCAATCACCTGGGCCACTTCGCGCTCACGGGACGGCTGCTGCCGGTGCTGCTCGCCACGCCCGGGGCGCGGGTGGTGACCGTCTCCAGCACGATGCACGCCCTGTCCAACATCGACATCGACGACCTCAACAGCGAGCGCCGCTACAGCCGTTGGATCGCCTACGCCCGCTCCAAGACGGCCAACCTGCTCCACACGCACGAGCTGGCGCGCAGGGCGGCGGCTGCCGACGCGGATCTCGTGGCCGCCGCGGCGCACCCCGGTTACGCCGCCACCAACCTCCAGACCGCCGGCCCCCGAATGGCGGGCAGCAAGCTCAGCGAACGGTTCATGCTCCTCGGCAACCGCATCTTCGCCCAGCCCGCCACGACCGGCGCCCTGCCCACGCTCTACGCCGCCACCGCCCCCGACGTGAGCCCCGACTCCTTCACCGGCTCGTCGCTCGCGGGCTGGCGGGGCGCACCGGGCCGGGCCTGGCGCGCGCCGTGGACGCTCAACGACCGGGCGGGGGAACGCCTTTGGGAGGCGTCGGAGAGGATGACCGGGGTGGCGTACGACGGCTTGAAGGTCTGAAGAGTCGGTCGTGACCGGCCCCTGTCGCCGCAGGACGCCAGTGGGTCGCGGCATGCCTACACTCCCGCTATGGCCGTGACCTTCTTCGCCGTGACCCTCGACTGTCCCGACCCCGATGCGCTGGCCCGCTTCTACCAGGGCTTCCTCGGCGGCAAGCGGGCCGTGTCCGACGAGGGCGACTTCGCCGTGCTCGTCCTGGACGGCGGCGAAGTCCGCATCGACTTCCAGCAGGCAGCCAACCCACAGCCACCCCGCTGGCCGGACCCGGCCGCCCCGCGCCGCCATCACCTGGAATTCGCCATCGACGAGGACATGCCCACCATGGAACGCCGCCTCCTCGAACTCGGCGCGACCGTGCAGGAACACCAGCCCGGCGACGACCAGTTCCGGGTGTTCGCCGACCCCGCCGGTCACCTGTTCTGCGTGGCGCCGCGCGAGACGACGTATGTGCACGGGGAGTTGCTCGACGCCGAGCACTGAAGCATCACAAGATGGTCACTTGACCTTCACAACTGTGGGCGCGGCAATACGGTCATCCCCTCGTGTAACACCTTTGGGGGAATGAGCATGAGCAACGCGTACATCACACCGCCCTTGCCGCCACAACCGCCCACCTCCAGGCCCACGCCCAAGTGGGCCAGGAAGCGGTACGTCCTGCCGGCGCTCGCGGTGGCGCTGTTCATCGGCGTCGGGATAGGCAACAGCGGCCAGGACACGACGACGGACCAGGCACAGCCCGCGTCCGCCAAGCCACGGCCCACCGTCACCGTCACGGCAACGGCGACCGCCAAGAAGGCGGTGGAGCCCGAAGCTGCGACCACCGTGACCGCCACGAAGACCTTCGAGGTCACTTAGACCGTCACGACTCAGCCCGCCGCCGACGGCGCCGGATCCAGTGACGACGACGGCTCCGGCAGCGTCTACTACGACAACTGCGACGCGGCCCGCGCCGCCGGTGCCGCTCCCGTGCAGGTGGGCGATCCCGGCTACGGTCGCCATCTCGACCGCGACGGCGACGGCGTCGGTTGCGAGTGACTGCGACGAGGCGTTGCACTCCAGGAAGATGGGGGCGCCCTGCTCTCTGGGTGTCATGACGCGCAGTGGCTGAGCTGCGGCATCGGTGGTTGTGGTCGGGCGGTCCACTCAGGCGAGGAGTTCCGCGAGCTGAGCCATCTCGGTGGGCGGGTCGATCACGGGTTGGATGAGGAGTTCGTCGATGCCGGCCTGTTCCAGGGTGGTGATGCGGGCGAGGAGGTCGTCGCGGGTGCCGACCAGGGCCAGGGTGTTCATCAGCGAAGGCAGAATCAGGTCCCGGTCCTGCGGTGTGATGCGTCCGAGGTAGTTGGGGTAGAGCTTGGTGTGCCGGTCCGGCGCGGTGGCCGTGGTGCCGCGCCGGTCGAGGAGCCGCCGTACCGCCTGGCGTTCCTCGGGGCCGAGTTGCTCGGCGAAGGCGGGTGTGTCGGCGGCTGTGTCGGCGGCGAAGGCCAGCAGCGACAGGACGAGGTGGCCCGTCGCATCCCGGGCCGCGTCGCCGTGCGGGTCCTCATCCTCGTCGAGCAGGTGGAGCGAGGTGACCACATAGGAGTCCGTGTGGGAATCGGCGTCGCGGAGTGTGTCTTGGGCGGCGTGGCGGCGGGCGTCGTGCAGCGCGTGCCAAGCGTTGGGGTCCAGCAGGCCGAAGGAGATGAGGCCGGTGTTGCGGCGGCCGGCGACGGCGGCAGCCTTCGGCCCGAGCGCGGCCACGACGAACTCGATCGGGTCGGCGGTGTTCACATGTGTCCCGGTGTGCAGGAACTGGATGTCGCGGACCCGGTCACCTTCGCGGTACACGGTCGACCGTCCGGCGCACAGGTGCTGCAGTGCGGTGGTGAAG
The DNA here is from genome assembly GCF_052245395.1 of Streptomyces sp. 4N124. Classification (NCBI taxonomy): domain Bacteria; kingdom Bacillati; phylum Actinomycetota; class Actinomycetes; order Kitasatosporales; family Streptomycetaceae; genus Streptomyces; species Streptomyces sp. 4N124. The sequence goes on from NZ_JBQQBS010000039.1 coordinate 7,042, forward strand.
CTCTCCAGCGTGCCCGCTGTGGTCGGCCGCATGCCCAGGGTGCGACGGGCGGTGTTTCCGGTGCCGACCCCGCAGATGATCCGGCCCGGTGCCAGGGCGTTGAGGCTGGCGAGCCCGCTCGCTGCGGCCGGGGCGGAGCGCAGTCCCGGAGAGGTCACGCCGATGCCCAGCCGGACGCGACGGGTGGCCTTCGCACACAGGCTCAAGGCGACGAAGGGATCCCCGTGGACCATCGGGGTGTCGTTGACCCAGATGCTGTGCAAGCCCAACTCCTCGGCCCGCACAGCGAGATCTTCCACACCGGGCTGCGCGGCGACGACGACGCCAGCTCGCATCAAGCCTCCAAGGTATGAGGATCGATTCGAACTCGCTCAGCATGACAGGCAACGGCGGCAGCCCGGCGGGTCCGGCACCGGTCAGCAAGGCGCCGGGCCTGCCTCCCCACACCGGCCGCCACCCCGCTTCACGCCGTCGCCCCGCTGTCCACCACCAGGTCCGTCCCCACCACCGACGCCGCGTCGTCGGACGCCAGATACAGGACGGCCGCGGCGATCTCCTCCGTCGCCGAGATGCGGCCCAGCGGCAGCGTGGTCTTCGCGCGCTCGGTGCGGTCGGCCTCCGTCTCGCCCGGCCGCAGGGACATCGGGGTGTCGACGGCGCCGGGGCTGACCGCGTTGACGCGGATGCCGTCGTGGATGTGGTCGAGGGCGGCGCCTCGGGTGAGGACCGAGACGGCGGCTTTGGAGGCGGCGTACGCGGCGGCGCCGGGGTGGCGGGTGTGGACGCCGAAGGTGGAGGCGATGTTGACGATCGCGCCGCCGGACGGCTGGGTGCGCATCTGGCGGATCTCGGCCTGAAGGGCCAGGAACACGCCGGTGACATTGATGTCGAGCTGTTCGCGCCAGTCCTCCTCCGGCAGTTCGGCCAGCGGCTGCCCGCCGCGGAAGACGCCCGCGTTGTTGACCGCCACGTCCAGCGAGCCGAAGCGGTCCACGGTGGCCTCGACGACGGCCTGCAGATCGGCGGCGCTCGCGACGTCGGCGGGGATGGCCAGCGCCTTGCCGCCCGCCCGCTCGATCAGGGCCACCGTCTCGTCGAGCGGTTCCTGTCGGCGTCCGGCCACGACCACCTGCGCCCCCTCGCCGGCGAACGCGAGGGCCGTCGCCCTGCCGATGCCGGAGCCCCCGCCCGTGACGAGAACGGTCCTGCCGGTGAAGCGAGTCCTGGTCATGATCTCCCCTATTCTTGACCGATCGGTTCAGTATGGCCTCAAAAAAAGAGGCTCCAAACAAGAGGCCTCAAAAAGAGCCGCCCACCCCGCGGCTCAGTCGAGCAGCACCAGCGCCTGTTCCGCCGCGTCCCGCACCCGCGCCGGGTCCGGTGACGCCTTGCCCACCAGTCGCAGGCCCTGCAGCAGCACCAGCAGCAGGCGGGCGAGCGTCAAAGGGTCACGGTCGGCGGGCAGTTCGGCCTGCGCCTGGGCGCGGATCAGTGCCGAGTGCAGCGCCGTCTCCAGGTGGTCCCAGTTGCGCTCGACCTGCCGTGCGGCGGCCGGGTCGTGCGGGGCGAGTTCGGCGGCGGTGTTGGTGATGAAACAGCCGTTCCGGCGCAGGTTCTCGGCGGAGGCCTCATCCGCGTAGCGCCGCACGAGGGCCCGTACGGCGGGCAGTACCGGGCCCGGCTGGGACAGCTCCCGCAGCAGGTCCGGGAGCTGCTCCACATAGCGTGCCAGTGCCTTCAGGTACAGCTCGTGCTTGTTGCCGAAGGTTGCGTAGATGCTGGCGCGGCCGATGCCGAGGTGCTCGACGAGGTCGGACATGGACGTCGCCTCGTAGCCGCGCTGCCAGAACAGCTCCAGGGCTGCCTGCAGCGCGGCGTCCGGATCGAACTCCTTGGTCCTGGCCACGTAGTGCAGCCTAGGTTCAATGAGAACGATCGGTCAAGAAATCTTCTTCGGGGACGAGGAAAACTCTCTCAAGAAGCGGCGCGCACCTCGTACGCCGTGATCCGCACCGCGTCATCGTCCAGGCACTGCCCGGTCTCCAGGTCGAAGCGCTGCTTCAGCAGGGGGGAGGCGACGAAGGGGCGGCCCTGGTGGGAGCCGGTCAGGCCGCGGGAGAGCACTGCCGCGCCGCCGAACGGGTCGCGGTTGTCGACGGCGTACAGGTTGCCCGCCCGGTCGCGGAAGAGGGCGGCCTGCCGACCGTCCGGCAGCAGGGCGGCCACGCCGCGGCCCGGCAGCAGGACGTTCAGGTCGCAGACGGTGAACCAGCTGTCGTCGAGGCGGAGTTGGACCTTCAGATCGGTCGTCTCGGGGGCCAGGGTCATCGCTGGGCGGTTCCTTCCAGGACGTCATCGGCGGGGCGCAGTCCGATGGACAGCAGCGGCAGGTCGGGCTTGATCTGGTCGCGCTCGGGGACGAAGCCGACGACCGGGTCGGGGGTGTCCGGCGCGTTCACGAAGGACACGAACCGGGCGAGCTTCTCCGGGTCGTTGATGGTGTCGGACCACTCGTCGCGGTAGTTGGCGACGTGCGCGGTCATCAGCGTCTCCAGCTCCTCGCAGATGCCGAGGGAGTCCTCGACGACCACATCGCGTACGTGGTCCAGGCCGCCCGGGATCCGCTCCAGCCAGGTCGAGGTGCGCTCCAGGCGGTCGGCGGTGCGGATGTAGAACATCAGGAAGCGGTCGATCAGCTTGATCAGCTCGGCGTCCGTCAGGTCCTGCGCGAGCAGGTCCGCGTGGCGCGGGGTCGCGCCGCCGTTGCCGGCGACGTACAGGTTCCAGCCGTTGGACGTGGCGATCACGCCGAAGTCCTTCGACTGGGCCTCCGCGCACTCGCGGGCGCACCCGGAGACCGCTGACTTCAGCTTGTGGGGGGACCTGAGCCCCCGGTAGCGCAGCTCCAGATCGATCGCCATCCGGACGGAGTCCTGGACGCCGTAGCGGCACCAGGTCTGGCCGACGCAGGACTTCACCGTGCGCAGGGACTTGCCGTAGGCGTGGCCGGACTCGAAGCCGGCGTCCACCAACCTGGTCCAGATCAGCGGGAGTTGCTCGACCCGCGCGCCGAACATGTCGATACGCTGGCCGCCGGTGATCTTCGTGTAGAGGCCGAAGTCGCGGGCGATCTCGCCGATGACGATCAGGCCTTCGGGGGTGATCTCACCGCCGGGGATGCGCGGGACGACCGAGTACGAGCCGTTCTTCTGGAGGTTGGCGAGGAAGTGGTCGTTGCTGTCCTGGAGGGCCGCCTGCTCGCCGTCGAGGACGTAGCCGCTCGCGCCGATCGTGGGGGCGAGGGAGGCGATGATCGACGCCACCGCGGGCTTGCAGATCTCGCAGCCGTCGCCGCCCCGGGCGTCCTCGCGGCCGTAGCGGTCCAGCAGGTCCTGGTAGGTGTTGATGCGCAGGGCGAGGACGATCTCGTACAGCTCCTCGCGGGTCTGTGAGAAGCAGCCGCACAGGCCCTTGTCGACCTCGACGCCGCTGGCCTCCAGCTCCGCGGTGACCAGCTGGCCGAGCACCTTGACGCAACTGCCGCAGCCCGTACCGGCCTTGGTGCACTTCTTCACCTCGGGCACGGTCGTGCACTGGTGGTCGGTGACCGCGCCGCGGATCGTGCCCTTGGAGACGTTGTGGCAGGAGCAGATGACCGCGTCGTCCGGCAGCGCGGACGGGCCGAGCTGGGCGCCGCCACTCGCGCCGGCCGGCAGGACCAGCGACTCGGGCGAGATCGGCGGGACCGAGCCGGTCAGCGCGCGCAGGGTGCCGTACGCGTCCGCGTCGCCGACCAGGATGCCGCCGAGCAGCGTGCCGTCGCGGCCGATGACGAGCTTCTTGTACAGGCCGGCGCGGGAGTCGGAGTAGACGACGTCGAGGCAGTCGTCGGTGGCGCCGTGCGCGTCACCGAAGGACGCCACGTCCACGCCGAGCAGCTTCAGCTTGGTGGACAGGTCGGCGCCGGTGAACTCCGCGTCGTCCTGCGCGATGGTCGCGGCGGCCGTCTCCGCCTGCTCGTAGCCCGGCGCCACCAGGCCGTACACCCGGCCGTCCGACGCCAGCGCGCACTCGCCGATCGCGAACACGTGCGGGTCGGAGACCGTACGGCACTGCTCGTCGACCGTGATGCCGCCGCGCTCGCCGACCGTCAGGCCGCAGTCGCGGGCCAGCTGGTCGCGGGGGCGGACACCGGCGCTGAACACGACCAGGTCGGTGGCGAGTTCGGAGCCGTCGGACAGCTTCATGCCGGTCACGGCGCCGTCCGCGTCGACCACGATCTCCTGCGTGCCGACGCCCGTGTGGACGCTCAGGCCCATGTCCTCGATGGTGCGCAGCAGCGCCGCGCCGCCGCCGTCGTCCACCTGGACGGGCATCAACCGGGGCGCGAACTCCACGATGTGGGACGTGAGTCCGAGGCCCTGCAGCGCGCCCGCCGCCTCCAGGCCGAGCAGACCGCCGCCGACGACCGCGCCGGTCGTCGCCGTCTTCGCGTACTCCTCGATCGCGAGCAGATCCTCGATCGTGCGGTAGACGAAACAGCCGGTGGCGTCCTTGTTGGGGACGGGCGGCACGAAGGGGAAGGAGCCGGTGGCGAGGACGAGGGTGTCGTACTCGAAGACCTCACCGGACCTGGCCGTGACCTTCTTCGCCTCGCGGTCCACGGAGACGGCCGGGTCGCCGACGCGCAGCTCGATCGCGTGCTTCTCGATGAACTCCATGTCGGTCATCGACAGGTCCTCGGGCGTCTTGCCCGAGAAGTACGAGGTGAGGCCGACGCGGTCGTACGCGGGACGCGGCTCCTCGCACAGCACGACCACGCGGTGCGTGGCGGTCAGGCCGCGCTCGGCCAGCGCTTCGAGGAAGCGCTGGCCGACCATGCCATGGCCGACGAGCACGATCGTGGGGGTGGCCCCCAGGGTGGCGGTCATCAGGAGCCTCCATCGTTGGTGAGCAGGTGGAGCAGGGGGGCACCGTCGGCGGGGAGCGGCTCTGCTCCCTCCCAGGCGCGGGCGAGGGCGCCGACGGTGCCGAGTTCGCCGACGAGTACGCCGCCGACCACGCGGTCGTCGCGGACGACGACCTTGCGGTAGGTGCCGCGGGTGGCGTCGGCGAGCTGGACGACGTCGTCGCCCGGCAGCGGCACGGTCTCGCCGAACGCGGCGAGGTCGAACGCGTCCGTCCCGTTCAGCGTGAGCCGGGTCAGCGAACGGGTGCCGGAGTAGCGCGCGCCCGCGTCCCCCGCCAGCATTTCGGCCAGGACGTCGGCCTGTTCGAGAGCCGGAGTGGCGAGCCCGTACAGGACGCCGTCGTGCTGGGCGCAGTCGCCGATCGCCCGGATGTGCGGGTCGGACGTGCGCAGTTCGTCGTCGACGATGACGCCCTTGCGCACCGCGAGCCCGGCGATCTGGGCGAGGCCCACACGCGGGTGGACCCCGCAGGCGAGGACGACGAGGTCGGCGTCGAGGGCGTATCCGTCGGCCATCTCCACCGAGCGGACCGCGCCGCCGACGCAGCGCACGTCGCGTACCCGGCACTCGGTGTGGACCTCGACGCCGAGTTCCTTCAGGTGCCGCAGCACCAGCTTCGAGGCGTTCGGGTCGAGCTGGCGCTCCATGAGCCGCTCGGACTGCTGGGCGAGGACGACCTGGGCGCCGCGCATGGCGAGCGCGCGGGCCGCGGAGACCCCGAGAAGCCCGCCGCCGATGACGACCGCCCGCACACCCGGCCGTACCGCCTTGGACAGGCCGAGGCAGTCGTCCATGGTGCGGAACGCGTGCACGCCCTCGGGCAGCACATGGTCGGGGGTGAACAGGCCGCGCAGCGGTGGGAGCACGGGGTTGGAGCCGGTGGCCAGGACCAGCGTGTCGTAGGGGACCGTCGAGCCGTCCTCGCACTCCACCTGCCGCCCGGCGCGGTCGATCCCGGTGACCCGGGCCCGGACCAGCCCGGCGGGGGAGGGCAGGGCGATCACCTCGGGGGCGTACCGGCCGGCCAGCACCTCGGCGAGCAGCACCCGGTTGTACGGCCGGTGCTCCTCCTCGCCGATCAGCGTCACTGGCGTGCCGAGCTCACCGAGCCGCCGGGCGAGACGTACGCCCGCGAGGCCGGCGCCGATCACCACCACACGCGTATTCGAGGTCATGCCCTTGAGCGTGCGGTGCCGGTGTTACCCGGCCGCATCACGTCTGTTTCCCGTGAGGAACGCTGCCCTCAGCGACGGCCGGGGGTGTGTGTGAGGGTTCGGACGATGCGCAGGTCGCTGGCTGTGAGGCGATGCCGGTGCGGGTAACCGAACCACCGGTTTCCGTGCGGCCACCATCGTCTACGAACCGGGGGCGGGCCAGCCTGGAGGCGTCGGCTTTCAGCAGCTCACGCCCAGGAGGCACACGATGGACACCGCCTTGCTCAGGTTGCTGTCCATGGATGGCCTCCGTACGCTCGTCGCCCGCCTCCGGGCTCTCGCCAGGGCCACCTTCGGCCGCCGCGCCCTGGCCGCCGCGCTGTACGTGCTGCTGGCGTTTCCGCTCGCCTACGTCGGGTTTCTGCTCACGCTGGTCGGGCTGGCCGTCGGCGGGGCGCTGTCGGTGACCACGCTGGGGCTGTGGCTGATGGCGGGGACCGTGCGGGGTGCGCTGGCACTGGGCGCGGTGCAGCGGCGGCTGGCACGGCGGCTGCTCGGGGTGCAGATCGAGGAGCCGGTGCGGGCGGAGGGCCGCGGGATCTTCGCGTGGCGGCGAGCCGTGCTGGGGGACCGGGTCGGATGGCGGGCGGTGGGGTGCGCGCTGCTGACCCCGTTCACCGCCGTACTCGGGGTGATCGCCGTCGGCATCGGATACGTGTACGGCGTGCTGCTCACGCTGCACCCGCTGCTCGCGCGCGTGAACTACGAGACGGTGCACCACCCGGACGGTTCGGCGTCCCGCGTGTCCCTGGAGTTCTTCGGCCACCAGGTCGACACCTGGCCGCGCTGGCTGATCCCGCTCACCCTCGGACTGCTGCTGCTCGCCGTCGCCCCCTGGCTCCTCCGGTACGCGCTCACCCCCCACCGCCTCGTACTGACCGCGCTGCTCGGCCCGAGCGCCGCGGACCGCCGTATCCGCGCCCTGGAGGAGACCCGCGCACACGCCGTCGAGGACGCCGCCGCCACCCTCCGCCGTATCGAGCGCGACCTGCACGACGGCACCCAGGCCCGGCTGGTCGGCCTCACCATGCACCTCACCATGATCCGCGAGCTGATCGCCGCCGACGCCGCGCCCGACCGGCTCCTCTCCGTCGTCGACACCGCCCAGGGCAACGCCACCCAGGCCATCACCGACCTGCGCCACCTGGTCAAGGGCATCCATCCCCCCGTACTCGACGAAGGCCTGCCCGCGGCGCTCGCCACCCTCGCCGCCGACAGCGCGCTGCCGGTCGCCCTCACCACCGACATCCGCACCCGCCCCACCCCGGCCGTCGAATCCATCGCCTACTTCTGCGCCGCCGAACTCCTCGCCAACGCCGCCAAGCACAGCCGCGCCGCATCCGCCACCGTCGACGTCACCGGCCGCGACGGCCTGCTGCGGCTGCGCGTCACCGACGACGGACGCGGCGGCGCCGCCCTCGGCAAGGGCTCCGGCCTCACCGGACTGCTGGCCCGCGCCCGCACCGTCGACGGCACACTCACCTGCGACAGCCCGCCGGGAGGGCCTACGGTGGTCACCGTCGAGCTGCCCCTGTGACGTGACGGGAGTGGGATGCGCGTCGTCATCGCCGAGGACTCGGCCCTGCTGCGGGACGGACTGGTCCAGCTGCTGGCGCTCCGGCAGGTCGAGGCCGTCGCGGCCGTCGCGGACGCCGACGCCCTGCTGGCCGCCGTCGCCGAGCACGCCCCTGACGTCGCCGTCGTCGACATCCGGCTGCCGCCCACCCAGACCGACGAGGGCGTACGAGCGGCCGTACGGCTGCGTGAGGAGCACCCCGGCACCGGTGTGCTGCTCTTCTCGCAGTACGTCGAGACCGCACACGCCGCCCGACTGCTCGGCAACCCTGCCGGGGTCGGGTATCTGCTGAAGGAACGGGTCGCGAACATCGCCGAGTTCGTCGGCGCGCTGGAGCGGATCGCGGCCGGTGGCACCGCCCTCGACCCCGAGGTGGTCGCCCAGCTCTTCGGCGCGAGCCGCCGCAGCAACGCCCTCGACACGCTCACGCCCCGCGAACGCGAGGTGCTGGAGCTGATGGCCGAGGGCCGCACCAACCACGCCATCGCCACGGCCTTCACCGTCTCCGAACGCGCCGTCGAGAAACACGTCGCCAACATCTTCACCAAGCTCGACCTGCCGCCGTCGGAGACGGGGAACCGACGGGTGCTGGCGGTGCTGCGGTATCTGGAGAGCGCGGGATGAGACTCGTGGGAGCGGCAGTCTTCATGCGGCGGTCTTCATGCGGGTGACGAGGACGGCGTACGTCATCCGCCTGCCCGTTGCCGGACCGTCTCGTGGAGCCGGTCGATGAGGTGGCCCTTGCGCTCGATCGTCACATCGAAGTACGCCGCACTGCGCGCCGAACGGCACACGCGATGTACGCCATCCTTGGCGGAGCGCTTCAACTCAACTGCCTCGCCGGAGAGTTCGAGAAGGGTCTGCTGAAGTCCCGGATGACCGAGCACGAACGACTTCAGCTGCTCACCCTGCGCGGGCGGCCGGGCGGAGTCGGTCAGCTCCAGGAAGACGCGGTTGCTCAAGCCGTCGAAGTCCTCGTGGGTGTTGGCGCCGCCGAGCTCCGGCACGACGTCGGTGAGGTCGTTGAAGAGCTGGCTCGCCAGCCCGAGTCGGCGCATCGCGTCGTCCAGCGTGCGCCGCTCGTCCTCGACGACACCGAGCCCGGCGACCGCCGCGTCCAGCGGCATCCGGAACAGCGTCCCGGTCTTCAGCGCCGCCACCGACTCCCAGAACCGCACCCGCTCCCCGTGCGACGCGGCAAGCAGCTCGGCGCGGGTGCGGGCGGCCCGTGTCGACATATCGCCCGCCTGGCCGGTGAAGCCGTTGCCCACCGCGCGGACGAGGCCGGCCACCACCGCCGGATCGGCCGCGTGCCGCAGCGCCGCCATGATCAGCCAGGAGGCGGTGTTGAGCGCGAGCGGCACCCCGTGGGTGACGTGCAGTGCGGGCTCGCCGTACCGTACGTCGCTGCCGTCCTGGATGTCGTCGAGCACGACCGCGGCCTTGAGGAGGATGCGTACGGCTATGGCGGTGCGGCGGATGAGTGCGAGGTCGGGGGTGTCGTCGCCGGTCTCGCGCGGGAAGCCGCGGTAGTTGCGGTAGGCCCAGTAGACGATCGAGGGCCGCAAGGGGGGCCCGCCGTGACCGGGTGCTCGTGGAGCCGGAGGCAGGGCCGCCTGTCCCACTTTGGATGCGAGGGCATCGGCGACCGGTGCGTAGAGGGAACGGCTCAGGGCCGCGCCGTACAGGTCCCCCTCGGTGGGAAGCGACCCGATGAACGCGCGCAGGTCGTCCTCCAGCAGCGTGGCGTCGTGCCGCACCACCGCCTCGACTTCGGCCGTCCCTGTGGTCGTCGTCGCCGTACGTGCCGTGGCTGCCATGTCCACCTCCCCGCCCTGATGGCCACGGTCCGCCGAGCTCACGGTTGCGGTCCAGATCCACTTTTCGCCATATCTGTATGGGTATGTGGGGGCGTATGGGGTCCATGTGAGGGCTGAGTCATCGACTGCCCGTCAGGTGCGCGAAGACGACCACGTTCCCCTGATAGCCCGTCGTCCGTGAGTAGCCCCCGCCGCAGGTGATCACCCGTAGCTCGGGCCGCTTCGCTGCCCCGTACACCTTCTCGTCGGGGAAGTCCTTCGCGTCGTACACCTCGACGGCGTCCACGGTGAACACGGCAACCCCGCCGTCGCGCCGGTCCACCTCCACCGTGCTGCCCCGCTTCAGGGCGCCGAGGCCGTAGAAGACGGCGGGTCCGTCGGCGTTGTCGACGTGGCCGGCGACGATGGCGGTACCCGTCTCGCCCGGGGTGGTGCCGGCCTCGTACCAGCCGGCGAGGTTCTTCCGCTCAGACGGCGGGACGTCGAGACTGCCGGTCTTGGTCAGCCCGAGGCCCATCAGGGGGGCGTCCACGCGGAGCGAGGGGATACGGATGCGGTCGGGAGGGGATGGGGGCAGCGCGGGGATGGCGGATACGGCGGAGTGCCGTACGGACGCTTCGGCGTGTGCTTCCTGTGCTTCCTGTGCTTCCCGGGCGGACGGCTGCGGAGGGGCGTGCGTCCGGGCGCCGCTGCTGAGCAGCCAGGCGCCGGTGCACAGGGCGGTCAGCGTCACGGTCGCTATCGCGCCATTGGCTATGGCGGCTTTGCCCGACCTGCGCATGACGACCTCCCGGCCCCTTGAACTGGCCCCTTGAACTGGCCCTTTGAAACTGGACCCGATCCCCCTCCGGGCCGCGAGGGGCGTCGGACCCGGAGGGGGAGGGGACGTGCGGTACCGGCGGACGGACAGCGGAGGGTGTCCGTCAGAACCCGTCGCCTCTCGCCCGGCGATGCAGGAGCCAGGTACCGCCCGCGGCGGCGACGGCCAGAGCCGCAATGCCGGCCGCGGTCTGCACGGGATCGGGGCCCAGGGCGCCGCCGACCCCCGTCTTCACGCTTCCTCTGGGATGCACCTGCTCACGGGGCGCCGTCAGCGTGACCACCAGGTCGCCGGTCACCCGCTTGCCGTCCTCGGCGCAGGTCGCGACGATCTCGTACGTCCCCGGCTGCGCGCTCGGCGGCACCCTGAACTGCCCGATGGCGTTGTCCTTGTGGGTGCTCGGCGCGAGCGTGAACGTACCGGCGCCGACCGCACTGGCATCACCCGCCGCCGTACCCGTGTCGCCGCACGCCGTCGTGTTCACCGAGACCTGGCCGCCCGGCACGACGGAGGACGGAAACACGTCCAGACTCCCGGCGTCCGCCGCGTACGCGGGCACGCTGCCGAGGCCCGCGACGGTGACGGCGAGTGCGGCACCGGACAGCAGGCGGGCGGTACGTCGCATTCGGTGCTCCCTCGAGATCAGCGGTGGTTTCCCTTCCGAGGTAAAAGGCAGGACGCCGAGCGCGCTTCCTGAGAGGGCGGCGGAAATGGGGTGAATGGGTGCGGGGCGGGTCGTCCGGGGGCGTCCTGGGCTGGCATTTCGGCAGGTCACCGGCGTGTGCGAGGCGGCCGTCGGTAAAGAACGCGAAGGAGGCGGGGCGGGGGTGTGAACGGGTGACCCGGGAGCGGTGGGCCGGTCCTTGACCTCAAGTTAGGTTGAGATACGAGGCTGGGCGCATGCAGACGAAATCCACTCCTGAATCCGCTCCTGAATCCACTCTCGAGTCCGCTCAGGACACTCCCCTGAACCTGACCTTCGTCATCGGCAGCAACCGCCACGGCCGCTTCGGCCCCGTCGTCGCCGACTGGCTGCTCGCCCGCCTCCGGGACCGGGACGACCTGATCCCGCAGGTCGTGGACGTAGCCGAGATCTCCCTCCCGACATCCCTCGCCCCGACCCCGCAGGCCACCGCCGAACTGTCCACGGTCACCCCGAAACTGGCGGCCGCCGACGCGTTCGTCGTCCTGACCCCTGAGTACAACCACTCCTACCCGGCCGGCCTCAAGAACCTCATCGACTGGCACTACACCGAATGGCGCGCCAAGCCCGTCGCCCTCGTCTCCTACGGCGGCCTGGCAGGAGGCCTCCGCGCCGTCGAACACCTCCGCCAGATCTTCGCCGAACTCCACGCCGTGACGATCCGGGACACGGTGTCCTTCCACAACGCGGGGGCGTCCTTCGACGACAACGGACGCCTGAAGGATCCGTCCGCGGCGGACGCGGCGGCGAAGGGGATGCTGGATCAGTTGGTGTGGTGGGGGAGGGCGTTGCGGGAGGCCAAGGGGCGGTGGCCGTATGCGGGGTAGGCGCCCCGGTCACCCCTCCACCGCCTAGATGAGTGAGTCCGAAGCCGCAGGGCGGAGGCGCTCGTAGCAGTCGTAGTTGCGCTGAGCAATGATCTTTCCGTCGCGGAATTCGAGGAACGCCGCGATGTGGGCGCGCAGCACCTGCCCTGCGGTCAGGTCGCCGAGGGATACGGCCAGCGTGCCGGACCACGTGACTTCCAGAGCGACCTGGGCGCCGGCGGCGACCGCGTTGATCACTTCGAAGTGCTGCTCGGCGAGCAGCTTGCGTCCCTGCTGCGCGGCGGCGATCAGGTCCGGCAGACGGCGGACGGTGCCGTCCGGGAAGAGCGCGTTGGGCAGCTGGGTGTGGACCGCGTCCGGGTGGAAGAAAGCAGCAAGTTCCTCGCCTGCGGCGAAGTGGGACACCGCCTGGTGGTAGCGGACGGCGGTGCGGATGTTGGGGTGCTCGTGGAGCTCCGACATACCAACAACCATAGTTGCACAACCAAGGTTGTCAAATGGCAGAGTGGACCCATGCAGCAGCCACTCGATCCACATGACCTCGACACCGGCACCCTCGCCCTCTTCGCGGGCTTCGCCGCCGCCTCCGCCGTCCAGGACGAACTCGCCGCCCACGGCTTCCCCGACCTGCGCATGTCCCACGGCTACGTCTTCCAGCACCTCCTCCACGCCCGGCCCACCATCGGCGACCTCGCCGAGAAGCTCGACATGACCCAGCAGGGCGCCTCCAAAGCGGTCGCCGAACTCGAGCGCCTCGGCTACACCGAACGCCTCTCCGACCCCCACGACGCCCGTATCCGCCGCGTCACGCTCACCCGCCGCGGCCACGAAGCCGTCGCCGCCGCCCGCCATGCCCGGGCGGCACTGGAAGAACGCCTCCGGCACCGCTTCGGGGCCACGACCCTCGACGCCGCCCGCACCCTGCTCGCCGACCTCCTCGACGACCTCGGAGGCGCTGCGGCCGTCCAGCGCCGCGAGGTCAGGCCGCCCCGCTAGCCGTCGACGAAGCGGCCGCTTCCCGCCACTCACCCCACGTTCACTGCACTCCAAGCCGCAGCCACGGCGTCATGCTCAACACTCCCAGCCCCATAAAGATCCGAGGCCGCCCTCAACGTAGCCCCCCGAGCCCCCGCATAATCCGTCGACGACGTCATATACACCGTCAACGCCCGGTACCAGACCGCCCCCAACTTCCCCCGCCCGATCCCCGCAACCGAAGACCCGTCACACGTAGGCGAGTTGTGAGCAACCCCGCCGATCGTCTTCGGCCCGCTCCCCTCCGCCAGCAGATACGCGAAGTGGTTGCCGACCCCCGACGAGTAGTGGACGTCCAGCTTCCCGGTCCCCGCGCTCCAGCAGTCCACCGAGTTGCCGTCCTTGGACGGCCGGTCCATGTACCGCAGCGCATCCCGCCCCAGCCCCGAGCGGACGATCTTCTCGCCGATCAACCAGTCACCGGGATCCTTGGCATTCGCCGCGTAGAACTCCACCAGCGTCCCGAAGATGTCCGACGTCGCCTCGTTCAGCCCGCCCGACTCGCCCGAGTACGTCAGCGCCGCCGTCGCCGACGTCACCCCGTGCGACATCTCGTGCCCCGCCACATCCAACGACACCAACGGACCGAGCTGCGTCCCGTCACCGTCCCCGTAGGTCATGCAGAAGCAACTGTCGTCCCAGAAGGCGTTGTTGTACCGCGTCCCGTAGTGCACGCGGTTGTACGAGCCCACGCCGTCGCCGCGGATTCCGGAACGCCCGTGCATGTTCTTGTAGTAGTCCCAGGTGACGTCGGTGCCGTACTGCGCGTCCACCGCCGCCGACGCGCGGTCGGTCGTCGCGCCCGTGCCCCAGTGGTTGTCGGTGTCCGTGAACACCGTGGCGGGGGCGCGGCTGAGGCAGATCGTCGTCAGCAGGCACAGGTCCGTCTTGTTCGCCGCGTCGCCGGTGTACGTGTCTCCGCGCGTCGGGTCCTTCAGCTGGTACGTCGACCCCGTCGCCGTCGTCTCCAACGGCACCGTGCCCGCGTACAGCGACTCCCCGTCACCCGTCGCCGTCTCCAGGACATCCCACGCGTCGATCTGCTCACCCGTGACGGCATCGGTCAGCACCGTTCGCGCGACCGGGTTGCCGAGCGAGTCCTGAGCCGTCGCGTCCGTCCGCCAGGCCAGCTTCGGGGCGCCGTGCAGGGCGTCGACGACCAGCTGCGGCCTTGACGTCAACTTCTTCAGCGTCTCGCCCAAGTTGGCCGCCCGCAGCGCGTTCGCCGCCAGGTCCGCCGCCCGGGGGCCCGACAACTTGGGCGTCACGCTCGACAGCGCCACCGCCTGCCGGGTCGCGCGCGAGACACTTCGGTACGCCCCGTCCGGATCCAGGTGCACGACGAAGTCGCCGCCCAGCACTGGTAGGTGACGGTACGTCCGGTCGTACCGGACGTGTTGCGTGCCGTCCGGGTCGACGATCACGTCCCGGACCTTTGTCTCCTGCGCAGAGGTGAGGCCCAGGGACGACGCGTGCTGAGCGAGCGCCGCTGCCGCGTGCTCCAGCGCCTTGGCTCGGGTCGGTTGGTCGGTGGCGTCCGCGGTGGGGGAGAGGACGGCGGCCAGCAGAGCGGCTGCGGTGGCCGCCGTGCCGGCCGCGGTGAGACGGGAACCTCGGATGGTCCGGGTCCGTGTCCGTATACGTATACGGCTCATGGGTCTCCTCAGGGAGGCGCCTGGGGCGGGCGCGTGGGGACGGGGGCGTGATCGTTTCTGCGGTCCTGCGATTCAAGGGGCCGCTGACCTGCCATGTCCATGGCGCTGATGAGGAGATGTGTGAGGAGAGAGAATCGTTTCTGTGAGATCCGCGAGACTTCCGTTCTTCGTCTACGGCACCCTCCGCCCCGGCGAGCCCAACCACGACCTCTTCCTGCGCGGCCGCACCGAGGCCGAGGAGCCGGCACGGCTCACGGGCGCGCTGCTCTACGACGGGCCCGGATATCCGTATGCCGTGGAGGATGTGGGCGGCCGCTTCGTGTGCGGGGAGCTCGTCACCGCGCGCCCCGAGGCTTACGGCGAACTCCTCGCCGCCCTGGACCAGTTGGAGGAGTACGCCCCCGGCGACCCGCGCAACCTCTACGAGCGCGTCGTGCGTGACGTGACGCGCGAGGCGGACGGGACGGCCGTATGCGCCTGGGTGTACGTCGCGGCGCCCGCAGTCGCCGTACGACTGCGGGCGCGCGGGAAGCTCATCGAGGGCGGGGACTGGCGGGCCGCCCGGCGCTGAGCCGGACTACGGCTTCACCGTCTCCAGACGAACCGCACACGCCTTGAACTCCGGCATGCGGGAGGTCGGGTCGAGGGCCGGGTTCGTCAGCGTGTTGGCGCGGCCCTCGCCCGACCAGTGGAAGGGCATGAAGACCGTGTCCGGGCGGATCGTCGTGGTGATCCGCGCGGGGGCCACCGCTCGCCCCCGCCGGGACACGACCGCCAACGCGTCGCCCTCTTTGGCGCCGAGCCGCTCGGCCAGCCGCGGATGCAGCTCCACGAACGGCCCCGGCGCCGCGGCGTTCAGCTCGTCCACGCGCCGCGTCTGGGCGCCGGACTGGTATTGGGCCACGACCCGGCCCGTCGTCAGGAGCACCGGGTACTCGTCGTCCGGCTCCTCAGCGATCGCCCGGTGCGAGACGGGGACGAAGCGGGCGCGGCCGTCCTCGGTGGCGAAGCGGTCGAGGAAGAGGCGGGGGGTGCCGGGGTGGTCGCCGGCGCCGGAGGTGTCCGCCGGGGTCGGACACGGCCAGAACACCCCGTTCTCCTCGATCAGCCTGCGGTAGGTGATGCCGGAGTAGTCCGCGGGGCCGCCCGCGCTCGCCCGGCGCAGCTCCTCGAAGACCTCCTCGGGGTCGGTCGGGAAGCCCTTCTCCACGCCGAGCCGGTCGGCCAGTTCGTGCATGACGTCGAGGTCGCTGCGGATGCCGTCGGGCGGGGTGATGGCCTGCCGGCGCAACAGCACCCTGCCCTCCAGGTTCGTCGTCGTGCCCGTCTCCTCCGCCCACTGGGTGACCGGGAGGACCACGTCGGCCAGGGCTGCCGTCTCGGACAGTACAACGTCACATACCGCAAGGAAGTCGAGAGACTTGATGCGCTCCTCGATGTGCGCGGCCCGCGGCGCCGACACCACCGGGTTCGACCCCATCAGCAGCAGCGACTTGATGTCCGAACCCAGCGAGTCCAGCAGCTCGTACGCACTCCGCCCCGGCCCCGGCAGCGAGTCCGGGTCGACGCCCCACACCTCCGCCACATGCTGCCGCGCCGCTGGGTCGGTCAGCTTGCGGTAGCCGGGCAACTGGTCGGCCTTCTGGCCGTGTTCGCGCCCGCCCTGTCCATTGCCCTGCCCGGTCAGACAGCCGTACCCGGACAGCGGGCGGCCCGCCCGGCCGGTCGCCAGGCACAGGTTGATCCACGCGCCCACCGTGTCCGTGCCCTTGGACTGCTGCTCGGGCCCGCGCGCGGTGAGCACCATCGCGGCCTCGGGCTCGCAGAACATCCGTACGGCCTCGCGGAGTTGGGGCACATGGACGCCGGTGATCCGCTCCACGTACTCCGGCCAGTGCGCCATCGCGGCGGCCCGGGCTTCCTCCCAGCCGGTCGTACGCTCGCGGATGTACTCCTCGTCGGTGCGGCCCTCGGCGACGATCAGGTGCAGCAGGCCCAGGGCGAGTGCGAGGTCGGTGCCGGGCCGGGGCGCCAGGTGCAGGTCCGCCTGCTCGGCGGTCTTCGTGCGGCGCGGGTCGATGACGATCAGCGTGCCGCCGTTCTCGCGCAGCTCGCTGAAGAAGCGGAGCGCCGGCGGCATCGTCTCCGCGAGGTTCGAGCCGACGAGGATCACGCAGCCCGTCTTCGGGATGTCCTCCAGGGGGAAGGGGAGGCCGCGGTCGAGGCCGAACGCCTTCATCCCGGCCGCCGCCGCCGAGGACATGCAGAAGCGCCCGTTGTAGTCGATCTGTGAGGTGCCCAGCACCACCCGCGCGAACTTGCCGAGCGTGTACGCCTTCTCGTTCGTCAGTCCGCCGCCGCCGAAGACCCCGCACGCGTCCGGACCATGTTCCGTGCGCGTGCGGGACAGCCCCTCGGCGATCCGGTCCAGTGCCTCGTCCCAGGACGCGGGCACGAGCTTGCCCTCGGCGCGCACCAACGGGGAGGTCAGACGCACCCGGGACGAGAGCACCGCCGGCGCCGTACGGCCCTTGCCGCACAGCGCACCCCGGTTCACCGGGAAGTCCACGCGCTCGGTCACCTCGACGGTCCCGTCAGGGGCCGGCGTCAGATTCATCCCGCACTGCAGGGCGCAGTACGGGCAGTGCGTGGGCGTCGCGGAGTTCTGCATGTCATTCAGCATGCTTCGTCCTTGTTACGGGTCAGGACGGCCCTTTGTTACACGGCCGGGACAGCGACCTCCCCGCCGCCGCCGGACCGGCGTGAGGCGCACGGCAGCCCACCCCTGAGTCGCCGCCGGTCGGTGCGGAAGTTGCCTTTGATGTGAAAGGCGTCACATGTGGCTCGTTTCTTACTGTAGTTGGCCGATCGCAGGTTGTTGAGCGTTGGAGTACAGGCCCCCTACAGTCGGGCCTTCGCGCGACTCCGTACGGCGTTCGACATACCGGGCATGCCCGCCGCTCATCCCGGATCCGGCAAGGCAAGCAACCGCCATCGAAACAGCCCGTCAAGCGAAACAGCCAGGAGGTACCCCAGTCATGCCCCTGCGCCATTTGTCCCCCCATGACCAGCACCTTTTCCGGCGATACGGTCGTGGTCCCACGGTTCCCGTCCCGGACCCCCTCGTCCACCGCGCCGTCGAACGGCACGCCGCGGCCACCCCGCACGCCGTCGCCGCCGAACACCAGGGCGCGCTGATCACCTACGGCGAGCTGGACCGCCAGGCCGACGCGCTCGCCGCCCGCCTGGCCCGCGAGGGCATACGGCCCGGCGATCACGTCGGCCTCTTCGTGCGCCGCTCCCTCCCGATGCTCGTAGGCCTGCTCGGCATCCTGAAGGCGGGCGCCGCCTATGTCCCCCAGGACATCGGGCTCGCGCCCCCCGCCCAGCTGGCCCACGTCGTCCGCACCGCCCGCACCCGCGTCGTCCTCACCGTCGCGGAACACGCGGCCCGGATTCCGCGGGGCCCGCGCATGATCGCCCTGGACACACCCCTGCCCCCTGCGACCGTCCCCCGCCCGCACATCAGCCCCGACGACGGCTGCTACGTCCTGTTCACCTCCGGCACCACCGGCCGGCCCAACGGCGTGAAGGTCACCCACCGCAACGTCGCCAACATCCTCCTCACCGCCCCCGGCGACCTGGGCATCCGCCCCGGCGACCGGGTCGCCCAACTCCTCAACATCGCCTTCGACATGGCCGCCTGGGAGATCCTCGGCTGCCTCGCCCACGGCGGCACCCTAGTGATCCGCGGCAAGGACATCGCTGCGGCGGCCCGTACGGCCGACGTCCTGATCGCCACGCCGACCGTCCTGTCCGGCATCGACCCGGCCGCCTGCCCGCGTGTCCGCACGGTCGCGGTGGCGGGCGAACCCTGCCCGCGTCCGCTCGCCGACGCCTGGGCCGCCCGCGCCGCCTTCCACAACTGCTGCGGCCCCACCGAGACGACCATCGTCAACACGATGCGCCGCCACGACCCGGCCGACCCACTCCTCACCATCGGCCGGCCCACCCCCAACAACACGGTCTATGTCCTCGACGCCGCACGCAGTCCGCTGCCCATCGGCGAGATCGGCGAGATGTGGGCGGGCGGTGACTGCGTCTCGGCGGGATACCTCGGCGATGACCGGCTCAACGCCGAGAGATACGCCCCCGACCCCTTCCTCGGCGGCGACCGCCGAATGTTCCGCACCCGCGACCTCGGCCGCTGGACCCCCGACGGCGAACTGGAACACCTCGGCCGCACCGACGACCAGGTCAAGGTGCGCGGCTTCCGCGTCGAGCTCGACTCCGTGTCCTCGGTGCTGGAGTCGGTGCCGGGCTGCCGGCGCGCGGTGACCCTGAAGCGGGACGCCCGCACGCTGGTCTCCTTCGTCTGCCCCGCCGACGTCGACCCGGACACCGCCCGCGGCGCCGTCGCCGACGCCCTGCCGTACTACTGCGTGCCCGACGAGGTCCTGCCCCTGCCCTTCCTCCCCGAGACCGACCGCGGCAAGATCGACAAAACGGCGCTGCTGCGGATGGTCGAAGAGCGGATGGCGGTGGCCCGATGACCACCTCACCTCCGCGCACCCGGCGGGACACCACCGAGCTGCCCCCGCTCGTCTCCGGCCCTCGCCGCCTGCTCAAGCACCCACGCCTGATGCACTACAACCGGCTCGCGGCGCTGGTGATCCTGGCGAACCTCGCTTTCCTGTACGCCCGTTGGCCCTTGTCGACCGAGGCCCTCGGCCACGCGGCCCTCGCCAACCTCGCGCTCGCCGTCCTCGTACGACAGCAGTACGTCATCAACCTCTTCTTCCGGCTGGCGACCTGGGCGCCGACGCACTGGCCCCTGAAGATCCGCTGGACGCTGGGGAAGGTGTACCACTTCGGCGGGCTGCACGCGGGCGGGGCGCTGGCGGGGACGGGCTGGTTCCTGGCGCTCACGATCAGTACGACCCATGGGCCGGCCAGTGCGCCGCTCAGGACCGTGAGCTGGACCCTGATCGCCCTCCTCGCGGTCATCGTCGCCACCGCCCTGCCGCCCTTCCGCTCCCGCCACCACGACCACTTCGAGAAGATCCACCGCTTCGGCGGCTGGACCGCCCTGGCCCTCTTCTGGACGCACACGCTCCTGTCGTCACCGGGCCCGGCAGAAGTCACGGTCCTGTCGGTGGTCACCTTCAGCGTCGCCCTGCCCTGGCTACGGCTCCGCAAGGTCGCCGTCCGTCTCGAACGCCCCTCCCGCCACGTCGTACTGGCCCGCTTCGACCACGGCGAGACCCCCTTCGCGGGCTCCTCGACCGCGATCAGCCGCAGCCCGCTACGGGAATGGCACTCCTTCGCCAACGTCCCGGCCCCCGGTGAGCCCGGCTTCCGGCTCACCATCTCGCGGGCCGGCGACTGGACGGGCTCGTTCATCGACGACCTGCCGCCCAAGGTGTGGGTGAAGGGCATCACCACGGCCGGGGTCGCCAACATCGAGGTCCTGTTCAAGAAGGTGATCTACGTCGCGACCGGCAGCGGCATCGGCCCCTGCCTGCCCCATCTCCTCGCCGCCGAGGTCCCCTCCCGCCTGGTCTGGGCGACCCGCGACCCCCGCACGACGTACGGCGACGCCCTCGTCGACGAGATCCTCGCCGTCCAGCCCGACCCCGTCATCTGGGACACCTCCCGGCACGGCAAGCCCGACATGGTGCGCCTCGCGTACGCCGCGTACCGCGACTTCGGCGCCGAGGCGGTGATCTGCATCTCCAACAAGAAGCTCACCTGGCAGGTCGTACACGGGCTGGAGCGGCGCGGGATTCCGGCGTACGGCGCGATCTGGGACTCGTAACCCTCGAAGGGATTCCGTATGAGAAACGTGAAAGTCGAACAGCACGGCCGAGTGGTGACCGTCCGCCTGCACCGCCCGCACGTGCTCAACGCACTGAACTCCGAGTTGCTGACCGAACTCCTCGACGCTCTCCGCCCCTTGGACGCGGACCCCGAGGTCGGCTGCTTCGTCGTCACCGGCTCGGAGCAGGTGTTCGCCGCCGGCGCCGACATCAAGGAGATGGCGGGGAAGTCGGCCGCGGAGATGGCGGCGGAGGACTACTTCTCGGCGTGGGAGGAGTTCGCCGATCTCCGTACGCCGAAGATCGCCGCCGTCAACGGGCCTGCCCTGGGCGGCGGTTGCGAGCTGGCGATGATGTGTGACCTCGTCATCGCGGGCGAGTCGGCGGTGTTCGGTCAGCCGGAGATCAAGCTCGGGGTGATCCCGGGCATCGGCGGCACCCAGCGCCTGACCCGGCTGGTCGGCAAGGCCAAGGCGATGGACCTGATCCTCACCGGTCGCACCATGGACGCACGGGAGGCTGGACGCTGCGGTCTCGTCTCCCGCGTCGTACCCGACGACCAGGTCCTGCCGGAGGCCCTCGAAGCGGCCGCGACCATCGCCTCGTACGGCCGCGCGGCGGTCACCGCGGCCCGTGAATGCGTGAACCAGGCCCTGGAAACCGGCCTGCGAGACGGCATCCGCTTCGAACGCCGGGTGTTCCACGCCCTGTTCGCGACGGAGGACCAGAAGGAGGGCATGAGCGCGTTCCTGGAGAAACGCGCCCCGCACTTCACCGGGCGCTAGCGAGCGCCCGAGCCACCCCCGGTTCCCGCGGTCCGAGGAACCGGGGGTCCGGCTCGAACACGGCGTCCACGGCGGCCTTCCCGGCGGCGATCAGCTCCCGGACACCGCCGTAGTACCAGGTCGCGTCGTGCACGGCGTCCACCCCGACGCCGTACGACGACACCCCCGCCTCCTCACACAACGCGACCGCGCGCCGAATATGGAAGCCCTGACTGATCAACACAGCCCGGTCCACCCCGAAGATCTTCCTCGCGCGGACACAGGAGTCCCAGGTGTCGAACCCCGCGTAGTCACTCACGATGCGCACGTCCGGCACACCCCGCCGGGTCAGATAGCTGCGCATCGCGTCGGGCTCGTCATAGTCCTCGCGGCTGTTGTCGCCGGTGACGAGAACGACCTCGATACGGCCCTCGCGGTACAGCTCGGCCGCCGCGTCGAGCCGGTGCGCGAGATACGGCGACGGCTCGCCGTCCCACAGACCCGCGCCGAAGACGACCGCGACCTCGGTGCGGGGCACGTCCGCCGTGGTCCGCAGCCGGTCGCCGGCCACCACGTACATCCAGGTCGCGGGAAGCAGCGCCAGCACACACCCGAGCATCACGGCCTGCACCAGCCGCCGCTGCCCGGTACGGGTACGCGGCAGACGGGGTCTGCGCACCTTCACGGTCCCTCCCTGGTGGGTTCTCGACAGTGACAGACGTCCCGTACAGCGCTCCGGTTCGGCCCCGGCCATGTGACCAGCTTCACCATCCCCACCGAAACCGCAGGTCACGCCGCCTCACACACCCCGTGCCCCCCATCGTGAACCCCGCGAAAAGACCCGTGACGCCCACGCAACGGGGTGGCAACCTCCCGCCCCCACCATCGGTTCATGACGGCGTCGAAACACCTCCACGACGAGTCCACGACCCTCCCGCACGGGGCCCACCTCGACAGTACGGCGCACATCATGAACCGGATCACCAGCCAGCTCGCCGACCAGCTCAGCCTCGTCTCCCGCGACGGCAGGCGACGCCCCGAGCCGCCCGCCCTGGTCCTCGTGGCCCACGGCAGCCGCGACCCGCGCACCCTGCGCACGGTCACCGCCCTCGTCGACCGCGTCCGCGAACTGCGCCCCGGCCTGCCCGTCCGTCTCGGCCACATCGAGCTGAACGAGCCCCTGCTCCCGGACACCCTCGCCGCCCTCGGCACCTCCGAAGCCGTCCTCGTGCCGCTCCTCCTCAGCCGCGGCTACCACGTCAAGCGCGACATCCCCGACATGGCCGCCGCAGCCCCGGCCCGCACCCGCGTCGCCACCGCCCTGGGCCCTCACCCCCTCCTCGTGGACGCCCTGCACGACCGCCTGACCGAGGCAGGCTGGCGCAAGGGTGCGGAAAAGACCGGAGTGGTCCTGGCCGCGGCAGGCTCCCGCGACCCCGACGCGGCAACAGACACAGGCGTTACGGCACAACTGCTGGCCGACCGCTTGGGCGCACCGGTGATCCCCGCGTACGCGTCGGCAGCGAGGCCCACGGTCGAGGAAGCCGTACAAGCCCTGACATCCCGAGGCTGCCGCCGAGTAGCCGTAGCGAGCTACTTCACGGCCCCCGGCTACTTCGCGACCCAGTGCGCGGAGGCGGCCCCGTGGATAGCGTCGGCCCCCCTGGGCACCCACCCGGCGATGGCCCGCTTGGTCCTGCACCGATACGACGAAGCACTGACAACGCAGGGTGACTGGACGTACCTAAGGGGCGCGGGGAACGGCGCGACCAGCCACCCACAACCCGCACTCGCCGGCTAACCGCACCCGGCAGACGCCAAGGCGCACTCCACTCGCCACCACCGGCGATTACTGTCGAGACATGCCGTACGACCTGCAGTCAACCGAACGCTGGGCCCCCGAACCGGACAAACGCCCCGGCCGAACCGCCTTCCAACGCGACCGCGCCCGCATCCTGCATTCCTCCGCGCTCAGAAGGCTCGCCGGAAAGACCCAGGTCGTCACACCCGGCGAACGCAGCGCTTCGGCCTGGGACGCCAGTCCCCGCACCCGCCTCACCCACTCCCTGGAGTGCGCCCAGGTCGGCCGCGAACTGGGCGCAGCCCTCGGCTGCGACCCCGACCTGGTGGAAGCCGCCTGCCTCTCCCACGATCTCGGCCACCCCCCGTTCGGCCACAACGGCGAACAGGCCCTCAACGAATTCGCCGAGGACTGCGGCGGCTTCGAGGGCAACGCCCAGTCCCTGAGACTCCTCACCCGCATCGAGCCCAAACGGTTCACCCCAGAGGGCTCCGTCGGCCTCAACCTCACCCGAGCCGCCCTCGACGCGGCCACCAAATACCCCTGGCCCCGCGGCGCCCACCCCACCGACCCCAAGTCCCGGAAGTTCGGTGTCTACGACGACGACCGCCCGGTCTTCGAGTGGGTCCGCAAGGACGCCCCCGGCACCCGCACCTGCTTCGAGGCCCAGGTCATGGACTGGTCCGACGACGTGGCCTACTCCGTGCACGACGTCGAGGACGGCCTGCACGCCGGCCACATCGACCCCAACTGCCTGCACGCCGAACCGGAACGGCAGGCGGTCTTCTCGGTCGCCATCGGCCGCTACGTCCCCCCGGACACCGACCCCGCCGAACTCGCCGAGGCCCTCGACCGCCTCCTCGACGAGGACTGGTGGCCGCACGGCTACGACGGCACGGCCGTGGCCCAGGCCCGTCTCAAGGACGCCACCAGCCAGCTCATCGGCCGCTTCTGCCTGGGCGCCGAGGCCGCCACGCGCGCGGCGTACGGCACCGGCCGCCTGACGAGGTACGACGCCGAACTCGTCGTACCGCGCGAGGTCCGCCTCGAATGCGCCGTCCTCAAGGCGGTCGCCGACCGGTACGTCATGCAGCGCGCCGAACAGGAACGTCTCCGCGCCGACCAGCGCATCGTCGTCGCGGAACTCGCCGACGCGCTCACCACCCGCGCGCCCGACGGACTCGACCCCCAGTTCCGCGCGCTGTTCGACCGGGCGCCCGACGACCGCGCCCGCAAACGCGTGATCGTCGACCAGATCGCGTCGCTCACGGACGCGTCGGCGCGGTCGTTGCACCAGAGGTTCACGGGGCGGCAGTGAGGTGAAACAAGCCCGAATGTGACCCTGCGTGGCCTGATCGGGCCACTCCCTCTTCCCCCATCACGCTCCGTGCGGGACGCTCGCATGTGGCGACACCGTGCAGTGTTCAACTGGGGGAAACCCCCAGACCCCCGAGGAGGCATCAAGTGGTCGACGCGGATCAGACATTCGTCATCGTCGGAGGCGGACTGGCCGGCGCGAAGGCGGCCGAGACACTCCGCGCGGAGGGCTTCCACGGCCGCGTGATACTGATCTGCGACGAACGCGATCACCCGTACGAGCGCCCGCCGCTCTCCAAGGGCTATCTGCTCGGCAAGGAGGTGCGCGACAGCGTCTTCGTGCACGAGCCCGCCTGGTACGCCCGCAACGACATCGAGCTGCACCTCGGCCAGACCGTCGACGCCATCGACCGCACGGCGAAGACGGTCCGCTTCGGCGAGGACGGCACCGTTGTCCGCTACGACAAGCTGCTCCTCGCGACCGGCGCCGAGCCCCGCCGCCTGGACATCCCCGGCACGGACCTCGCGGGCGTCCACCACCTGCGCCGCCTCGCCCACGCCGAACGCCTCAAGGGCGTCCTGACCTCCCTGGGCCGCGACAACGGCCACCTCGTCATCGCCGGCGCCGGCTGGATCGGCCTGGAGGTCGCGGCGGCGGCCCGGGAGTACGGCGCCGAGGTCACCGTCGTCGAGCCGGAGCCGACCCCGCTGCACGGCGTCCTCGGCCCCGAGCTCGGCAACCTCTTCGCCGAGCTGCACCGGGAGCACGGTGTCCGCTTCCACTTCGGCGCGCGGCTGACGGAGATCGCCGGCCAGGACGGCATGGTCCTGGCCGCCCGCACCGACGACGGCGAGGAACACCCCGCGCACGACGTGCTCGCGGCGATCGGCGCCGCCCCCCGCGTCGCGCTCGCGGAGTCGGCCGGGCTCGACATCGCCGAGCGCGCCTACGGCGGCGGCGTGCTGGTCGACGAACAGCTGCGCACCTCCGACCCCGACATCTACGCGGCCGGCGATGTCGCCGCGTTCCCGCACGCCCTGTTCGGCACCCGGGTACGCGTCGAGCACTGGGCCAACGCCCTCAACGGCGGCCCGGCGGCGGCCCGCGCGATGCTCGGCCGGGACGTCACCTACGACCGCGTGCCCTATTTCTTCTCCGACCAGTACGACCTCGGGATGGAGTACTCCGGCTGGGCGCCCCCGGGCACGTATGACGAAGTGGTGATCCGGGGAGACGCCGGGAAGCGGGAATTCATCGCCTTCTGGGTGAAGGAGAACCGCGTGCTGGCCGGGATGAACGTGAATGTGTGGGACGTCACAGACCCGATCCAGCAGCTGATCCGGTCCAGGGCCCGGGTAGACACCGAGGCACTGGCGGATCCACACGTTCCACTCGAAAACCTCGTCCCGTAAGTGTCAGCGCACCACCGTAGAATTCACGCGTGGCAGGACGGATCAACGACGAGGACGTGAAGGCGGTTCGGGACGCGGTCCCGATCGACGCCGTCGTGTCCGAGTACCTCCAGCTGCGCCCCGCGGGCGGCGGCAACATGAAGGGCCTCTGCCCGTTCCACGACGAGAAGTCACCGTCCTTCCAGGTCAGCCCGAGCAAGGGACTCTTCCACTGCTTCGGCTGCCAGGAGGGCGGCGACACCATCACGTTCGTGATGAAGGTCGACCACCTCTCCTTCTCCGAGGCGGTCGAGCGCCTCGCCGGCCAGGCCGGCATCACCCTGCGGTACGAGGAGGGCGGGTACAACCCCTCCCACCAGCGGGGCGAACGCATCCGCCTGGTCGAGGCCCACAAGATCGCCGCCCAGTGGTATGTGGAGCAGCTGGCCACCAGCCCGGAGGCCGACACCGGCCGTAAGTTCCTCGCCGAGCGCGGCTTCGACCAGTCCGCCGCCGAGCACTTCTCCGTCGGCTACAGCCCCCAGGGCTGGGACCACCTCACCCGCTACCTCCGCGGAGAGGGCTTCTCCGACAAGGAACTGCTCCTGTCCGGCCTCTCCCAGGAGGGCCGCCGCGGCCCCATCGACCGCTTCCGCGGCCGGCTGATGTGGCCGATCCGCGACATCGCCGGCGACGTGGTCGGCTTCGGCGCCCGCAAGCTGTACGAGTCGGACAACGGCCCCAAGTACCTCAACACCCCCGACACGGCGATCTACCGGAAGTCCCAGGTCCTGTACGGCGTCGACCTCGCGAAGCAGCACATCGCCAAGACCAGCCGCGCGGTCGTCGTCGAGGGCTACACGGACGTCATGGCCTGCCACCTCGCCGGCGTCACCACCGCCATCGCCACCTGCGGCACGGCCTTCGGCGGCGATCACATCAAGATCCTCCGCCGCCTGCTGATGGACAACGGCTCGGCCCGCGTGATCTTCACCTTCGACGGCGACGCGGCCGGCCAGAAGGCGGCCCTGCGCGCCTTCGAGGACGACCAGAAGTTCGCCGCCGAGACGTACATCGCGATCGCGCCCGACGGCATGGACCCCTGCGAGCTGCGCCTGGCGAAGGGCGACGAGGCGGTGGCAGACCTGGTCGAACCCCGCACGCCCCTCTTCGAGTTCGCGCTCCGCCAGATCGTCAGCCGCTACGACCTCGACACCCCCGCGGGCCGCGCCTCGGCGCTGGACGAGTCGGCGCCGATCGTCGCCCGCATCAAGAACTCCGGCGCCCAGCACGAGGTCGCCGTCCAGCTCGCGGGCATGCTCGGCATCCTCGACACACAGTTCGTGGTCAAGCGGGTCGCCCAGCTGGCGCGCTGGGCCAGGGACCGCGGCGGCAAGGGCCCGGCCCCCGCCCAGCAGCGCCCCACGCAGCAGTACGACACGGTCCGCGCCCCCTCCGGCCCGGCCCTGAACCTCCGCAACCCGGTGTACGCCACCGAACGCGAACTCCTGAAACTCGCCCTCCAGCGCCCCGAGTTGGTCTCCCCGGCCTTCGACGCCTACGGCGTCGACGAGTTCACCGCCCCGCCCTACGCCGCCGTACGCCAGGCCGTCATGGACGCGGGCGGCGCGGAGTACGGCATCCAGGACCCGCAGGAATACCTGGTCCGCGTCCGTGAGGCCGCCCCCGACGACCAGGTCCGTTCGATGGTGACGGAGCTGGCGGTGGAGGCGATCATGCGCCGCACCGTCGACGAGATCTACGCCGGCGACCAGCTCGTCATGGTCCGCCGCCGCGCCGTGGACCGCCGCATCCAGGAGATCCAGGGCACCCTCACCCGCCTTACCAACGGCGGCGACCCTGCACAACTGGCGGCCGTACAGAACGAGTTGTGGGTGCTTCAACAGTACGGGCAGGCGCTGCGGGAGCGGGGCGTGGCGGCGCTCTAGCCCGCTTCCGGTTCCTCTTTGCCCTGGGCTGGTTCCCCGGCATATGACGGGGAACCCGACAAGAAGGCATCGGCCGGTCCCACAAGGAACCGGACGCCCTCGGATCGCCGCAGATCAGGGCGCGAACGAGCACCCGGGTTTTCCGCGAGGGTAACCACGCGGTCACGGACCGGACTCAAAAAGTCACCGCACGCCCCTCGTGGCGGCGATGTGTCGTACTCCACACTGGGTTCCGGTGCCTGAGTCCTCGGAGCGCGGCCGATCCGTCCCCAACGGATCCCACACCCCCGCGGTTCCGCTCATCGCGTACGGGACGGACAGCGGCGTGGCCGCCGACTCCGCCCCTGAAGCAGCGCTGCCGCACACCTCAGCAGCGATCATCCTGGAGGTCGCCCCCGTGCAGACCCAGACCCTGACCCAGACTGACATCACGGAGCCGGACGCGGAGACCGACGTGCTCGTCGCCGTTCCGCCGCAGAGCCGTGTCGTGCACCATCCCGAGGCGGAGCCGGAGGCCCCGCAGGAAACGGCGGAACCGGCCGTCGAAGCGGAAGCCGAGCCCGTGGAACCTCCGCGCCGCGCCGACACCAGCGGCCCGTCTTCGGACCTGTTCCGCCAGTACCTCCGCGAGATCGGCCGCATCCCCCTGCTCACCGCGGCCGAGGAGGTCGAACTCGCCCGCCGTGTCGAGGCCGGCCTGTTCGCCGAGGAGAAGCTCGCCGGCGCCTCCGACCTGGACAGCCAGCTCGCCCTCGACCTCGACAAACTCGTCGTCATGGGCCGGATGGCCAAGCGCCGCCTCATCGAGGCGAACCTGCGGCTCGTCGTGTCCGTCGCGAAACGGTACGTCGGCCGCGGGCTGACCATGCTCGACCTCGTCCAGGAGGGCAACCTCGGACTCATCCGCGCCGTCGAGAAGTTCGACTACGCCCGCGGCTACAAGTTCTCCACGTACGCCACCTGGTGGATCCGCCAGGCCATGTCCCGCGCGCTCGCCGACCAGGCCCGCACGATCCGAGTCCCGGTCCACGTGGTCGAGTTGATCAACCGCGTCGTCCGCGTCCAGCGCCGCATGCTCCAGGAACGCGGCTACGAACCCACCCCCGAAGAGGTCGCCGCCCACCTCGACCTCCCGCCCGAGCGCGTCAGCGAGGTCCTGCGCCTGGCCCAGGAACCCGTGTCGTTGCACGCCCCCGTGGGCGAGGAGGACGACGTAGCGCTCGGCGACCTGATAGAGGACGGGGACGCGGCGAGCCCGGTGGAGTCGGCGGCGTTCCTCCTCCTCCGAGAGCACCTGGAGGCCGTCCTCTCCACCCTCGGCGAACGCGAACGCAAGGTCGTCCAACTCCGCTACGGCCTGGCGGACGGCCGCCCCCGCACGTTGGAGGAGATCGGCCGCATCTTCGGCGTGACGCGGGAGCGGATCCGCCAGATCGAGTCGAAGACGTTGAACAAGCTGCGCGACCACGCGTTCGCGGATCAGCTAAGGGGCTATCTGGACTGATGCCGACTGCGGGCCGGTGGGGGCCGGTCGCGCAGTTCCCCGCGCCCCTGGGCGTTGCAGCTCGCGCAGCTGCGGGCATGCGTGCCGCCTGGGGCGGCACGGGTGGGCGCAGGCGGCACCCCGTCAGCGCCGGGCTGCGCCACGCCCCCCGCCCCAGCCCCGACGCCGGGAAACCCGCTCAGTCCACCTCAGCCACCGCCTGCGCGAACTGCGCCTTGTACAACCGCGCATAAGCCCCGTCGGCCGCCAACAACTCCCCGTGCGCCCCCTGTTCCACGATCGCCCCGTTCTCCATCACCAGAATCGTGTCGGCATCCCGAATCGTCGACAGCCGATGCGCGATGACGAACGACGTACGCCCATGTGCCAGCTTCGCCATCGCCTTCTGAATCAACACCTCGGTCCGTGTGTCCACAGAACTCGTCGCCTCGTCCAGCACCAGGATCACCGGATCGGACAGAAACGCCCGCGCGATGGTGATCAGCTGCTTCTCACCCGCGCTGACCCCCGTGCCCTCGTCGTCGATCACCGTGTCGTACCCGTCGGGCAGCGTCCGGACGAACCGGTCCGCGTGCGCCGCCCGAGCCGCCTCCTCGATCTCGCCCCGGGTGACCTCCCTGGACGCCCCGTACGCGATGTTCTCGGCGATGGTCCCGCCGAACAGCCACGTGTCCTGGAGCACCATGCCGATCCCGGCGCGCAGTTCGTCCCGGGACATACGCGCGATGTCGACGCCGTCGAGGGTGATCCGCCCGCCGGAGACGTCGTAGAACCGCATGAGCAGATTGACGAGGGTGGTCTTGCCGGCACCCGTGGGGCCCACGATCGCGACCGTGTGCCCGGGCTCGACCTTGAGGGAGAGGTCCTCGATGAGCGGCTTCTCGGGGTCGTACCGGAAGGACACATGCTCCAGCGCCACCCGCCCGCGCAGCTCCTCGGGCCGCTCGCCCGGCATCGGATCGGCCTCCTGCTCCTCGGCGTCGAGGAGTTCGAAGATCCGCTCGGAGGAGGCGACCCCGGACTGCACGAGGTTCGCCATCGACGCGACCTGCGTGAGCGGCATCGAGAACTGCCGGGAGTACTGGATGAAGGCCTGCACATCACCGATGGAAAGCGAGCCGGACGCGACCCGCAGGCCACCGACCACCGCGACCAGCACGTAGTTGATGTTCGACACGAACATCATCAGCGGCTGCATGATCCCGCTGTTGAACTGCGCCCGGAACCCGGCCTCGTACAACGCGTCGTTCTGCTCGGCGAACTGCTGCGCCGACTCGTCCTGCCGCCCGAAGACCTTCACCAGCGCGTGCCCGGTGTACATCTCCTCGACGTGCGCGTTGAGCTTCCCGGTGGACCGCCACTGCTGCACGAAGTGCGGCTGCGACCGCTTCCCGACCCGGGTGGCGACGACGAACGACAACGGCACGGTCACCAGCGCCACCAGCGCCAGGATCCACGACACCCAGAACATCATCGCGAGCACACCGATGATGGTGAGCACGGAGTTGATGAGCTGCCCCATCGACTGTTGCAACGTCTGCCCGATGTTGTCGATGTCGTTGGTGGCACGGGACAGCACCTCACCGCGCTGCCGCTTGTCGAAGTACGACAGCGGCAGCCGCGACAGCTTCGTCTGTACGTCCTCCCGCATCCGGTACATCGTCCGGTTCACGGAACGGTTCACCAGCCGCGTCGCCACCAGCATCAGCAGCCCCGCCACCACGAACACGCTCAGCGCGAGCAGCAGTACGGAGCCGACCGCATCGAAGTCGACGCCCTGACCCGGCGTGAAGTCCGTGCTGCGGAGCATGTCGGCGACCGAGCCGTCACCCCGCTCCCGCATGGCCTGGAGCACCTGCTCCTTGGTGGACCCGGCCTCGAACTGCCGCCCGACGATGCCCGCGAAGACCAGGTCGGTCGCGTGGCCGAGGATCTTCGGCCCGACCACCGACAGGCCGACGCTCACCACCACGCACAGCAGCAGCGCGTAGATCGTGAGCCGCTCCGGTCTGAACTGGGCGACGAGCCGTTTGCCCGACCCCTTGAAGTCCATCGAGCGGTGCTCGGGGCCGGTCCCGGCCATCATCCGCCCCATAGGCCCGGCCATCAGGCAGCCTCCGCTTCCGTCAGCTGGGAGAGCACGATCTCCCGATAGGTCTCGTTGTCCGCCATCAGCTCGTGGTGCCGGCCCGTCCCGACCACCCGCCCTTCGTCGAGTACGACGATCCGGTCCGCGTCCCGGATGGTCGCCACCCGCTGGGCGACGATCACGACGGTCGCCTCGGCGGTCTCCCGGGCGAGCGCTGCACGCAGCGCCGCGTCGGTCGCGTAGTCGAGCGCGGAGAAGGAGTCGTCGAAGAGATAGATCTCCGGCCGCTGGACCAGCGTCCGGGCGATCGCGAGCCGCTGCCGCTGACCACCGGAGACGTTCGTGCCGCCCTGCGAGATCGGTGCGTCGAGCCCGCCTTCGAGCCCCTCCACGAACTCCTTGGCCTGCGCCACCTCCAGCGCGTGCCACAGCTCCTCGTCCGTCGCGTCCGGATTGCCGTACCGCAGATTGGTCGCCACGGTGCCCGCGAAGAGATACGGCTTCTGCGGGACGAGCCCGACCGTCTTGGCCAGCAGCTTCGGATCGAGGGAGGCCACCTCGACGCCGTCGACGAGCACCTCCCCGTCGGTCGCGTCGAACAGCCGCGGCACCAGCCCCAGCAGCGTGGACTTGCCGCTGCCGGTCGAGCCGATCACGGCGGTCGTCTCACCGGGCCGGGCCACCAGGTCGACGGCCTTCAGCACCGGCTCCTCGGCACCCGGGTAGCGGAACCCGGCCCCGCGCAGTTCCAGATGCCCGTGCCGGAGCAGCTTGACCACGGGCGCGGTCGGCGGAACCACACTGGAGGAGGTGTCCAGCACCTCCTCGATGCGCTCGGCGCAGACCTCCGCGCGCGGCACCATCATGAACATGAAGGTGGCCATCATCACGGACATCACGATCTGCATCAGATAGGCGAGGAACGCCGTCAGATCGCCGATCTCCATCCGGCCGCTGTCGATGCGATGCGCGCCGAACCACACCACCGCGATCGACGACAGGTTCACCACCGTCATCACCATCGGGAACATCAGCGCCAGCAGCTTGCCGGTGGCCAGGGACATTTCGGTGAGCTCGGCGTTCGCGTGCCGGAAGCGCTGCTGCTCGTACTCGTCGCGGACGAAGGCGCGGATCACCCGGTTGCCGGTGATCTGCTCGCGCAGCACCCGGTTCACGGTGTCCAGCCGCTCCTGCATCGTCCGGAACAGCGGCCGCAGCCGCCGCACGATCAACGTCACGCAGATGCCCAGCACCGGCACCACCGCGACCAGCACCCCGGACAGCGGCACATCGAGCCCGAGCGCCAGCACGATGCCGCCCACGCACATGATCGGCGCCGACACCAGCAGCGTGAAGGTCATCAGCGCCAGCATCTGCACCTGCTGGACGTCATTGGTCGTACGCGTGATCAGCGTGGGCGCCCCGAAGTGACCGACCTCACGGGCGGAGAAGGACTGCACCCGGTCGAAGACGGCGCCCCGGATGTCGCGGCCGAGCGCCGCCGCCGTACGGGCGCCGTAGTACACGGCACCGATGTTGCAGACGACCTGCACCAGCGAGATGCCGATCATCAGGGCGCCGTAGGAAAGGATGTAGCCGGTGTCTCCGTTCACGACACCGTTGTCGATGATGTCCGCGTTGAGCGTGGGCAGGTAGAGGGTGGCGCAGGTCTGCAGGAACTGCAGCAGCACCAGCAGAGCGATGGGTTTCTGGTAGGGCCTGAGATAGGTCCGCAGAAGTCGTATGAGCACGCTACGTCTCTCGGAGTCGGCGGTGGGGGCGGTGGTTGCCCCTGGCCCCTATCGTCGAACACTCCACCCGCGTTACCTCAACCGATTAAGCCGTCAGCAGTGCTTCGTACGGCCTTATGGGTACGGATTCGAGCCGACTCCTACCGGTCTCTTACGTTCCGCAAGGCCGCACTCACATCCGGAACGCCCCGGGATGGGTCTGCTCCCGCACCGACACGAACTGCTGCCGCACCGCCTGTCCCACCGCCAGTTCCTCGCCGGGCTCCAGGATCTGCGCGGCCGGTCCCTGCCAGGCCGGCGGGGTGCGTGGGTCGAGGGTGCCCTGCGAGGTGCCGAGCGCCCACGCCGCCTGCCGGGCGGCACCGATCGCCCCGTAGTCCGCGGGCTGCGGTACGACGACCTGCGCCCCGAACAGCGCAGGCGCCGCGGCCTGTACGGCGGGCAGCTCGGCAGCGGCCCCGAGCAGGAACACCCGCCGCACCTCGACCCCCCGCCCCCGCAGCACATCCAGCGCATCCGCCAGCCCGCACAGCATCCCCTCGAACGCCGCCCGCGCCAGATGCTCCGCCTTCATCGACTCCCGTCTCAGCCCTGCGAGCGTCCCCGCGGTGTGCGGCAGACTCGGCGTCCGCTCACCCTCCAAATAGGGGAGGAGCACGAGTCCATGGGCGCCCGGCGTCGACTTCATCGCCAGGTCGGACAGGCTCTCCAGGTCGGGCAGCCCGAGCAGTTCGGCGGTCCCGCGCAGGGTCCGTACGGCATTGAGCGTCGTGACGACCGGCAGGTGCATGCCGGTCGCGTCGGCCAGCGAGGTGATCATCCCGGTCTGGTCGACGAGCGCCTCGGGATGCACGGCCATCACCGACCCCGAAGCTCCCAGCGACACGACGGCATCCCCGAGCCCGATCCCGAGCCCGAAAGCGGCGGCCATCGTCTCGCCGGTCCCGGCGGAGATCAGCAGCCCCTCCGGCGTCGTACCGGCCGCGTCGGACGGTCCGATCACCTCGGGCAGCATCGCCTGATGCCCGAGCGCCAGCTCGACGAGATCACCCCGGTAGGCGCCGGTCGCCGCGGACCAGTACCCGGTACCGGAAGCCCCGCCGCGATCGGTGGTCCTGCGCACGGGCCGCCCCAGCAACTGCCACACCAGCCAGTCGTGCGCCTGCATCAGCACCGCGGTTCGTACGGCGTTCTCGGGCTCGGTCTTCGCCAGCCACCGCAGCTTGGTCACGGGCTGAGCGGCCTGCGGCACACACCCCACCGCCTGCGCCCACGCCTCACGCCCGCCGAGCGCGTCGATCAGATCGGCCGCCGCGACCTGCGCCCGCTTGTCACCGCCGACCATCGCCGGCCGCACGGTGTTGCCCTGCGGGTCCAGCGGCACCAGCGCGTTCTGCTGCGCCGACACACCGATGGCCTGCACGCCTTCGAGGAGACCGCCCCCGGCCGCCTCACCGAGGGACAGCAGCCAGGCCTGCGGGTCGACGTCGGACGGTCGCGAGCCGCCTTCGGCGCCTTCGACCGGATGCGGGGCGTACCCCTGCCGGAGCACGGCTCCGGTGTCCGCGTCGCAGACGACGATGCGAGTGAAATCGGGCGCACTGTCCAGCCCGGCGACTATCCCCATGACACAAAATTCTGCCGCACGCGCCGCTGTGGTTGGGCCGGGGAGACCGTAGGGGTGCGTGTGGTCTGTTGAGTGCGGGTGCGTTGTGGCTGGTCGCGCAGTTCCCCGCGCCCCTTGGGACGTCGGCGCGCCCGGCATCGAAGAGGCAATGTTATGTGTTGCTGGTGCCCCAGTCGTCCTCTACTGCGCCGTTGGTGTTGCGGTCGCGCAGGGCGCGGACCCTTTCGGCTACCGAGTCGGGGACGTGGACCTTCTCGGTGACCGTGTGGTAGGCCTTGCCGGCGAACTGGCGGCCCTGTTGGGCGGCTGATTCGGCGGTGTTGCGGACGGCGGGGTTCTGGGAGATCTGCTGGGCGGACTTCTTCAGCTGCTCGTAGCGCTCGCGTCCGGCCCGCGTGCCCAGCACGTAACCCAGAGCGAGTCCGGCGACGAACGTGAGCCGGTAGCGCATGGCGGCCACCCTTCCTTGTCGAGTCCCTGGTGTCGGCGTCGCGCCGGGGGGAACCGATTGGCGGAGCACCCCCCTGCTTGCGCTAATGTATGTGTCGCAGCGAGCGCGCGCCCCCTGGCGAATACCCAGGGAGGTACGTTCGATGCAACGAGGCGATCCTCCGTAGCTCAATTGGCAGAGCAGCCGGCTGTTAACCGGCAGGTTACTGGTTCGAGTCCAGTCGGGGGAGCTTCGATCTTCCGTAGCTCAATTGGCAGAGCAGCCGGCTGTTAACCGGCAGGTTACTGGTTCGAGTCCAGTCGGGAGAGCACCTGATGAGGACCCCGTTGGGGTCCTTTTTCATGCCTGGTGGAACCGCCCAGGGCAGGCCGAAGTCCTCATGGGCGTGCGAAGTCGACCATCCGAGGCAGGAGATCGTATGAGCGGCTATGCTGCGGCAGACGGCGCGTACAAATGTGCGCGACACGCCGCTATGGGGCGGTAGCTCAGCCGGTTAGAGCAGCGGACTCATAATCCGTCGGCCGTGGGTTCGAGTCCCACCCGCCCCACCAAGCGGTCCCGGTGCAGAAACGATGTGACCTGGTCGTACGTGAAGGCTCCCGCTCGTTCGGGGGCCTTTCTTCGTCCCTCAAGATCGCTAGCTCGCTCGATGCTCGCCCGAAGTGAAATCACCCTACTCTGACGGCTCGACCCGCTGAAGGGGGCCGGGAAACCGGCCCCCTTCGCGCGCAACCTCGGCGGCCCTCACGGCCACGCCCAGTCGTTTCTGCATGATGTGGGCGCTCTCCTCGTCAGCGAGCGCTCGTGGCTCGCTGACGGGCACGCACGCGTTGCTGGTGCCACGTCAGGCAACGTTTGCCCTGTCCGCTACCGGCACCTCGGGGCGATGTCCCCCGTCGATATGTCCGCGCGTTCGGGGGCACGGCCAGCGCGGGGCAACGACAAATCACGTCAAGCCGTAACTCGCGTGGGCCGGTATCGCTGGGCGACCGCCCCCGACCGGAACTCATGGCGGTCCACGGGCTCGAGCTGGATGCGCTCGCGCAGACCGGCGAGCAACGTCGGCCCGTGTCCGGCAAGGACCGGCTGCACAAGGAACTCGTACTCGTCGATCAGTCCCAGATCTGCCAACGCCAGGGGGAGCGTCACGCCACCCACCCACAGGCCCTCGCCTGACTCCTGCTTGAGCCGCTGAACCGCTTGCCCCAAGTCGCCTCGCACCAGGTCGGCATTCCAATCGACCCCGCTCAGCGTGCTCGACACGACGTACTTCTTCGCCCGGTCGATGGTCTCGGCGAACGGGATCTGCCACTCATCCATCCAGTCAGGCCACGTGCCCGTGGTCGGCTTCCGCCACGCCGACTCCATCATCTCGTAGGTCACCCGGCCGAACAGCAGGGCATCGGCTCGCTCCATCTCAGCGGTCCAGTAGCGCATCGACTCCTCGTCCGGGGGGAGCCCTGCCTCGTGATGGCAGCAGCCGTCGAGCGTGACGTTGATCGAGTATCGAAGTGGTCTCATCTCGTTGCTCTCCCTTGATGCGCGCAGCGCGTTTTCACCGGACCGTACTCAGACGACTGTCGGCGCCATTTCTCATCGGCGCCCGATCCCACCTACTCAACACCGTCGTGATGCGAACCAGACCGCAGACCGAGCGCGCGACCGATTCGGCGCTCGGGGCACTTAGGTTCACAACGGGACGGCGCCCATAACGCTCGACTTCGATGCACGGTGCCACGTCACCTGCCGTCGGCTCAGGGCCAACGACGAACCTCGCAAACGTTGCCTGACGCGGCACTAGTTGAGTGCGGCAGCGACGTCCCGGGTCTCGATGTGCCAGCCCGCCGGCACCCGCCAGGAGTCCACACACAGCGTCCACGTGCGGTCGACCCTCCCTCCGGCCGGGATGGGCGTGGGCAGTTCGCGGGTCTGCTCGATCGTCTTCCAGTGAGGAACTCCACGGTCACGTCCTCGCACCACCGCTTGTCGGTCTCCGCGCGCTGAACCTTCCCGACCGTGAGCTCGGCAGGCATCCCCGGCCCCGGATTGCTCGGCGTTGGCCTTGGCGTCGTCTCAGGAGGGGTCTCGTTCTCAGGAGGGCTCGCGTTGGGGGCCTCCGGAGAGTGCGCAGGTGGCGCAGGCTTGTCGGACGCCCGCGGTGAGCCCGATGTCTCCGTGCCCTGGCCGAGAGGATCCGCCTCGCTGCTCGGCGGCGCCTCCGGCGGTTCCCCCGCGCCGGAGGCGACGACCTTGAACCTGCTGGTCTGGAGCGGGCCGCCGCCTCGCGCGTCCGCCTTGCCCTCTCCCTTGCCCTGGTCGTCTGAGCCCGGCTCCGGGCTCTGGGCAGCGCTGTCGGCGAAGCCGGGAGCTGCGCCTGACCAGTGAGCAGAGGGCGGCTCTGCGCGTCGTTGAGGCCGCGCTTCCCCGCCCGCTGCTCGCCCAACTGCCCGGCCAGCGGATCCCGGGCAGCAACTACCGCACGGTGCTCGCCGCCCTCGACTCCCGCACCCCCGCGCAGATCGCCCGACGGATCGGCCGCAGGTGGGTGGGCTGGGGCTTCGAACCCGCCTTCTACGACGGCCTGATCCGTAACCCCATCGGCGCGGTGATGGCGTTGATCCCCCCCGACGCCGTACTGCCCCGACCCGTCGTGTGAGGACGGTGTCATGGTCGACACGGGCTCCGAGTGCCGGGCCTGCGTCGAGCGACACATCAGCAAGATCGCCGTCAGCGAGTACCACCGGCCCCGGCGTGAGCGCGGATCCGGAACCGATTCGAGGTAGGGGACCAGGTCAGCGATCCGGTCCGCATCCGGCGGCCCCAGCTTCTCCAGCGCGGCAGGGATAGGGCAGATGCAACAGCAGGCACGGGACGTCCTCGTGATCATCTGGCTTCGACACCACAATGATCACGAACCCCCGTGCCTGCTCCGCTATCCGCCCCTACCGGCCTGATCGTCAACCCTCCACGCAGGCACGGAACTTGACGGAGCCCTGCCTGGGTCACCGGCGGAGGATCGCCTCCGCCCGTTTCAGTGCTTCGCTCTGGTAACTCGCCAATTCGGCCAGAAATGCTTGATCCATCTTCGGAAGAGTGGCAATGAGTGCACGTCGAACCCGCACAGCTGTTCCGGGGACATCGGCCTCGATGGCGCATTCTCCATCAGCCACGGCGACCGCTTTCTCGCGTTTCCGGAATTCTCCCTTCGACGACTCATTTCGGCGGTTGTTTTCCAGGAGGCGGCGATTCAGTGAGTCGCGTGCCTCCTCTGGAGTCCGGTACGCGTATCCGCGTGCCGCCATGCACAAACGCCAGGCAGACATTGCGGTTGTGAATTCCCGAGCCCTGGGTACCTTGGCGTCGAGGCGGCCGTTGAGAGCTTCGGGGGCGTAGTACATGCGGGCCCACACCGTGACGTCGCCGGTCAGGTCGCGGCGGGCTTCGGCGTCGCAGCCCTGCCGCCGTACTCGTACGGTCCCGGTGCCCGTCGAGACGTCGTCGCCAGAATCCGAGGGGCCGGAGAAGGCCAGGTCGAAGAGGCGTTTCCGGTCCGGCGTCAGGTCGGTGTAGTACGGGGCCGGTGGCGGCCCTGACTGCTGGGGCGTGGTGGCGATGGCATAGCCGTGGCTTCTGCGGCCGGGGAGGTCCACGACTGCGGCGGTGTCGTCGAGCGACGTCGGCAGCGGGGCCCGCTTTGCGGGGTAGGCGAAGCCCTTGTCCTTCATGCACCGGTGGACGAGCTTGTTGACCGCCGTATCCAGGGTCTGCTGCGCTCGTGGCCAACTCCCTGACCTGGTCACCATGTCGAGGGCCTCGGGGCTCAGCCGCCCGCTGAACGCAGGCGGCTTCGGCAGCGGCGTTGCCGCCGTGTCCGGCTGAGCGTCGGCGCAGCCGGACGCGGCGGCAAGGGCGGCCACGGTGAGCCACAGGACCCTTGAGGGTCGCCTCATCACCTCGGCGAGCACCAGTGGTTGGAGCTGATCGTGTCGTTGAACGCCGGGTCGTTGTAGCCGACGGGCGGCGCCGCCCCGAAGTCAGGAACCTGGTCGTTCCTGCCGAGGCTGTGATAGCGGCCGTTGTAACCGGCGTCCGTCCAGTAGTAGACCGTGCACTCCCTGCCGCGGTTGGCGATGGAACTGATGCAGTCATTCCAGGTGCCACCGCGGCACTGACTCTGCGCGAAGGCCGTGAAGTTGGGGTTATCGCCCGCGACGCGGCCCCGGGCACCGCCGTAGTTGCTGTTCACCCAGAAGCACGTATCTCCGGCCGCACAGGTGAGGAGCGGCTCCACCCTTTCGTCGGAGTTCGCCGTGGCGGGCGCTGCGGTGAGACCGCCGAGCACCAATAGCGTGGATCCTGCGGCTGCGGCCAGCATCTTTCGCATGGCTGTCCTCTCTTCTTTTGCGGATGCTTGGAGCTGTGCATCCTTTCCTGTCCGAAAAGAGAATGCAGCCACTCCCCGGAATGCTGGTAGAAGTATGCGGCTGAACGCAATATCCCTGGTCCGAGCCGGTCACGGCAAACGCCAACCACGGGTCTTGACCGTAAAAGAAGAGGTCAGGAGGGAAACGGAATGCTGAGGATCCATTTCGCCTCGGAGGATCTGGCCCACACGCGATTAGCCGAGGGCCCAGACCCGATGTGGGAGCTGTGTATCAGCCTCCACCGTCTCCAACGCCGTGACGCCTCCGTGCTCTTCGGGGCATGGCGACACCAAGTCGTGCCCCACGTCCCGGCTGCGACTCGCGTGCTCTCGGCCCTGGCGCCGGCGGTCGGCTACAGCTGCGACTTCCTCACACCGCGGACCGGCGCGGGTCTACCCGAGCAGACCCAGGCCCTGCGCGCGACGCCGCGCTCCCGCCTGCTGGGTGACCTGGAGACGTACACCCGGTTAAACCCCCAGCGGCATCTGCCGCGTTGGGCGGGGGATCTGGCCGACGGCGAGGCTCACCTCCTCGACATGATCGGGGACGTCGCCGACAGCTATTTCACCGCCTGCCTCGCGCCGTACTGGGAGCGGATACGCACCCAGGTCGGCAAGGATCTGCAGTTGCGCACCCGTACACTTG
Source organism: Streptomyces sp. 4N124 (assembly GCF_052245395.1). Taxonomy (NCBI): domain Bacteria; kingdom Bacillati; phylum Actinomycetota; class Actinomycetes; order Kitasatosporales; family Streptomycetaceae; genus Streptomyces; species Streptomyces sp. 4N124. The sequence continues at coordinate 47,195 of NZ_JBQQBS010000039.1, forward strand.
TCGCGGCCGGCTGGGATGCGGTCTTCAACACCCTGCATACGTCGGCTCGCTGGAGCTATCCGGTCCTGGAGCTCGACTATCCCGTCGATCAGGACATGCACCTGGAGGGTCGTGGGCTGTTGCTGCAGCCGTCGTTCTTCTGCCGGTACACACCCACCGCCCTCGTCGACCCCTTCTATGATCCGGTCCTCGTCTACCCCATCGAGCACCAACCCGACTGGGCCTCCCCCGGCACCGTCGACAACGGTCACAGGCCGCTCATCGCCATCCTGGGGACGGCACGGACCAGCTTGCTGCAGGCGGTGGCCGAGGGCACCGGCAGCACCACGGAGCTGGCCCGCCGTACCGGCCTGACCCCCTCCAACACCAGTCGCCATCTCACTGCGCTGCGCGAAGCCTGCCTTACCTCCAGCCAGCGCCACCACAGCGCCACTCTGCACTCGGTGACCGGCCTCGGTATCGCCCTGCTCAACGGCACGCTGCCGCAACTCCCCGCCTGACCGGCCCAGATCGGTCAACCGCTCTCCTCTGGAGCGCCATGAGTAACGACACCGGAGCTATCGCCCGCCAGCGCCACTCCGCCACCCTCCGGAACGTGGACAGAGAAGTCCTCCGCCAGACCTGATCCACCGGATACGCGGACCCAGGGTTCACCACCCAGTTCGGAACCCCTCCAGAACCCAGCTGCCACCACACGGCAACGTCCATCGTCAAAATCGTCACTGACACCAGATGGATGCACCGCGGCGCCTGCCTCGCCTGCCCCTGGGAAGGCCTTGAAAGTGGCGGGGCCTGGCCACGCGGAACGACAAGAGCTCCGAGACCTACCTCGCCGGTCTCCACCTACGAAGGGCGATCCCCTGAGTCCGCAGCCTCCGCCCCGCCATGTGACCTCAACTCAGAACAGGCCCTGGTAGGACTCCGTCAGGTTGCTGTGATGTGCGGGTACGCGGACCCCGGGACTGTCGGCCCGGCGAACCGCCGGGTGGGCTCGCGCAGGTCGACGCTGTGGCCCTTGCCGCCGGTCGGCGAGACCGGCGGCAAGGGCCGCGAACAACCTTGACCGGGAGCGGTATCTTCAGCTGCTCGCAGTGATCAACGGCTGGTCGCCGCCGGAAAACCTGGCACCGGTACTCGACTGGTTCATCCAGGCCTTGCGTGCCCGGATATCGGGGTAGCGGCCCGGTCGCGACGCGGCGTGGCCGGACCGGTTCCGAGTGGCGGCGCGGCCGCCGGTACCGCGGGAGGCGATGCCGCGCGGCTTGACGTCGACCGGCCCGCCGCAGCCGCCGGACTCCTCCCGATATCACGCTGTACGGCAGCCAGGACGGTGTCGACGTCCTGCTCAGCCACCAGGAGGCACGGCCACAGACGCCTCGGCCCCTGCTTCCCGAGTGAGGCAGAGGGCCGAGCCGTCTCCGCCGTCAGGCGAGCGGCGGAAGCTGTTCGCCCTGAGCGGCCTGGAGGTCGTTTCCGACGCGGAGCGTGGTGCCGATGGCGGCCATGCCGACCTGGACGACCTGGTTGTAGTTCATCGCGAAGTCCTCGCGCGGCAGTTCCACGGTGGCCCGCAACGCGGCCCGTGGGCCGCCCCACGGGTCGGGACCGGTGCCGAGGCAGGCCAGCTCCAGGTCAACGACCCGGGCCTTTCTTGTTTCCTGACCGCCGACGCCGGCGCGGAGGCCGACGGCCCGGCGCGCACGCCACGGGTCGGTGGTGTTGCTGCCGGGCCGTCAGTCACTCACGCGGTCTCACTTCCCGTGCAAACCCCTGCGGCGACGTCCGCGAAGCACCAGCACGCCGCCGGCAGCGATGACCAGCAGGCCACCGAGGGCGCTGTACGTGCCGGCGTTGCTCACCCCGGTGGAAGCCAGGTCGCCGGACGTGCTGCTCGGGGTCGGCTGGCCGACGGGTGCGCCGATCTCCCCCTGCGCACGGGTGCCGGTCGTACCGGAGGCGGAGACAACCGGCGTGGGGACGGTCGGCGTGGGGGCGGGCGTCGGCTTGTCAGCGCCGGCGGTCCCCGACGCGGGCTTCAGCTGAAGAGTCGTGATCGAGTACGGCGGCAGCTTCTGTGCGACCGCCGTGCCCCGCTTCGCCGTCGTCAGGGCGGTGTGTCCCTTGGCATACGAAACGGTCGTGACCGCCCCTGCGGCCGGGGTGAATCCGGCGTACGAGAGCGACACCTGCGCCGCGTTCTGCGGGCTCTTGTTGATCAGCATGACGTTCAGACCGCCGTTGCTGCTCCGCACCGCGTGCACAGCAACCGACGAGTTGCGCGAGGACGACTTGACCATGGTGTCGCCAGGCTGCGCCAGTGCGGTCAGCGAGCGGATGCCCCAGTAGGTGGGGAAGGGCGTGTCGCGCGGCGGTTCGCACTTCCCCCCGGCGCAGGTTCCAGCGGAGAGAATGCCCCCGTCCTGGTAGTCGGTCTGGCCGTGGACGGTGGTGGGTGCTTGGTCCGTGCCGTTGTGCAGGTTCCACCAGTCCACGTGGGTGGCACCCTGCTCGAACCAGGTCATGTAGGTGTCCGGCGCGAACAGGGCCGCGGCCTGGCTGGTCAAGGCGGGCGAGCCGACGCCGTCGGTCTCGGTGACCGCGATCTCCACCGAAGCGGCGCGCGAGCCCGTGTACTTGGCGATCAGCGAGCGCAGCTCGGACGTGGTGGCGGCGATCCGGGAGGGGGTGTTCAGCAGGTCGGACGTGGTGGTGCCGCCCGGATACCAGTGGACGATGACGAAGTCGATCGAGCTTCCCGCGATGGAGAGCACCGTGTTGTTCCAGTCGGCGGTGTCACCGGGAGCCTTCTCCTTGTCCGGCCAGCCGCCGGGGGTGGTGAGCACCGCTCCGATCTTCACCGTCGGGTCCACGGCCTTCATCGCCTTCGAGTAGGCGACCAGATTCTTCCCGTACTCCCTCGGGCTCTTGTCGGCGTGATCGTCTCTTTCCCAGCCCTTGCCGTCGCCGTAGTACCCGTTGCCGTAGACCTCGTTGCCGATCTCCCAGTACTTCACGCCGTAACCCTTGTCGACGTTGGCGTACTTGACCCAGTCGGCGGCCTCCTGGGGGGTGCCGGAACCGTAGTTCGCGGTCAGGATCGGCTGGGCGCCGACCCTCTTCGCGGTGGCCATGAAGTGGTCGAAGTCGGTGTTGGAGGGGATCCAGCCCTTGCCGTCGCCGGAGGTGTGGGTCTTCCAGTGGTATTCGTCCGCGCCTGAGCCGCCGGGATAGCGCAGCTGCCGAACTCCCGCGGCCTTCATCAGCGATGACACCTTGGCGGTCCCCATGTGCTCGTCGCCGAAGCCCGTGTTGAGGCCGATACCACTGCTGGGCACCGTGCCCAAGGAGGTACCGGCATCCACACGGATGCCGACGGTCGGCGCGGCGCCCGCGCTGGGCGCCAGGGCGCCGACACCGGCCGAGGCGGCGAGCACCGCCACCGCCCCCGCGACAAAATGCCGGAGCATCCGGCTACGGCCGGGCGTGCGACCCCGAGGCATCGGCTGCTCGGCGGATCTCGGGTCGTCTTGTGACACGTGGGGCTCCGATCGGGTGTTGACACAGAAGGCGTAGCGCCGCTGACCACGGCTCGCCCTCGTCGGTACGCCCCTGAGTGGCCACTCAGAGCGGAAAGGTTGCCATCTCAATCGTTTTTCGCCGAGATGCGGTCGCACCGTCTCACCGGACCCGGTGCCCCGGTGACCCCGTGACCCGGTGACATGCCCGGGCTCCCTTTCCACGCGCCTTCTGGTCGGGGCTTCGGCAGGACTGCGGGCGAGGCAGGTTCCATGTCCGGTGCCACGTGGTTTCCAAGATGTGGACGATTGATTCGAGCTTGCGAGCGATGAAATCGACGGCGCCTCACGCGTATTGCGCGTGAATCGATCGTATGCTTATCTGTTCACGCACTTGGGAGGTGATCTCATGGACGATATCGATCGGGCCATCCTGCGCGAACTGCAGACCGACGGCCGCATCCCCTACGCCGATCTCGGCCCGAAGGTCGGCCTGTCGGCGTCGGCCGCTCGGCAGCGGCTGCAGCGGCTGATCGACACCAAGGCGGTGCAGGTCGTCGGCGTCACTGACCCGATAGCGATGGGCGGGCAGGCCATGGCCCTGCTCGGGCTCCGCGTCGACGGCGATCCGCGAGCGGTGGCCGACGAACTCTCACGCCACGACGAGGTCGTCTACGCCGTCTTGACCGCTGGCACCTTCGACTTGTTCGCTGAGGCCGTCTGCAGGCATCCGCGTGACCTGCTGGACTTCGTCAACGACGTCGTGCGTCCCATCGAGGGCGTGACAAAGGTGGAGAGCTTCCCCTACTTCGGGATTCACACGCACCGGTTCTTCTGGAACGTCGGCTGAACAGCGCCCTGCTCACCGTTTCCCCGCCCTCAGTACGCGAGCGGCTCGTGTCGGCCTGAGGCCACTGTCGAGTTCGGCAACCGCCGCACACCTTTTGCTGGGCATGGCACGGCCGCCCGCAGATCAAGCACGTCATGTTCGAACACCGCCTGGCCGCAAGGACTGGCACCGCACGATCTTCGGGCACGATAGCCCGCCACACAGTCGGGGACCGTCCACCCGGGCCGACCTCCACCTCGTCGAGCGCGCCGACCCGCTCGACTCTGCCGCCGTCGAACTCCGATGGGCACCAGGAGATCGACCGCCGCGGCCTCGCCGAGGGCCAGGAGCACCCCGGCGCGTGACCGGGCTGTCGCGGGTCAACCAACTGACGAACGGAGAATTCGATGGGCATCTCCCCTGCCGAGTGGCTGGTGGCGCCGATGGTCGCAATCGAGGAGGAGCGGGCCGCGGCCCTCCTCACGGAGCGATTCGGCATCGAGGGAACACTCGAGGATCTGGGCAGCAACCACGACCGCAACTTCCGGGTGCGCACCGGGCTGGATGAGCACGGGTACGTCTTCAAGGTCTTCAACCCGGTCATCGACCGCGCGGTACTGAGGGCGCAGTCCGAGGCCACAGAGCGCCTCGCCCGGGCGCTGCCGGAGCTGCGGCTACCGCGGGCCCGGGTTGGAGCCGACGGGGAGCACATCCAGACCGTCTCTGTGGACGGCCAAGACTACGACTGCCAGTTGCTCGACTATGTTCCCGGTGAACCCATCATGGACAGCCGCTATCTGGCTCCGCGGGTGGTGGCGCGGCTGGGAGAGCTGGCCGGACGCATCACCGCGGCCCTGGAAGGCCTCGACGTGCCGATTCCGGAAAGGCCGATGCTGTGGGATCTGCGCAACGCCCTCGAAGTCGTCGAGGCCCTGGCCCCGCACATGGTCGACCAGCGAAGGGCCGAGCGGGTGCTGCGGGCTGCCCGCGCGGCACACCAACAGGTGGAACGGCGCGCTGCGCGGCTGCCCATACAGGTCATTCACGGTGATGTGACCGACAACAACGTGGTGTGCCGGACGGACCTGGACGGCCGCCCCATGCCGGTCGGGCTGATCGACTTCGGAGATCTCACGCACAGCTGGGCCGTGGCCGAGCTGGCGGTCGCCTGCACATCCGTCCTGCATCATCACGGGGCCACACCGGCTTCGGTGCTGCCCGCGGTCCGCGCGTTCCACGCCGTACGGCCGCTCGTGGGAGACGAGCTGGACGTGCTGTGGCCCCTGATCGTGCTGCGCGGCTGCGTGCTGGTGGTATGCGGGCAGCACGCCGCACTGCAGGACCCCGGCAACGGCTACGCTACGGCGGCCCTTGACCGTGAGTGGGCCATGTTCGAGGCCGGTGCCTCGGTACCGGCCGAGGTGATGGCGGCCCACTTCCGGCAGGTGATCGGCGAACCCGCCCCGCACAGCGATCCGCCGACCTCAGGCCACTCTCTTCTCCCCGAACTTCCCTCCGAAGCAACGGTGCTCGACCTGTCCGTCACCAGCGACGCGCTGCACGGCGGCGGCTGGCTCGACCCCGACGCCGAGTCCGCTGTGGTCGCACGGGCACTCGCCTCGGGCGGCACGGCAGTGCTGACCCGGCACGGAGAGTGCCGTCTCACCCGCACACGGGTCGACAACACAGAGCAGAGCGCCACGCTCGCGCTCGGCGTGGAGGTGCACCTCACCAGCCCGCTGGCGGTCCACGCGCCGTGGGTCGGCACGGTCACGCGGCACGCCGAGCACGGAGTGACCCTGACCGCCGGAGAGCTGCACCTGGTGCTCGACGGCATCGACCCGGCTGTCGCGGTCATCGACGCGGGAGAGGCCGTATCCGGTCAGCAGTTGGGCACTGTCGCCGCACAGGGCAGCTGTTATCGGTTGGATGTGCAACTGTCCCGGCTGGGCGCGGGAATTGCACCACGCTTCACCCCACCAGGGCTGGACGCGGGCTGGCTGACGATGTGCCCTGATCCCACCGGCCTGATCCTCCCCTCAGTGGACCGCCCCGTGGCGGACACGCCCCCCGAGCCGGAGAGCGTTCTGCTGGAGCGCCGAGTGAAGTCTTTCGCCACCGTGCAGGAGCACTACTTCGAAACCCCTCCGCAGATCGAGCGAGGCTGGCAGCACCACCTGGTGGACACCCGCGGCCGCGGCTACCTGGACATGCTCAACAACGTGACCGTCCTGGGCCACGGTCACCCGCGACTGGTTGAAGCAGTGCACGGGCAGTGGCAGCGGCTCAACACCAACTCCCGTTTCCACTACGCCTCGGTGGTGGAGCTGTCGGAGCGGCTGAGCGCGCTCCTGCCGGACGGACTCGACACCGTCTTCCTCGTCAACAGCGGCTCCGAGGCCGTGGATCTGGCACTGCGGCTGGCCTGGGCCGCTACCGGGAGGCGCGATGTCGTCGCGGTGGAGGAGGCGTACCACGGCTGGACCTACGCCGGTGACGCCATCTCCACCTCGACGGCCGACAACCCGAACGCCTTGGCCACGCGCCCCGCGTGGGTGCACACAGTCCCCACACCGAACAGCTACCGCGGCCCGCACCGCGGCCCTGATGCGCACCTCTACGGCCCCGAGGCCGCGGCCGTGATCGCCGACCTGGTCAGGTCCGGACGTCCTCCAGCGGCGTTCGTATGTGAGCCCTACTACGGCAACGCCGGCGGAATGGCTCTGCCCGATGGTTACCTTGAGCAGGTCTACGCCGCCACCCGGGAATCCGGCGGTCTCTGCATCGCAGACGAGGTGCAGGTCGGTTACGGGCGGCTGGGCTCCTACTTCTGGGGCTTCGAGCAGCAGGGCGTCGAACCGGACATCGTCGCTGTCGCCAAGGCGATGGGTAACGGCCACCCCCTGGGGGCGGTGATCACCCGACGCGAGATCGCCGACGCTTACCGTTCGCAGGGCTACTTCTTCTCATCGGCCGGCGGCAGCCCGGTCAGTTCGGTGGTCGGACTGACCGTGCTCGACGTGCTCCGCGACGAGGGTCTCCAGGAGAACGCCCGCACGGTCGGCGCACACCTGCGAACGCGGCTGCTGCGACTCGCCGACAAGCACCCGCTGATCGGCGCCGTCCACGGCAGTGGCCTGTATCTGGGCGTCGAGTTCGTCAGGGACCGCGAGACACGGGAGCCGGCGACCGAGGAGACAGCCGCCATCTGCGAACGGCTACGAGAGCTGGGCGTGCTGATGCAGCCGACTTCGGACCGGATGTGCGTCCTGAAGATCAAGCCGCCGCTGTGCCTGACCACGACGAGCGCCGACGTCTTCGCCGACGCCCTCGACGACGTGCTCACCCACGGATGGTGAAACACGGTACGGACGTACCTGTCGGCTGCTGTTCTGTGGCACCGATCAGCGGTGGCACCAGGTCAATACAGCCAAGTCAGAGCCCGGACGGGTACCGGGTGTGGCGGCATGGCCGGAGGCCGGGGCTGCTGCGTAAGGCGGCGCGGCAGGGTGCTGGCCCTACGGTCGTCGAGGCGCCCGCACCCCTGCTGCTCGGTGCTCGCGAACTGTTTCCTCCGGTGAACAGCCACCGGCGGACACCCGTACCTCTCGTCGTAGGCCTGGCCGCTGCCGCGGCGGGAGCAGTACGGAGACGGAGAGGTTCGTGCCACACCTACCCGAGGAGTCACGGCGGCCCGCGCGAGGGAGTACCGGGCACGGACCGCCTGCCGCCCGTCTGTTGCGCGCCGCCGCGTCGGTCGTGAGCCTGGCCCTTCTTCCTCTGGTCGCCGCGTGCAGTGGCAGTGAGGGTGACGCGTCGGCGGACATGAAGCCGTCGGAGATGTCGGCCGCTCCGGCGGCCGGTGTCGAGGCGCCGGCGAAGGTCGAGGTGATCGCCTCACTGACCGGGTGCAAGCCCAAGATCCGCATCGAGGCGGAGGAGTTGCGCCAGGGGGTGTGCCACACGAAGGAGGTCGACTACCTCATCACCACCTTCCCCGAGGAGAAGTACACCCAGGCCTGGCTGGACTCCGCCGCGGTCTACGGCGGCAAGTACCTGGTCGGCGAGCGCTGGATCGTCAGTGCGAAGCCGGAGATGCTGGAGGGGTTCCGGGACAAGATCGGCGGGACCGTTCGGGAACTGCGGGGCGCGGGGCCCACGGCCGGTTCGTAGGCGGGGGCGCGCCTATGACCGCCGGTCGGCCCGGCGCTTTTGGTGACCGAAGGTCGCGAGCACGGTGCCGAGCACTGCGAACGGGCCGGCCCGCGCGCACGTCCCCGTGCGACTGGCCCGGCCCGTCCCGGCACGCCCGGTCACGTGATCACGCGGCAGGGCGGCTCATCTTCATGCCCCGGTCAGGCCCCCGCTGCAGGCGGCGCCCGGCTCGGGGGTCTGCGCACCCTGGACGTACTTGGTGAAGAACTGCTCCACCCTCGGGTCGGACGCCTTGTCCACGCTGAGCTGGCGGCCCCAGGCCGACAGCATGATGGGCTCGGACTGGTCGTCGTTCGGGCTCATCAGGGTGTACGGGGTCCGGGAGACCTTGTCGCCGAGCGTCTTGATGTCGGCGTCGGCGGCCTTGTCGTTGTACGTCACCCAGACCGCGCCGTGCTCCAGGGAGTGCACGGCGTTCTCGTTCGGGACGGGCTTGGTGTAGACCGTGCCGTCGCAGGTCATCCAGGCCTGGTGGTGGTCGCCGCCGACGGGTGGGTCCATCGGGTAGTCGACGGTGCCCTCGACGTGGTTCTGCGTGAGCTCCTTCTTCGCCCAGGTCCGCTCGCCGCGTACGGGCTTCTTCGCCGCGGCGGCCTGCTGCTCGTCCTTCTCGTCGGCCTTGTTGAGGGCGTATCCGCCCCAGCCGATCAGTCCGGCGACGATGATCGTGCTGAGCGTGATGGTGATGATCCGGTTGCGACGCTCGCGGGCCTGGTCGGCGCGGCGCATCTCCTCTATTCGGGCCCGCCGTGCCTGGGCGGCGGCCTTCTTGCTGGTTCTGCTCATGGCTGTGTGTTCCTCGTCCCCGCCGAACGGCGGTGAGTGCAGGGGTGGATGGACGTACGCCGCTGGGCCGTGCGAACGCGTGCGTGCAGGGCCCGGGTGTTCGTCTAAGTCCGCTGCACCTGGAGGACGTGGAGATCGGGAGCGCGACAGGCCGGCGTGGGCCCGGCGATGCGCCGGGCGGTGACCGGCGGCCGGGTCAGGCCCGGCGAGCGGGGCAGGATCGCCGGGAGGGGGTGGGCGGGAGCGGCGAGCACGGCTCGTACGGCGTCGACGGCCCGGTGGCAGCACATGTCGCCGTAGGGGCAGTCGGAGGCGTGCGCGGCGGGCGCCACGAGGTGCTGCTCGGCAGGGGAGCCCGTCGCCGCGGTGGACATGGAGATCGTGGAGGCGTCGGCCGGGGTGCTCTGACCGTGCGTCACGAGGCCCAGACAGAGCACCAGTACGGAGAGCAGTACGGCGGCGGCAGGGCAGAGCGCCGCGAGTCGCGCGGTCCACCGCGTGCCGCGGGTCGCGTCCTGCGCCCGGCTCTTCATCGCGTTGATATTAGGCGGTACTTGTGAGCGAGCTGGGGTCGGTGTCCCGGGTGCGGATGTGCGGCGGCCTTCCGTGATTCGTGCTCATCCGGGCCGAAGGCGACGGCTGATGATCAGCCCGGCATGTCGGCAAGCGCCAGCCGAAGCGTGCCGTCGTGCGCCGCGGCGATCCGCGGCCCGCCGCTGATCCGGCTCAGCGTCTCGGCGAGCCACGCGCGGTCATCCGGCGGCGCGGGCTCCAGCCGCATCCGCCGTGCCCGCAACGGCACCAGGCGCAGCCCGGTCAGCCGTCCCGTGTCCGCGTCCAGCGAGACGAGGTGGGCGAGGCGCAGGTCGTCGCGGTACTGCTCGTAGCCGGAGATGCCTTCGTAGTCGTCGATGAAGTCGCCGCAGCCGTGCAGGATCAGCCGGTCGCGGTAGACCTCCAGCGGGCGGGGATGGTGCGAGGAATGCCCGTGGACGACGTCGGCGCCGCCGTCGACCAGGGCGTGTGCGAACGCGGTCTGGTCGTGGGGGACGCGGTAGCCCCAGTTGGAACCCCAGTGCACGGAGACGACCACGAGGTCGCCCGCGCGTCTGGTCTGTCGTATGCGTACGACCGTCGCGGCGGCCTCGGCGGCGGAGAGCTCGGGTACGTAGGCGACACCGGAGCGGTCCGTCGTCGCGGCCCAGTCGGGCGGGATGCCGCTGGACCACGCCCCCAGGGCGAACACCAGCACCCGGTGGCCGTGCCCGAGCGGGACGACCGCCGGCGCGTACGCCTCGTCGGCGTTCCGTCCCGCTCCCGCCGTCCGCAGGCCCGCGCCGGTGAGTGAGGCGAGGGTTTCGTCGAGTCCGGGGCGGTCGAAGTCGAGGACGTGGTTGTTGGCCAGGACGCACACGTCGGGGCGGGCCACGGTCAGGGCGGGCAGGTTGGCCGGGTGCATCCGGTAGTGGACCTCCTTGCCGGGCGCGAACGTGTCGCTGCGCGTGACGGACGTCTCCAGGTTCAGGATCCGCACGTCAGGCGCGGCCTCGTCCAGCACGCGCAGCGCCTCGCCCCACGGCCAGGACGGCGGTACGGGCGCGGGGACGGGCCCGTTCGCCGCCTCGGCCAGATCGACGTAGGAACGGGCGTCCGCGACCCATGTCTCCCGCAGAACCGGATCGCCCGGGCACGGGAGGATCTGGTCGACGCCCCGTCCGAGCATCACGTCGCCGCACAGGAACAGCGTCACCACGCCGCCACCCATACAGCCACCTTAGGCGGGTCGGGCGAAGCCGGCCGACGGTTCGGCAGCGCCCCGAAGGGGCGCGGGGAACTCCGCGACCAGCCACGACGGCGCCGCAGACGGCCGACGGCAGGGCCCTGTCCGTCGCCCATTTACACTTGCGCCGACGCGTCAGCCCCGGCCCACCGGGGGCGACGCCGCCCTGGGGGGACCGGCGGGCGGAAGGCTCGATGTGGTCCGGTGATGACGGTGGACGTGGACGAGGGGGAGCAGCAGCATGGCCGGACAGCCGTCCGACGAGACGCCCATTTCCGACGAGGAGTGGGAGCGGTTCCTCAAGGACGCGGAGCGGGAGATACCGGCCTCGGCGCCGAAGGAACCGTCCGCGCGGGCCCGGATGGTCACCGCGCGGCTGCGTGAGCAGGACGCGCGGGGGCAGGCGCCCGAAGCGTGGCGCGCCGGGCCCGACCGGCGGGTGACGGAGCGGCGAGGCGCACGGCGCCGGCGGCTGTGGGCGATCCTCGGCGTTCCCGTGGCGATCGTCGTCGCGCTCGTGGCGGTGAAGCCGTCGCTGCTCCCCGGGGACCCCTTCGGAACCGGCGCCTCGGACGACGTCGGCGCCGCGTCCCCGCTGCCCGCCGAAACCGTCCGTCCCACCGCACCGCCGTCCTCGGTGGCCCCGGACACCGCCACCCTCGCCGACCCGTTCGCCGGCTCACCGGCCAAGGAGTACGCCGACGGCGCGGACGGGATCGTACTGCCGAAGGCGACCGCGGTCGGCGCGTTCTCCGCGGCGCGGGTGGGCCAAGCCCTGCGGCAGACCCGGGAGTTGCTGGTCGACGCCAACCTCGACCCGGCCACGCTGCGTGGCGGCCGGCCCGAGACCGCGCTCGGCGTGATCGAGCCGAAGCAGACGGAGCTTGTGCAACTGCTCAACACGTCGCTGCGCAAGCCCGACAGGGACCACGACCCCCTGACCATGTTCAGCCGCTTCGATCCCGACGAAGTCCGTCTCGCCGGTGACGTCGTCAAGACGCGCGGGCGGATGACCTTCGAGGCCGGCGAGGACGGCTCGCTCGCCGTGCACGCCGACTACACCTTCGTCTATCCGCTGGTGAAGGCGGGCGACGGTGCGACCGAGGTGGCCAGGACCGTCGTACGCCGCCTGCTCGACCTCCGCCTCGACGACCCCGCCCGCTACCAGGTCACCCCGGGAAAGCTCGGCGTCCAGCGGTACGACCAGGAGATCGGCAACTCCGCCTGCGACGTCTACGACGGCTTCCTCCACCCCGGTTTCGACTCGGACACCCCCACCGGCCCCTCGCCCTCCGGTTCGGCCGTCGACCCGTACGACCGCAGCCGCACTCCGGACCCGAACCGCGAGGAGGAGTGCGGGACGGTCACCCGTACGTGAGCGCTCCGCTGGTGGTGCGGTGCGGTGCTGTGCCGTGACGGGCCGCGGTCGTCTGCTGGTCCGTTGTGGCTGGTCGCGCAGTTCCCCGCGCCCCTTCGGGGCGCGGCCGACTCCGCCAGGCCCGCTCAGCCGTTCCACGCTGGGTTGCGTCCGCTGGCGCCCAGTGCCTGGTGGAGGGCGGGGGCGTCGGGTGCGACCGGTATAGGGGGACCGTAGCCGCCGTTGCTCCTGGCCTGGTCGGCGATCTGCTCGACGGCGGTGAGGACGGCCTGCGCGGTCTCGTCGCCGAGGGTGAAGGGCTGACCCGTGGCGCAGGCCAAGTCCCAGCCGTGCAGGGCGAGTTCTTCGAGGGTGACCGTGGCGGCCAGGGCTGCCGGCATCTCGCCGGGGCCGAACACGGTGGTGCCTTCGTAGGCACCGGGGCGGGCCCAGGCGGCGGCGACCTCCGTGGCGGTCCGCGCGACGATCGCCGGGGACATCCCCGCGTCCGCCTCGGACTGCGGTTCCTTACGGGCCGCCCGTGCGGAGGACGCCAGCGTGCCGCCGAGGTGGTCGAGCAGTTCGGCGACGGTGAACTTCTCGCAGGGCGTGCGCTCGCCGAGTTGTTCGGCACGGATGGCGGAGGCGGTGGCCGTTACGGCGGCGGCACATTCCTCGATGGCGGGGGTCAGGGCGTTCATGGGCGTTCCTTCCTCATGACTCATGCTTTAGTCGAGACTAAAATGAAATCCCCGCGAAGCGCAAACTGTAGCCGCGGCTAAAATGAAACCCATGGATGCGGTACGGGCAGTCGCCGAGCCCAGACGGCGTGAGATTCTGCGGCTCGTCTGGGACGCCGAGCTGTCCGCGGGCGAGATCGCCGAGCGGTTCGACGTCACCTTCGGGGCGGTCTCCCAGCACCTCAAGGTGCTCAGGGACTCCGGCCTGGTTACGCTGCGCCAGGACGGCAAGAAACGCTTCTACCGGGCCGACCGGGAGAACATGGGCCCGCTCGCCGACTACCTCCAGTCCATGTGGGCCGCCAAGCTCGACACCCTGGCCGAGCTGGCGGAGGCCGCCGAGCGGGACGCGCAATCAAAGGGAGCCACCTCGTGAACGCAGGCGCGGTCACCGTCGAGCGGCACATCGCCGCCCGCCCCGAGACGGTGTTCTCCTTCTTCACCGACCGGGACAAGTGGCTGTCCTGGATGGGCCGTTCCGGCGAGTTCATCTTCGAGCCCGGCGGCGCCTACCGCACGAACGTCAACGGCGAGAACATCGCCGAGGGCCGCTTCATCGAGATCGACCCGCCCAAGCGCCTCGTCTTCACCTGGGGCTGGGCGGAGGGCGACATGCCCGTCCCGCCCGGCTCGACCACGATCGAGATCACCCTCGAACCCGTCCCCGACGGCACCCTCCTCCGCCTGACTCACCGCGGCCTGCCCTCCCCGGAGGCCTCCGCCGCGCACGAGCAGGGCTGGGCGCACTACATGGACCGTCTGGCGACCGTGGCTGTGGGCGGCGACCCGGGGGCCGACCCCTGGATGTGAGCGGGGTGAGCCCGGTATGCGCGTACTGGTCATCGAGGACGAGGAGCGGTTCGCCGCCGGGCTGAAGGACGGGCTGGAGGCCGAGGGCTTCGCCGTGGACGTCGCGCTCGACGGCGTCGACGGACTGTGGATGGCCCGCGAGAACATGTACGACGCGATCGTCCTCGACATCATGCTGCCGAAGCTCAACGGCTACCGGGTCTGCCGGGCGCTGCGCGGCGAGGGCGACTGGACGCCGATCCTCATGCTCACCGCCAAGGAGGGCGAGTGGGACGAGGTCGAGGGCCTCGACACCGGCGCCGACGACTACCTGACCAAGCCCGTCTCCTACGCCGTACTCCTCGCGCGGCTGCGGGCACTGCTGCGGCGGGAGGCGCGGGAGCGGCCCGCCGTGCTGGCGGCCGGGGATCTGCGGCTCGATCCGGCGGCCCGGACGGTCAGCCGGGCGGGGCAGGACATCGAGGTCACCGCGCGGGAGTTCGCGGTGCTGGAGTTCCTGCTGCGGCGGTCCGGTGAGGCGGTGACCAAGCGGACCATCCTCGACCACGTCTGGGGAGACGACTTCGAGGGGGACCCGAACATCGTCGAGGTGTATGTACGGCGGCTGCGCAACAAGCTCGACCGGCCCTTCGGACGCCGGTCGCTGCTGACCCTGCGGGGGCACGGGTATCGGCTGGTGCCCGATGACGGCTGACCAGCATGCGCGGCGGTTGCGGGCGGTACGGGTCCGGGCCACGGTCGTCGCCGTGCTCGCGGTTGCCGTCGCGCTGGTCGCCGCCGGGGTCGGGCTCGTCGTCGGGCTGCGCACCGAGCTCACCGGCGACGTACGGGACGCCGCCCGGGCACGCGCGAGCGATGTGGCCCGGGTCATCGAGGCCGGACGCGGGGTGCCCGCGCCCACGGTGACCAGCGCCGACGAGGAGTTCCTCCAGGTCGTCGAGGAGGACGGCACGGTCGTCGCGGCCAGCGGAAACGTCGAGGGACTGCGGGCGCTGGCCGATCTGAGCCCCGGCGAGAGCACGTCCGTCGACACCCCGCTCGACGACGACCCCTTCCTGGTAGTAGCGGTCGGCGCCCGGGACGGGGACCGGGAACTGGTCGTCCTCGACGGCAGGGACGCCTCCGGAGTCTCCGACGCGACCGACACCGTCACCTGGCTGCTGCTCATCGGCCTGCCCGTCCTGCTCCTACTCGCCGCCGCCGCGACCTGGTTCGCCGTCGGCCGGGCCCTGCGCCGGGTGGCCCGCGCCGAAGCCGCCCAGCGCCGCTTCGTCTCCGACGCCTCGCACGAACTGCGCTCACCCGTCGCCACCGTGCGCCAGCACGCCGAGGTCGCCCTCGCCCACCCCGACCGCACGCACATCGAAGCGCTCGCCGGGACGGTCCGCGACGAGTCCGTCCGTATGCAGCGCCTCGTCGACGACCTGCTGCTGCTCGCCCGCGCCGACGAAAGCGCGCTGAGCCTCGCCCGGCACCCCGTCGACCTCGACGACCTCGTCCTCGAGGAGGTACGACGGCTGCGCACGGTCACCGGCCTGCGCATCGACAGCACGGCGGTGAGCGCGGCCCGCGTCACCGGAGACCCCGACGCGCTACGGCGCCTGGTGCGCAACCTCGGCGAGAACGCGGCCCGGTACGCCCGTACCCGGGTGGCGTTCTCGCTGGCCGACAGCGGCGACGGCCGCGTACGGCTGGTCGTCCAGGACGACGGTCCGGGCATTCCGGCCGCCGACCGCAGGCGCGTCTTCGAGCGTTTCGTACGGCTGGACGAGTCCCGTTCTCGGGAGGCGGGCGGCGCGGGGCTCGGGCTGGCGATCGTCGCCGAGGTGGCGGCGGCGCACCGGGGGACAGTGGAGGCGGGGGAAGGGGAAGGGGAGGACCGGGCGCGGTTCACGGTGACGTTGCCGTCGGCGGGGGAGTGAGCCTTTCGAGAGCCGCTTCCTGAGCAAGAGCCGCCTTCTGAGCGAGAGGCGCCTTCTGGTCAAGAGCCGCTTTCTGACTGCCGGTTCAGGGTTGTTCAGGGCCTGTTCAGCGGTCGCGCGGGACGCTCGGGGCGAGAGCCGAGGAGGCCGTCATGCGTGTGCACCGCAAGACCCTGCTGCCCGTCGTGGGAGCCGCCGTACTGCTGGCCGGAGCCTGTTCGTCCGCCGGTTCGCAGGCACAGGGAAGCGAGAGCGACTGCGTCCGCGTCGTCGACGCGGAGGGCCGGACCGGCGAGGACTGTCTGCCGCTGGCCCCCGAAAGCGCCCGCGTCGACCGCGTGTCACCCACCTTCACCGACCCGACGAACGTCACCAACCCCCTGCACCCCACCGGCACGCTCGACCAGACGATCTACGGCGGCCAGGTGGACGGCAAGCCCTTCCGCACCGAGGTCACCCCGTTGCCCGGCACCAAGACCATCACCTGGGGCGACCGCACCGTCAACGCCCTGATCTCGCAGTACGCGGCCTTCTCCGACGGCCGTATCCACGAGGTCGCCCTCGACTGGTACGCACAGGCCGACGACGGCGCCGTCTGGTACCTCGGCGAGGACGTCTTCAACTACGAGAACGGAGTCGTCGCCGATACGGAAGGGACCTGGCAGGCGGGCAAGGACAAGGCACCGGGCGCGATGATCATGCCCGCCGATCCGGAAAAGGGCGATGTCTACCGTCCCGAGAACCTCCCCGGCGTCGTCTTCGAGGAGGTCACGGTCAAGGCCGTCGATCAGACCGTCGACGGGCCGTACGGCAAGGTGGCGGGCGCGATCACCGTGCGCGAGCTGCACATGGACGGCTCGACCGAGGAGAAGGTTTTCACGCCGGGGTACGGGGAGTTCTCCACCGGGACCCCGGACGGTGAGCTGGAGGCGGTGTCGCTCGCGGTGCCGACCGACGCGAAGGGCGGCTCGGTGCCGACGAAGCTGGCCGCGCTGGACCGGGTTGTCGCTGCGGCCCACGAGAACCCGACCCCGGCCGCGGTCGCCGAAGTGCGCGACGCGTGGGAGGCCTACCGTGCCTCCGACGTCGTACCGGAGCTGCTGGGACGGCAGATGGAACGGGACGTGGACGCACTGGCCAAGGCACCGGCGGACCGCGCGGAGCCGCTGCGGATCGCACAGAACATGACCGACCTGCGGCTGCGTTACGAGCCCGTACGGACCGTCGATCTTGACCGACTCGCCCTGTGGGCACGGCAGTTGGGCATCGACGCGGCGGCCGGGGACACGGGCGCCGTGGCCGGGGACGTCACGAGCCTCGAACTCGTCCGGCAGCGGCTGGAGGGCGACACGACCGCTCTGACGGCCGACGTGAAGGAGGTCAGGGCGGCGGCCGACCGGAAGGACCTAGCGGAGGTGGAGCAACTGGTGCCGCAACTGACCGAGACCATCGCCGAGTTGAGCTGAGGGTCAGAGGGGCGCCTGCGACGTCACCGCCCGAGGTCGGTGCCGACGCTGAGGACGGCTTCGAGGAGTGCCGGGAGGGAGTCCCCGGGCACGGTCGTCGTCAGGCCGTCGTGCTCGTGTCGAGTGCGATCGGCTCGATCTCGCCCTCCAGCATGCAGCCGAGACCCTGTACGGCACACACGTCGGGCCGTTCCGCGATGCGCACCGGCATGCCGGTCGCCTGCCGCACCATCTGGTCGAGTCCGGGAATCAGGGCGCTCCCGCCGACCATCATGACCCCCCGGTCGGACAGGTCGGCCACCAGGTCGGGCGGGCAGTCCCGCAGCACCTTGCCGATGCCGTCGAGGACGGCTGTGAGCGGGGTCTGGATGACGTCGCGTACGGCGGCCGTGTCGACATGTACGGAACGGGCGAGACCGGTGGCGACGTCCCGGCCGTGGATCTCGGTGGAGGCGGGCCCGTGGGGCGTGAGCCCGTTGCCGGAGAGGGCGAGCTGCAGGGGTCGTACGGACTGGCTCGGCAGCATCAGTTCGTGCTGGTGCCGCAGGTGCTGCACGATCGCGCGGTCGACGGCCTCGCCGCCCACGGAGATACGCTCGGCGGTCACGATCGCGCCCAGCGACAGCACGGCGATCTGCGTGGCGGCGGCCCCGCACACCAGCACCATCGTGGCCTCCGGCTGCTCGACGGGCAGCCCGCAGCCGACGGCGGCGGCGATCAGCGTGTCCACCAGCTCGACCCGGCGCGCACCCAGCCCGACGAGCGTCTCGATCGTCGCCCGCTGGGCCAGCGGGTCCGCGTCGTGCGGTGTGCAGGCGGCGGCCCGCAGGAACGGCTTGCGGCGCAGCGAGCGGCGGATCTTGTCGCCGAGCAGATGCCGCAGCATCCGCTGCGCCATCTCGATGTCGACGACACTGCCACCCGATACGGGCCTGACGACCCGGATGTACGGCGGCGTACGGCCCGTCATCCGCTCCGCGGCCTCCCCGACCGCGATCAGCGCACCGGTCCTGGTGTTCACGGCCGCCGCCGACGGTTGGTCGACGACGAGCCCGGCCCCCTTCAGATAGACCCGGGTTCGTGCCGCCCCCAGGTCAACGGCGAAATGGCAACGGCGCAACTGGTTCAGACTGTCGGTCACGGCAGATCCTCCCGAGTGTGCAGAGCGTGGCGGGCCGCCGGACGCGTCGGCCGGCCTCGATTCGCGGGCCGCCGGGCGGCGGGCCTCTCCCTCGCATCGTGCGGGGGCCGGGACGGGGCGCGCCTGTTGTGGGGGGCCGGGTGGGGTGCGACTGGACGGGTGATCCTTGATCTTCGCGCGGCGCGTCGCTGCCCTGTCCTGTGCGCTCAGCGGTATCGGATCCCTGCCCTGTCGGCTCAGCGGGTTCGGTGAAGTCCGGTGCGGTTCGGCAGCGCCCCAAAGGGGCGCGGGGCTGTATAGATGTGCGGCTCCGCCGCGCGACCAGCCACGATGAGCCGCGCAGACGAACGACGGCCCATCGCGGCACTTCCCGCGGCGCTCAGCGGTATCGCGCGGCGGTCACGAGCGGGCGCAGGCTCGTGACCAGTGGTGTCTCGGCGTTCGTCCCGCGCAGTCGCCGCCGGGCCTGCTCGTCCGCACTGAAGCCGATGAACGGCAGGCCGATGGCGCGGGCGGCGGCCTGCTCGGCGACGCTGGAGCCGATCAGTACACAGCGGGCGGCGGGCACGCCGAGCCGGTCGAGGGCCTGCTGGAGGACGTGCGGATGCGGCATGAGCAGAGCGAGGTCGGTGCCGCGGCCGTGGACGCCGCCCGTCAAGTGCCGGGTCAGGTCCCGTCGTACCAGGTGGCTCATGACCGGCCCGGTCGAGCGGTCGGTCGCCACGGCCAGCGGGACGTTCCCCGCGCGCAGAGCGTCCACCAACTGGTCGGCCAGCGGGGTGGGCCGCGCGGTCGGCGCAAACCGCGCCTCGTGCCAGTCGATCCTGCGCCGCACCTCCTGCGCCAGGCCGTGCCCGGCGAACGCCCTGAGCAGATCGAGGGAGTTGGCGTGCCCCTCCAGCGGCGGGACCGGCCCGCCGCCCGGCAGCAGCGGCTGCCCGCTCAGCGCGTCCTCGGGATCACGTTCCTCCGCGATGAGCCGCGCCACGTCCCGCAACACCTCCCGCTCGGCGCCTGTCGGGAACAGACGGGCCAGTACCTCGTCGAAGGCCAGAATGACCGCGTCGGCGGCGGCGATGAGGGCCGAGGAGGCCTTGGCGGGACGGGACCGGTCGGGCCGGGTACCGAGCGTGGCGCTCTGGGACTCGGCGGGCAGGAACCAGTGGATGACATAGCCGGGCACCTTCGTCCGGGCCAGCGCCTCGCGCAGTCCGTCGCCGTACAGGCCCCGCGCGCCGAGCAGCGCCTCGGTCAGCAGGCCGGGCAAGTCGAGACCGGGGCTGCTCGCGGCCTTCACCGGGTCCTTGACGGACCATCTCACCCCGACGCCGGACACGGCATCCGGCGCGAGGCCGCGCTCCGTCAGGTCGACCGTGAAGTAGCTCCATGTCGCACGGACGTGTGCGGGTGCGACGCGGGCCAAAGACGAGTCCAAGGGGACGAGTTCGCCGCCGGGGAGGGACAGGACGACGACCTCGGGCGCCGCCCTCTCCGCAGGTACGAGTCCCCCGTCGGCCGGCATGGGGAAGGGGCCGCGCACCGCGGGGGCCGTCGCCGTGATCACTTGGGCCGCGCCGGAGAGATGGATCACGACGTCTGCCCCAGGCGCTTCGCGCGGCTCGTCGGGCCGGACCGCTCGACACCACCCCGTCCCGTCGCCCAACGCCTCGAACTGCCCCGGGTCCGCCTCGGGATTCTCGTCGACCTCGACTTCGTGCCAGAAGTCCGAGAAGGCGAGGACGGCCTGCGCACCGGACGCGTTCAGTGCGGCCATCACCGCCTCGGAGCCAGGCCGGTGGCTGTCCTCCCCGCTGCTGTCCGGCCGGAACCAGGTCTGCCAGAACTCCACCCGGAGGCGGCGGCCGTCCAGGCGCTCCAGCAGCTCCGGCAGCCCGGCCGCGGTCGCCCGGAAGAGGGGGCCCCCGTCCAGGTATGGCGCCATCAGCACGGTGAAGCCCGTGCGGAGTTCGAGCAGTTGGTACTGGTGAGCGTCGAGACCACTCGCTGTGAGCAGGAGCGTGACCAGCCGGCGGAGGTCGTCCAGCGCCTCGTCGGTAGCCGGACCGTCCACGAACTCGAAGCCGGCGCAGTCGCGCGGATCGACGTCCGGCTCGTCGTCCCCGTTGTCGAAGGCCTCCGGCGGGAGCTCGTCGCGCGGGTCGACCGGCACGTCCTCCTGGGGGAGTGGCTCCTCCGACGGCTGCTCCTCGGCCGCCGTGGCGTAACCGAGCAGGTAGTCGGTGACGGTGCTGTCGGCGGCGGGCTCCTCGTACCCGCCCTCCGGAGGGTCGTCGAACCTCTCCAGCTCGACGCGCAGTTCGTGCCCCAGGGTCCGCAGTTCCGGATTCTGGCCGCCGGACACCTCGTACTCCTCGTACGCCTCCAGAGCCTCCTCGGTACGGCCCTGGCGGCGGAGCGCGGTGATGTACAGGCGGCGGAAGTCCTCACGGGCGGGATGGGCGCGGAGCAGCTCGGCGAGGTCGGTCTCGGCGCGCTCGAACTCACCGCGCTCCAGGTCGAGTTCGGCGCGGGAGCGGTAGAGGCCGAGGCGGAGCTGCTGGAGCTGGACGCGGGCGGTGTGCGCGGCGGGGCCGGGGACGCCGGCGAGGGGTTCGCCGCTGCGCCAGAGCTTCAGGGCCCGTTCGTAGTCCGCGCGGTCGCGGGGCGTGCGGGCCACGAGCCGTTCGCACTCGATCAGGTCGACGAAGTCGGCGCTCGTGTGCAGGGCATAACCGTCGGGCTGGACGGCGAGGGTGCCGGGACCCAGCAGGGCGCGCAGCTCGGACGCCTGCCGGCGCAGCTCGGCCACGGTGTCCCGCGGCGCCTCGCCCGGGCTCCACACGCCGGCGGCCAGCTCGTCGTGGGTCACCTTGCGGCCGTGTCGGAGCAGCAGCATGGCGAGCATGGGCCGGAGGTCGGGGGGGAAGGGGATGTCGCCGTTCGGGCCTTCCACGTGCAGTGGACCCAGGACGTAGTGGAACCGCTGTTCGTAGTCCTCCGTGGCCGCCGGCAAAAGGTCCGGGGAGATGAGCTGTTCCAGGCCCACCATCTGAGTGTTCAGGACCTGGGACAGCAGCAGGCCGATCGCCTCCCCGAACTGCGGACGCAAGCTGCTCGGCAGATGCGCCAGTTGGTCCGGCCGCACCGGCCGCGCCAGCCACGCGGTCCCCGCCGCCAGTTCGAGCACCAACTCGGCCAGGGCCCGCAGATCCTCCGCGCGCCCCTGAGGGCCGGAGGTCCGGCCCGGCGTGAAGAGGCTGAGCTTGACCGTGCCGTCGGGCAGGAGGACGACCCGCCCCATTTCGAGCCCACCGTGGGTGATGCCGGACCGGTGGCAGGTCAGCAGGGCACGCGCGAGCTGCGTTCCGATCGATACCAGCAGCGGGGGCGGAAGTCGGTAACCACCCGGCGCGGCCATCGTGTTGAGTGGGATGCCGTCCAGATGCTCCATCACGACGTAAGGGGTGTCGTCCTCGATGCCGAAGTCGTGGACGGTCACCACCCCCGGGTGCTTGATGCCCTGGAGGATCCGTGCGTCCCGCAGGAAGGCCTCCCGCCGGTCGGGGTCGGTGATCGGCCGTTGCCACCGGATCACGACGCTCCGGTCCGCTTCTGTGTCCTGGGCCTGCCACAGCGTGCCGCCCTGTCTGAACCGGCCCAGCATCCGGTAGCGGCCCGCGAGAACCGGCGGCACGGACCCCGACGCCCCGGCACCCCCGCCGGTCAGCTGCCGCACGCTCTCCGTGGTGACCGTCGCGAACGCCTCCCCGTCCACGACGGTCGGCGTACCGCTCGCCGCCGGTGTGGTCGCCCGGAACTCACCCGGCGCCACTCCCGCCCGCTCTTCGATCAACCCGCCCACCCGGGTGAGGAGTTCGGCCGTACGCCCCCGCGCGGTGCGCGGCAGGCTGCGCAGCAGCAGGTCGCCCACGCCGGGCCGGAAGGCATACGACCCGGCCGGGCCGGGGACCGCGGTGAGCATGCCGCTGAGGATCACCTCGGCGAGATGCTGGGGGCGGGGGCGGGGCTCGACGGCGGCCTGGACGAGGCGCATGACCGGCAGGTCCGGGCGGCCGAGGGCGAGATGGCCGGCCAGCCGGAAGGCCTCCGGCGAGGCCGTCGCGCGGAAGCGGAGGACCAGGTCCTCGGCGGACAGGCCGGTGATGTCCGTACGGTTGTCGGAGGCAGCCGGCAGCGGTCCGCCCAGCCGGGCCGCGGAACCGGGAAATTCCTGCCCTCCCGGCGCCGCGACCAGCGCCGCCCAGTTCGCCAGCCAGCGCGGCCCCGGCTCCAGCACGGGCAGCGGGACGGTGCCGTGCGGCTCGTCGAGGGCGTCGTCGTACGGCGTGAACGCGAGCGAGGCCGCCGGTGCCGCCGGATGCGGTGCCGACAGGCGGCCCGGCGTCGACGGCAGAGCCGTGTCCCGCCACAGGTGTTCCGGGAGGGGCTGTACGACGGCCAGCGGCATCCGGCGCGCCCAGCGGGCCAGCGTGCCGAACCAGCGGGTGCCGGCCGGGCCCTGCCGCCACTGCGGGCCCATGCAGTCGCTGACCAGGAGGGTGACCGTTCGGCCGTCGCCGGGGACGGGGAGGGAGCGCACGGTGCCGTCCGGGTGGGCGCGGTGCAGGGTGACCGTGCGGAAGATCCCGGACTGGACGAGCGCGGTGTGCAGTTCGCGGATCAGGGGGCGCCAGACCGGCATGGTCGGGCCCGTGTCGTACACCAGGTTCAGCCGCAGCCAGCGCTCCCGCGCGGGCCGCAGCACCGGCAGCCACCACTCGGGGGCCGCCCCGAGGCGGGCGATGCGGTCGGCCGTGGCCCGCTCGTCCAGTTCGAGCCGGTCGGGGGCGTCGGTACGGCGCTTGAGCGGGCGTAGGGAGCGTTGCAGGGCCAGGGGGTGGCGCAGCATCGGGGGCGCGGGGGCGAGGAGGGTGGTGTGAGGTTCGGCCGTCGTCTGGGGTTCGGTGACCGGCGCGGGTAGGTGCAGCGGGGCGCGAGGGGAGGGCGGTGGCGGGGACGGCTCGCCGATGTTCTGTTGCCCGGCTGAAGATGACGGCGGTGTCTCCGTCGCGGCTTCAGGAGGGCGTACGACATCGGCGGGGGCCCGCGCGGCCGGAGCGACCGGGGGTTCGGCCCGGGGCTCCATATGGCGTGCCAGCCATAGCAGTTCGGCCAGTTCGAGCGGGGTCGGGTGCGGGCCGCCGGACGCCTCGGCCAGCATGTCGGCGAGGCGGAGCAGCGGCGTGCGCGGTCCGGGGCGCTCAGAAGGCATCGGTCTGCGGTGCCTCGCTCAGATACGGCATCAGCTGCTCGGCCAGCTCGTCGAGGGACTCGGCGGCCAGGTCGGAGGAGCGGGCCAGGTAGATGGCGTTCAGCAGCTGGTCGGTGGCGAGGTCGCCGCCGCCCACCCGGGACAGGAAGCGGTCGATGAGGGTCTGTGCGTAGGCGTCGGGCTCCTCGTCGAAGTGGGCGCGGACGATGTCGGCGAGGTGGCTGTCGTCGGGCTGCCGCAGGTGCAATGTCACACAGCGGCGCAGGAACGCGGGCGGGAACTCGCGCTCGCCGTTGCTGGTGAGGACGACGAAGGGGAAGGCCCGGCAGCGCACCCGGCCGCGCCGCACCGGCACCCGCTGGTCGGCGCCGTCGATCATCACCTCGGCCGTGCGGGCGCCCCGGATCAGTTCGGGGATCTCGTACTGGCCCTCCTCCAGCACGTTCAGCAGGTCGTTGGGCAGGTCCAGGTCGCTCTTGTCGATCTCGTCGATGAGCAGGGCGCGCGGCCGGGCGTAGGGGAGGAGGGCGGTGCCGAGCGGGCCCAGCCGGAGATGGTCCTCGATGCCGCCCGCGCCGCCGGTCTCCGCCGCCGGGGTGTGCCGGGCCGCGTACAGGCGGGACAGCGGGTCGTACTGGTAGAGGCCGTCGTGCAGGGTGCTGCGGCTGGTGATGTTCCAGCGCAGGACCGGACCGAGGCCCAGCTCGCGCGCGACCGCGTACACCAGGGAGGACTTGCCGGTGCCGGGCGGGCCGGTCACCAGCAGCGGGCGCCGCAAGTACAGGGCCGCGTTGACCAGTTGGACCGTCTGCGGGGTGGCCCGGTACGTCGCGGCGCGATGGGTGCGGTCCGGGGAGACGGCCGACGCGTCGGCGGCCCCGTCCGGGGCGTCGAGCACCGGGCCGCCGTCGAAGGCCCGCCAGGGTGGGGGCGGCGGCAGCCGGTCGATGCCGTCGTGCGGCTCGGTCGTGCCGGTGTAGACGGGCCACAGGGGCATGGATCTTCTCTCCGTGGGTGGTTCGTGTCGTGGTGGTTCGTGTCGTGGGGTGGTCGGCGGGCGGCTCAGGCGACGGGTGAGTGCAGGGAGGTGGCGGGCTCGGGGAAGCAGCGCGGGTCGTCCCAGAGCAGCTGGACGTCCTTCGCCCAGTGGCTCTCCGGATCGTCGTCCGCGTCTGCCGCCTCCCTCAACTCCATGACGTGACGCGGGAGTTCGACGGGCGGGACACCGGCGACGGAGGCGGCGAGTTCGTCGAGGAACGCGGCCCCGGAACAGGGACCGTCGTGCCGCAGGTCGGCACAGCCCGTGCGCGACCACAGCAGCACCGGCACCGGGGTGTTGAGGCCCACATCGAAGTGCGGCTGTGCGGTGGACGGCGGGAAGGCGAAGCCTGCCAGGTCGGCGGAGTGGTCGCGCAGCCGCTTGCGCAGGCTCGGCGGCCGCTCCGGGGCACCGCACTCCACGCGGTGCAGCCGCGCACCGGGACAGGCGTCCAGCTGCTGCCATCGCTTGGCCAGCCGGTGCCGCAGCCGCCCGCTGCGGTGCCGGGACCGGTCCACCACGACCAGCGGATAGGCACAGCCCAGCGGGGTGGAGTCGTCCGCACCGCACTCCCAGTGCGCCACCGGCTCGTTCAGCCACTCGCGGGGCAGCACGAACGTGATCAGCTCGTCCGCGTCCGGAGCGAGCTGGGTGAACGCCTCGTCGATGCGCTCCTGGACGTACGCCCGTACGGCGGTGCGCGGCAGCCTGCGCGACCCGATGCGCCGCCGGTGCCCGTCGCGGTAGGCGGACACCTCGACGGTGACCTGGTCGACGCCGGCACCGCTGTGCTCGATCTCGACCAAGATCGGCGACCATGCGTGCGCGGCGGCGGGCCGGGCGGGCGGCGCGTCCAGCAGCTCCTGCAGCCGGTCGGCGAACCGGCCCACCGCCTCCGCGCCTGGCACCTCCCACTGCACATACCCGGCAGCCGCCCCCAGCGAGGCGAACCCGCCCTCCGGCAACTGCGGCCCGAACGGGCCCACGGCATCGACGTACAGCCGGTTCGGATCGCAGTCCACGTCGTGCGCCACCGCCCTTCGCACCAGCGTGTACAACCGCCGTACGGCATCGGGGTGATGGTCGGGAGTGGGGACCCGCTCGCCCAGCTCGGGCCAGTATCGGGCCATGACCTGGGTGGGCAGCATCCGCCCGACCCGGATGTCCCGCGCACCCGCGACCGACGCCACCATGCCGACGACCCTGCCGTCCGGGAGGGTCACCGCCGCGCCGCTGAAGCCGGCCGCCAGGGGCTGCCCGTGGGCCGTCACGGCCTCCAGCTGACGCCACTCGTCCGACACCAGTGCGCCGGGCACGGCCTGGTACCGGGCGAGCATGCCCTCGTCGTACCCCTTCGGGAAGCCGTAGGCGACGAGCGTCGGCGCGGGGTCGCCCAGTTCGGCGCCCGGCGGTGCGAACTCGGCGGGCGCCAGCGGGACTTCGCGGTCCAGTTCGAGGACGGCCAGATCACCGGGGTCGGCCGCGCCGCCCGACCAGCCGCCGTGGGCGGTCACGGTGGCGGGCAGCGGATCGAGGCCCCGGCTGCTGGGGAAGGTCACCGTCACTGCCGACGTGCCGCTCTGGCGCACGACGTGGGCGCAGGTGAGGACACGGCGGGGGGAGATCAGGAAGCCCGCGCCGACCTCGTTCCCGCAGGAGATCCGGGCGTGCCAGGCAGCGCTGCTCATGACCGGCCGGTGGCCTCCGGTGCCGCCGGGGTCTGTCCCGGGGACCAGCTGAGCTTCACCACCAAATGGCCCTCCGCCGACCCCTTGGCGATGACCGCTCCGGACTCGGCGGTCAGCTTCACCCCGAACTCCAGCTCCACCGACTCCGGCCGCAGCGAGCCGTCCCGGAAGACCCGCAGCGCCGACTCGGCCGCCGCCCGGACCCCGTCCAGCGCGCCCTCGAACGTGCGCGCCGCCCGCGCCGGCCCGTCGCCGCGCGAGACCAGCCGGGCACCCGACTCGTCCTCGACACCCTCCACGACCACCATGGCGCCGCCCTCGGTCTGGAACTCCATCAACCCGTCCATGGCGCCGCCTGCCCCCGTGATGTATGTGACCTGTACGAACTCCATTGTTACGGACGGTGCTTGGCGATGTCACCGGGTTCCGCCGGGAGTCAGTCGGCCACGCCCCGGATCACCCCCAGCTCCACCAGATCCTGCGGCCGGATACGAAGCTGATCCGCCGTCGCCTCGACCTCCCCCGCCGGCCGCTTCAGGATCGCCGCCGCCAGCTCCGGTGCGATCACCGAGAAGTAACTGTCCGGTGTGGCCCAGGTGTTGCCGGGCGCGGCCAGCGCCAGCGCGCCGCCCGAGCCGCCCTCGCCGATGAGGAGCGTGGTGATCGGCGTACGGGCGGCGGCCACCGCGGCGAACACGTCCGCGATCGCCGCGCCCACCCCCTGCCGCTCCGCCTCGGCGTCATTGGCCGCACCCGGGGTGTCCACCAGCGTCAGCACGGGGATGCCGAGCCGGTCGGCCAGCCGGATCAGACGGGCGGCCGTACGGTAACCGGCGGGCCGGGTCGCCGTCCCGGTCTGCGCCGCGTACGCGACCGTACGACCGTCATGCTCGCCGAACCCGCAGAGCATCCCCCCGTCGGTGCCGCCGCAGCGGTCGCCGCTGAGGGCGGCGCGGTGGGTGAAGTAGGCGTCCAAGTAGGCCTCCGCACGCGGGCGTTGAGGCGAGCGGGCGCGCTGGACGGCGGCCCAGCCCGTTGGCGGGAGGTTCGGGGTGCCACCGGCTCCGGCTGCGGGGGGCTCCGCCGCGGCGCCCAGCGCCCGGGGGACCGGCGCCTCCTGTGCCGACGATCCCATCAGAAGCCTCAGCCACAGTCCCAGCGTCTCCCGCAGTTCCTCCGGCCGTACGACCGCGTCCGCCGCACCTGCCGCCACCTGCGCTTCCGCCGTGTACGCGGCAGGGTCCGCGTCCGGGGGCCGCACCCGGGAGCCCGCGAAGCCGACCTGGGCGCCGGGCATGGCGAGGACGACATCCGCACCCGCGCCGAGCGTGGCCCAGCCGCCGCCGGTCGTCGGGTCGCGGAGCACGGCGACCTGGGGCAGACCCGCCTCGCGGGTGAGGGCGGACTGCCGGGCCACGCGCTGGAGTTGGGTGAGCGCGAGCATGCCCTCCTGCATGCGGCTGCCGCCGGTGGCGACGAGCGGGACGACGGGGAGACGGTGGGCGCGGGCGTGAGCGTAGGCGGCCTCTATGCGGTCGCCGGTCCGTTCGCCCAACGAGCCGCCCAGGAAGCCGAATTCGAAGACGATCAGCAGTGCGCGCGTGCCCTCGATGTGTGCCGTGCCGCAGACGACGGACTCCTGCTCGCCGGTGCGTTCGGCGGCGCGGGCGCGCGAGGCGTCGTAACCCTGCCAGCCGAGAGGGCCGTCCGCGGCGGACTGCCCCGGCGGGGGAGGGAGTTCGGAGAAGTCGTCGGCGACGAGGGCGATCGTCTCGCGGGCGGTGAGGCGGTCAGCCATCGGTGCTCAGCGCCCGCTTCATGATCTTCCCCATGTCGTTGCGGGGCAGGGCGTCGAGGTGGCGGACGACGCGCGGTCGCTTGTGCGGGGCGAGGCGACGGGCCACATGATCGGCCAACTCGTCGTCGGCGGGCGGGGATTGGGGGTCCGCAGGGACGATCCAGGCGACGATCCGCTCACCAAGGTCTGCGTCGGGCTCACCGGTGACCGCGGCCTCCCGCACACCCGGGTGCTCCAGCAGCGCGTTCTCGATCTCACCCGCCCCGATCTTGTACCCCCCGCTCTTGATCAGGTCGGTGGCCTTGCGGCCGACGATCCGGACATAGCCGTCGGGGTCCCGCACCGCCATGTCGCCGGTCCGGAACCAGCCGTCGGCGGTGAACGCGGCGGCCGTCGCGTCCGGCCGGTTGAGGTACTCGGTGAACAGGTTCGGCCCGCGCACCTGGATCTCCCCCACGGTCTCGCCGTCGTACGACGTGATCGCCGCCCCGTCCTCCTCGACGAGCCGCAGCTCCACGCCCGGCAGCGGTACGCCCACCGTCCCCGCCCGCGGCTCCCCGTCGGCCCGCACGCTGGTGTTCATCAGCGTCTCCGTCATGCCGTACCGCTCGATCACCCGCCGCCCGGTCGCCGCCGCGATCCGCTCGTGGTCGTGCACGGGCAGCGCGGCCGACCCGGAGACGAGCAGCCGGGCATGGGCGAGAGCCTTCGCCAACTCCGGGTCCTCGGGCAGGGCTTGGGCGATGCGGTGGTACATCGTCGGCACGCCGAACAGCATGGTCGCACCGTCGTTCAGCTCGCGTGTCACTCCCTCGGTGGTGAAACGGCCGAGGTGGCGTACGGACCCACCGCGCCGCAGCGGGCCGAGGACGCCCAGGACGAGACCGTGCACATGGAACAGGGGGAGGCCGTGGACGAGGACGTCGTCGCCGGTCCACTGCCAGGCGTCGGCGAGCGCGTCGAGGGTGGTGGCGATCGCGCGGCGCGGGAGGACGGCGCCCTTGGGCGGGCCGGTGGTGCCGCTGGTGTAGACGACGAGGGCGGCGTCCTCGGGGGACGCGGGGGCTTCGGCGGAGGCGCCGGTTGCCTGCGGGTCTACGTCGACGCGCGGCAAGTCGCTCAGGGGGGAGGGGAGTTCGGTGCCGGTACTGCCGACGGGGCGCTGTCGGCCAGGATGTGCCCCAGCTCCTTCTCGCCCGACTTCGGGTTCAGCGGTACGACGGCCACCCCGGCCTCCAGCGCCGCCACCACGGCGACGGCCGTCTCCAGTGCCGGGGTCGCCCAGACGGCCACCCGCCCCGCGCCCCGGATTCTCCCGGCCGTCGCGCCGGCCGCGGCGGCGAGCTGCCCGTAGGTCAGGGAGCGGTCGCCGAACCGCAGGGCGGGCCGGTCGGTCGGGCCCTCGGTCAGGGCGGGAAAGAGAGAGGACACGCGTCGTACTCCTTAACTCGAACCTGTTGTCACGCTGCAACGGTCACCTTGCGGCGGCGCAGGCCGGTGAGGCCTACCCCCAGCCGGGCACCACCAGCACCAGCCACACCACCGCGGGTACCGCCGCCACCACGATCCCTCCGTACACCATCAGCTGCCTAAAGAATCGCTCGCGGTCGACGTCCGGCGCGGCGGCCAGGACCAGCGCGCCGTTCGTCGAGAACGGGCTGACGTCCACCACCGTCGCCGACACCGCGAACGCCGCCACCATGCCGACCGCGCCCACATCCCCCTCCGCGAGGAACGGCACCGCCAGCGGAATCAGCGCGCCCATGATCCCCACGGACGACGCGAACGCCGAGACGAGCGCGCCGATGTAGCACAGCAGCACGGCGGACAGCAGCGGCACGCCGATGTCGCTGACGCCCTCGCCCGCCCACGTGATCGTGCCCATCTCCTCCAGCACACCGACGTACGTGAGCACACCGCAGATCACCAGCACCGTCGGCCACGCGATCTGCCCGACCGCCTTCTTGCTGTCCTCCGGCCAGGCGGCGCTGAGGACCACGGCGAGCGTGATCGCGGTGAGCCCGGCGTCGAGGTCGAAGGCGAGCACGGCGACGACGAGGGCGACCAGGGCGACGAGGGTGGTGATACGGGCGGGGGTGAGGCGGATGTCGGGGGGTGTGTCGGGGCGGGTGTCGGTGGTGGTGACTGTGGCCGTGGGGGTGGGGGAGGTGCCGGTGCCGTTCGGCTCCGGGCGCTGCTTCCCCGTACCGCCGCTGCCGCCGGAGTCACCAGCTTCCGTTCCCGTTCCCGTCCCTGTCCCGGTCTCCACCGCGCCCTGGGTCCACAGCTTCAGCCCGCCGAAGAGGACGAACACCACGCCCGCGATGACCAGGTTGACGAGGAGTGAGGCGAGGAAGAGGGCGAGTTCGTTGCCGGGGAGCTTCTCGCGCTCCACGATCCCGTTGACGATCGAACCGTAGATGCTGATCGGCGAGAACCCGCCGGCCTGGGCGCCGTGCACCACCATCGCGCCCATCAGCAGCGGGCTGATCCCGTAACGGGAGGCGAAGCTCAGCGCGATGGGCGCGACGATCGCGACCGCGGCCGGACTGACCGCGCCGATCGCCGTGAGCGCCCCGGTGATCGCGAACATCACCCACGGGATCAGCGCGATTCGCCCGCGCACGAGCTGGATGGCCGCGTGCACCAGCCAGTCGGTGGTGCCGTTGGCCCGCGCGATCGCGAACAGATACGTGACGCCGACGAGGACGACGAACAGGTCCCCGGGGAAGCCGGCGAAGATGCCGTCCGCGTCGAGGTCGGCGACGAGCTCGCCCACCGCGAAGGCGGCGGCGAAGGCGAGCGCGCCCATGTTGATGGAGCGCGTGGTGGCGATGACGAACACCACGACGAGGACGAGGATCGAGATGAGTTCGGAGGACATACGGGCTCCCGCCTTTGGGTCCCGGAGCGGTGAGTGGACGGACCGATCGCGAAGGGTGAGTGGACAAGTGGCTGAACCACTTCGCCCGACTGGCTGGTTAGCGTGGGCCCGTCTGTCCGACGCGTCAAGGGGTCGCGCAAGAATTGGCTCAGCCACTGCACCAATGAACCACTCGACCACCCAGTGTTACCCTCCCCACGAGAGGGGGACCCTGTGACCGACGCCCTGCGCCCCATGAGCAAGCAGCGCCTCTACGAGCAGGTGCTGGACCGGCTGCGCCAGTACGTCGCCGAGGGTGACCTCAAGGCCGGCGACCGTCTCCCGCCCGAGCGGGACCTCGCCCAGCGTCTCGGCGTCAGCCGGGCCTCGGTGAAGCAGGCCATCGTGGTGCTGGAGGTCCAGGGCCTGGTGGAGGCGCGGCACGGCGGCGGCACGTACCTCGTCCGGGACAGCCTCGACGTGGAGCCCGTGGAGAAACTGGTCGAACGCCGCCGACGCCTCCCCGACGTCCTCGACGCCCGTGAGGCCCTGGAGACGAAACTCGCCGAACTGGCCGCGGAGCGCCGTACGGAGGACGACCTGACCGCGATGCGCCGGGCCCTCGCGTACATGGCCGAGGAGATCGAGCACGGCCGCCCCGGCGTCGACGGCGACCGCCTGTTCCACGCGGCGGTCACCGCTGCCGCGCACAGCAGCATCCTCGCCGAGTTCATGCGCTCCATCTCCGACCAGATCGCCGAGAGCCGCACCGAGTCCCTCCGCCAGCCCGGCCGCCCCACCCGTTCCTACGCCCAGCACGAGGCCATCCTCGACGCGATCACCGACCGCCGCCCCGCAGCTGCCGCCGCGGCGATGCGGCGGCATGTCCGGACGGTCGCGAAGGTACGGCTGCTGGACTGGGATCCGGGGGAGGGGGAGTAGGCGCGAGGCCGGCGTTCACGGCGGGGCAGCTGGTGCCCCGTGGTGGGACTGCCAGGTCGGTGAGGTAGCTGTCCACGGCGTCCTCCATACACGGGCCGCTGGTGACGCTGCCGTGGCCGTGGCCCTCGTAGGTGAGGAGGACGCCGCTGCGGCCGAGCTGCCGGGCCACCGAGACCGCCCACTGGTAACCGGTGGCGGGGTCGTGCAGTGCGTTGGACACCAGGATCGGCGGGGCACCGTGTACGTCCAGGCGGTGCTGCGGGTTGGCGGTCGGCGCGCCCAGACACGCCGCTGCCATGTGGATCGGCAGCAGGTAAGGCAGGTCAGGCGCCGTCATGTTCATCATGGCGACGAGCGAGGCGTACTCCCGGTAGTCGCGCACTGGCAGCTGCCAGTCCGAGCAGAAGACCGGCGTGGCCGGAGGCAGCGGCGCTGTCGAGGTGGGCGACGCGGGCAGCGGCTTGCTCGCCTCCATCGCCGCGATCGCCTTGGCCAGGCCCGCGTAGTCGGCCTGGTAGAACTTCCGGAACGCGATCTTGTTGACCAGGTCCGAAGACGACAGCGAAGTGCCCGGCTTCGCCGGGTCCGCCAGCTCGCCGCGCCCGGCCCGGGCCAACAGGCCCTGCCAGACGGCGCGGACGTCGCGGCCGTGCAGCGCGCAGTCCGCGGCACCGTCGCACCACTTCACGAACTCCTGGAAGGAATCCTCTGCCGTGGCCGCCTCGGACCGCAGGAAGGCACGGGTGGTCGGGACGCTGTGGTCCATGACGCTCTCCAGCACCATCGCGCGGACGCGGCGCGGGTAGGTCTCGGCGTACTGCGCCCCGAGCAGCGTGCCGTACGAGCTGCCGTGGAAGGTCAGTTTCCGCTCCCCGAGGGCAGCCCGCAGGGCGTCCAAGTCCCGTACGGTCTGGGCGGTGTCAAGATGGTCGAGCACCGGGCCGGTACGGGCCCGGCAGTCGGCACGGAGCCGCCCGTTGTACGCCACGGTGGCGTCGAAGTCCGCCTGGCTCTTCAGCTCCGGTGTCGGCCGCTCGGCCAGCAGGTCGCCGGAGCAGGTCACCGGGTTGCTGCCGCCCACGCCGCGCGGGTCAAAGCTGACGATGTCTAACCTGCGGCGGACCTCGGGGCTGAACCGGCTGATACGGCCCACCACCATCTCCACACCCGAGTCGCCCGGCCCGCCGGGGCCGAACACCATCGAGCCGACGCGTGCGCCGGGGTCGGTGGCCTTGCGGCGGGCCACAGCCAGGTCGAGTCTCGGCCCGTCCGGGCGGGCCCAGTCGACCGGCACCGAAAGAGTGGCGCACTCGGCTCCCGGCTTCTCCGGCTCGTCACACGGTGCCCACCGCAGGACCCCGGTGGCGGACGGAGACGACGCGTGGACCGCGGGAGCGGCGGCGAGACCGGTGATGACGGCCATGGCAGCTCCCACGGCCATGGTCGTGCCCTGTACGGCGATGCGCCGCAGCGCGGATCTGCCCCTTGACGGCATGGGTCCTCCTCGTGAAGAGCGCGGTTGTGCCAGGCCCTGGCAGGGGCTTTCGGGGGTCGAGCCGGGGACTGCTGTGCTCCTACGCGCCTCTAACCGCGCCCTCCGCACACCGCGCGCTCGATCATCCCGTACGTCGCCTTCTCCTGCTCCGCCGAGCGCTCCTGGTCGCCGAAGCGCGTGGTGAACACGGCCGCAGCGGCCGAGACCTCGCCGTCCGGAGTGACGGCGGCCTCGGAGACCGTGCCGAAGGACGTGCCGCCGTGGTACCAGACGCCGGTGTCGCAGCCGTCGACGGGGCGCCAGGCGATGCCGAGCCCGTAGCGGGCCTTTTCACCGCCGGCGAAGTCGGGGGCCGGCACCGTGGTGCGCATGTGCTCAAGCTGCTTCGGCGGCAGCAACGTGCCGTCCATCAGGGCGCGCAGGAAGGTGTTCATGTCGGTGGTCGTGCTGACGATGCCGCCGTCCGCGCCGCCGTCGACCTGGAGCGTGGTGTCGGTGAGGTCGTCCCGGCCGGGGAACTGGAGGTAGGCGGTGGCGGTGGGCTGGGGGACGTAGGCGGAGGTGCCCAGCGTCAGGGTGTGGCGCAGGCCGAGCGGCTCGATGATCCGCTCGTGGATCTCCTGCTCCCAGGGATGTCCGGTGGCCCGCTCGATGATCATGCCGATCAGGACGTAGTTGGTGTTGGAGTAGGCCCACCGGGTCTCGGAGCCGGGGTCCTCGGCGTCCGGCAGCCAGCCCGGAGCGCGTGTCATGGCCAACGCGACCTGCTGTTCGGGGGTGCGCGCCGTGAAGCGCTTCGCGCGATAGTTCTCGGGCGTCAGTTCCTTGGGGTCACTGAACAGGATGTCCGTGTAGTTGGGCAGGCCGCTGGTGTGCTGGAGCAGGTTGCGGATGGTGATGCGGCTTCCGTCGTTGCCATGGCCGGTCACCACCCCGGGCAGCCACTTCTCGACGGTGTCGTCGAGGGCCAACTCGCCCTCGGCCACCAGCTGAAGAGCGGCCACGGCCACGAAGGTCTTGGTGTCGCTGCCGATCCGGTAGTACGCGTCGAAGGGGACCCGCCCGCCCAGGTCCAGATCCCGGACACCCGCCCTGGCCTCGCGATCGCGCCCGCCGGCGTCACGCGCCCGCACGACCAGACCGGAGGCGCCGGTACCCACCACCGCGTCCGCGTCCCGCTGCAACCGCGTACCGCCCACCGAGCCGCTGTCGTCGCCCTGCGCCCACGCTCCCGAGCCGAGCACGGTGGCCCCCACGACCGCCGCACCGACACCGGCCGCGACCAGCGCCACCCTCGGCCGGACGAGCCGGCCCCACTGCTTCCGCATCGTCGTCAACACGGATCAGACGCTACGGACCGGCACACCGCGGGCCCATCCGGCAGCCCGGAACCTCGAAACTGGGGGTAGCCCCACCCGTGCGTGCCCCACCCGTCCATGTGATCGAACCATTGGCGTGCCCGTACGTCCGTATGGGTTATCGTGCCTCGTCGGCCTCGACTGTTCACTAACGGGAAGCGGAGAAGGTGACGATCTCGGTGTCCGATCTTGGGCGACTCGTCGCCGGCCGTTACCTGTTGGTGGAGCGGGTGGGCAGTGGCGGCATGGGCACCGTGTGGCGCGCCGAGGACAAGCTGCTGGGCCGTCATGTCGCCGTGAAGAAGCTGCGTATCCCGTCGCACCTGCACGACGACGAGGTCCGGACGCTCCACGAGCGCACCCGCCGCGAGGCCCGTAGCGCCGCCCGGATCGCGCACCCCAATGTGATCGTGGTGCATGACGTCGTCGATGACGAGGGCCTGCCGTGCATCGTCATGGAGTACATACCGTCGGCCACGCTGAGTGACGTGCTGAAGGAGCGGGGTGCGCTGCCTCCTGAGGAAGCGGCCCGGATCGGCCTGGCCATGGCCGCCGCCCTGCGCGCCGCTCACGATGCCGGGGTCCTGCACCGGGACGTCAAACCCGCCAATGTCCTGCTCGGTGACGGCGGGCGGATCGTGCTCACCGACTTCGGGATCGCCATGGAGTCGGGAACGTCCTCCCTGACCAAGCCCGGTGAGCTGATCGGCTCCATCCGCTATCTGTCGCCCGAACGCCTCCGGGGAGCCGAGCCCGGTCCCGCCAGTGACCTGTGGGCCCTGGGGGCGACGCTGTACCAGGCGGTCGAGGGGCAGCACCCGTTCGCCCGCGACACCCCGATCGAGACCGCGTACGCCATCGCAACGGATCCGTACGAGCCCCCGCGCAACGCCGGGGACCTGGCCCCGGTCATCGAGGGTCTGCTCACCAAGGAACCCGGGCAGCGCATGGACGTGCACGAGGTCGAACGCCGGCTGGGCGATGTGACCGCCACACGGACCGCTCGCCTCGATCCGCCCACACGGTCGGAACGGGCCGAGGCCCCCTCGCCTCCCGCGAGGAAAAACAGCAGGGTGGTGCGGTCGGTCGTGGCAGTGGTCCTCGCCGCCGCTGTGGCGGGCGGCGGCGCACTGTGGTGGCTCAACCGCCCTGCCGATGAGCCGAGTTCACACCCGTCCGGGTCCGGTGCCTCCGCATCTCCCAGTACCAGTCCCCGTCCCAGCGCCACCCTGCCGCCGGTTCCCGACGGATATCAGCTCAGGAAGGCGGGCAGCGGTTTCTCCGTACCCGTGCCGGACGGCTGGACCCGTAAGACGCTGGACGGCGGTGAAATCGTCTACATCGACCCGTCCGGCCTGGTCGGGCTCAGGGTCAACGCCATCGAGTTCGCGGGCACCGATCCGCTACGGCACTGGCGCGAGACGGAAGAGGAACAGACCGCCCGCGACAACCCCGGCTATGAACGCGTGCGGATGGCCGAGACGACCTTCCGCGGACGACCCGCCGGGTACTGGGAGTTCACCTTCGACGGCAGGGCACGGCAGTACCGAGCGGCGGAGCTGGCGTTCTCCAGCAGCGACGGCACGCAGTACGTGGTCTACCTCTCCGCGCCGAACGCGCAGTGGCACAAGTACCGGCAGGTCTTCGACACCGCCGCCAACGGAGTCCGCGTGAGCGAGACCGGCTGAGGGAACCGTCCCGCCCGTCCCACCGTCCCACCTCCGCAATTTGGGCATGAACACGACATAGAAGTGTTACGCCACTGAAGGGGCGGTGTCACAGCGGTCGTCGAAGCTGGTGCATCGCACACACCACATCAAGGTCCTCCCCCCACAATCCGAACAGGATGGGACCCCATACATGCACACCCAACTGAGGCGCACACCCGCGCCCCGGGACGCTCTGGCCTGCCCTCCTCCGGAGACAGCCGGACGTGTCCTCACCGTCGGCACCCCGGGCCCGAGGCGTGAACGGCTCACCCGGACGCTCGAGTCGACCGGCTACGAAGTCGTCCACGCCCTGCCCGGTGAGGTGAACCGGCAGGTCCGCCAGGCCCCGCCGGACGCGATCGTCGCGCTCGACGAACATGCGCGCGGCGTCGACGTCGTCCGCGAGATCCGCACCGCCCCCGAAGGCCAGACGGTTCCGCTGCTCATGGTCACCGACGACCGTGAACCGGCCGCCGTCGCCGACCTGTTGACCCACGGCGCCGACGACTGTGTACCGGACGCATCCGACCCCGTGGAACTCTCCGCGCGCATCACCGCCAAGCTCAACCGCGTGCCGGTCCCCGTCGAGCGGCTGGCCCTGGACCCGCGGACGGGCCTGTACTCCGCGCCGCACTTCCGCGCCGAACTCGACCGCGAACTCCGCCGCCCGGTCACCGGCCGGCGAAGCGGCGTGCTCGCCGTCGTCCAGGTCGCCGAAATGGCCACGCTGGAGGAGCGGTTCGGGCCGCGGGTCCGGCAGGAGGTCGCCGAGCGGCTCGCGCAGGTCGTCGAGCGGCTCGGCGGCGGCTGCGACCGGCTGGGCCGGGACGAGGACGGGCGGCTGCTCGTACTGATGCCGGGCCTCGACGAGGAGACGGCCCGGCGCCGGCTGCACCAGTTCGCGACCACCGCGGCGGGCACCCGGTTCGTCGTCGCCGACGAGAACGTACGGCTGACCCCGGCCGTCGGCTGGGTCCAACTCGCCGACCAGACAGGCGAAGCCGCCCACGTCACCGCCCAGGCCGTCGCCGCCGTCGCCGAGGCACTGCGCCATCGCGACCTGCGGCCCGTCCGCTACGAACCGTGGATGCGGGCCAGCACCCCGCACCGCCGCGCACGCCGTCCTCGTATACGTCCGTTACTGCTGGCGATGTCCCCGCTGCTCGCCCTGCTGCTCGGCATCGGCGCCCCCTTCCTGCTCTACGAGCAGACGTACGACGCGCTCGGCTGGGACCTCGCCGGAACCGTGTACTGGGTGGTGGTCGCCGGGCTGCTGCTGTCGGCCGCGCTGATCATCCTGGAGTGCCTCTTCTCGCTCGACGCCCCCGCGCGGCCTGCCGAACCCGCGCAGCCGTATCCGCCCGCGAGCGCCGTCATCGCCGCGTATCTGCCGAACGAGGCGGCGACGATCGTAGACACCGTCGAGTCGTTCCTGAGCCTCGACTACCCGAACGACCTCGAGATCGTCCTCGCGTACAACACCCCGCACCCACTGCCGGTCGAGGACACCCTGCGCGCCGTCGCCGCCCGCGACCCACGCCTGGTCCTGCTCCAGGTGCCGGGCAGCACCTCCAAGGCGCAGAACATCAACGCGGCCGTGACGCAGGTGCGCGGCGAGTTCGTCGGGATCTTCGACGCGGACCACCATCCGGCGCCGGATGCCTTCCGCCATGCCTGGGACTGGCTGTCCAACGGCCACGACGTCGTCCAGGGCCACTGCGTGATCCGCAACGGCGACGGCTCCTGGGCGGCGCGGCAGGTGGCCGCCGAGTTCGAGGCCATCTACGCGGTCAGCCACCCCGGCCGGGCCCGGATGTACGGCTTCGGCATCTTCGGCGGCTCCAACGGCTTCTGGCGCACGGACATCCTCGCCCGCACCCGGATGCACGGCTCGATGCTGACCGAGGACATCGACTCGACGCTACGCGCGTTGACCCAGGGCGCGCGGATCGCCGTGGACAGGACCCTGATTTCCCGGGAGTTGGCGCCGACGACCCTGCGGCCGCTGTGGAACCAGCGCTCGCGGTGGGCGCAGGGCTGGCTCCAGGTGTCGCTACGGCATCTCGCGCGGGCGCTGCGCTCGGACGCCTTCACCACCCGCCAGAAAGCAGGCCTGTTCGTGCTGCTCGGCTGGCGCGAGGTACAGCCCTGGCTGACCCTCCAGATCCCCGCGATCCTGCTCCACTCCGTGTGGCGAGCGGGCGGCGTGGACCGCATCGACTGGGCGGTGCCGACCTGCCTGCTCGCCGCCGCGTTCACCGTGTCGGCGGGCGCGGTGCAGGCGGCGTTCGCATGGCGGCTCGCGGTCCCCGAACTGCACCGCCGACGCGGCTGGTTCTGGCGCTACCTGCTGGTCTCCACCGTCTTCTACACCCACTTCAAGAACATGGTGGCCCGTCAGTCCCACCTCAAGGAGCTGCTGGGCGACCGTCGTTGGCGGGTCACGCCGCGCGCGGTGGCGAAGGCGGTGGCCCGATGACGCTGACGACCGTACCGCCTGCTGAGGCGCCCACTCGCAAACGCACCCGGACCCGCACCCAGGAACTCCAGGGCGTCCGGGGCCTCGCCGCCCTCAGCACGGTCGCCTTCCACGTCTGGCAGCAGTATTACGTGTACGACGCGACAGGCAGCCACCCGCCGGTCGACAACCCCCACCTGGCCGCCCTGCTGTCCCTCGAGGTCATCGACCTCTTCTTCGTGATGTCCGCGTACCTGCTCACACTCCCGTACGCCCGCGCCGCGATCGACGACGAGGGCACGGTCCGCACGGGCCAGGACTTCCTGTTCCGGCGGGCGATCCGGATCCTGCCGGTGTACGTGACGGCGGTCCTGGTCGTCTGGGCGAGCCGCAACCCGACCCTGCCCGGCGACTGGCGCGACCTGCTCGAACACCTCACGTTCACGCACATCTTCGACCGCGAGCGGATCTTCTACACCCTGGGCCCCACCTGGTCCCTCTCCCTGGAGATCAGCTTCTACCTGGTCCTGATCGCACTGGGCCCGCCGGCGATCCGCGCCTTCCGCCGCCTGCCCACCCGCCGAGCGCGCATCACGGCCAGCATGGCGGGCTGCGCGACCCTCTACACCCTCCCGCTCGCCTGGATCACCATCGCCCACTACACCCTCGGCATCCCGCACACCGACTGGCCCGTCTACTTCGGCCCACAGGCCCGCTTCGGCGGCTTCGCGGCAGGGATGGGCCTGGCGGTGCTGCTGGTGGCCCTGGAGGACAGGGGACGACTGGGCGTACGGATGGCAACCACACTGGCGGCGACCGCGGCAACGGCCCTGTACGCCCTGTCGTACATCGCCCGTGCCACCGGCCCCGAGGGTTTCTGGCGCACGTACTACCACCCCCTGGCGGCCCTGCTCTGGCTCGCACTGCTGCACGCCATCCTCCACAACCGCACGCAACCACGCTGGCAGGGCGCCCTACGCGCCCGCTGGCTCACCGCCGTAGGCCTGATCAGCTACAGCCTCTACATCTGGCACGAGCCGGTCATGCTCTTCCTCTACGACACCGGCCTGCTCCCCTCCGAGGGCTCTCGACCGGGCTTCGCCCTGGCCGTCGCGATCGTCACGGCGACGGCGGTGCTCGCCGCGACGGTGAGCTACTGGGCGGTGGAGTACCCGGGCAGCCTGCTGGCCCGGGCGCGGGACCGGCGCGGGCGCCCCCGGGACTTCTACCCTCCTCGCCCTGACCCGACGCCCGCTCTCCGGCCCGGACGACGTCAGCCACGACACAGCTGACGTTGTCCGGGCCGCCGGCGTAGTTGGCGGCGTCGACCAGTGCCCGTACTGCGGTGTCCGGATCCGGGACGGAGAGGAGGAGCTGCCGAATGCGGTCCTCGGGGACGACGCCGTACAGGCCGTCCGAGCAGAGGAGGTAACGGTCACCGGCGCGGGTCTCGTGCAGACGCAGGTCAGGGACAGCGGGCGGGCCGCCGCTCCCCAGGGACTTGAGTAGGAGCATCCGCTGCGGATGGGCCCCGGCCTCCTCCGGCGCCAACCGGCCCTCGTCGATCATCGACTGGACGACGGTGTGATCGTGGGTGATCCGGAAGAGGCCGCCGTCCCGCAGCAGATACGCGCGACTGTCGCCGATGTGGACGAGGGCCAGCTGGGACCCCGTCCACAGCACGGCGGTCAGGGTGGTCCCGGCCTCCTGGCCATCGGTCGCAACATCCCGAACAGCCTCGCTCGCCCCCTGCACGGCATCCTCCAGCAGACTGAGGACGCTGCCGGCCGGCACCTCCTCCCCGTCCAGGAACTTCAACGCCTGTACGGCGGCGCTGCTCGCGGGCGCGCCCGCCGGCCCGTACCCGTCGGCCACGGCGAGCAGCCTCGCGCCCGCGTACGCGGTGTCCTGGTTGGCGGGGCGCACCCGCCCGATGTCCGAGTGGGCGGAGTAACGCAGTTCCAGCATGATGGTGCCCCTTCCCGATATACCCGGTCCATCCGCTACGACGGACAGCTGATCGACGAGGAACGCGGCGAGGTCACGCCGGACCGCCGTCTCGGCCTCGACGCCGGCCCAGTAGGCACGGATCTCCCGAGCGGCGGCAGCGCGCTCAAGCCCACACACCGCACGAATCCGCGCCAACGGCATCCCCAGCCGCCGCAGCCACGCCACCAGCCGGGCCCGCTCCAACTGGCCGGGCGCGTAGTAGCGGTAGCCGGTGTCGGGGTCGACGTGGGCGGGCCGCAGCAGGTCCAGTTCGTCGTACAGCCGCAGTGCTTTGGGCGTGAGCCGGGACGCCCTGGCGAAGGCGCCGATAGTGAGCAGATCCATCGCCATCTGATCCATCCGTGAGCTCCCCCTGTTCCGCCACCGATGCTGGGGCTTCACCAAAGGTGAAGGTCAAATGGGTTGTCGCGGTTGCGGGCACGGCGGTTAGCCTGCGGGGACGCCGTACGAGAATGGAGTCCCGCCGTGCCCCGAGTCGCCCTCGTCACCTACGACCCCCGCCCGGAGCCCAGCAAGGACGCCGACCTCCCCGTGCTGCTGCGGGCGCTGCGTGAGGCCGGGGCCGAGGCGGAGGCGGTGTTCTGGGACGACCCCGACGCCGACTGGGCCGCGTACGACCTGGCCGTCATCCGCTCCACCTGGGACTACAGCTGGCGGGCGGACGAATTCCTGGCGTGGGCACAGAAGTGCGCGACCCTGACGAGGCTGGCGAATCCGGCGGAGGTCGTGCGCTGGAACGCGGACAAGCGGTACCTCGGGGAGCTTGCGGGGGCCGGAGTGCCGGTCGTCTCTACCAGCTACATAGCGCCCGGGGATACGGCCGACCTCCCCCACGACCACGAGTACGTCATCAAGCCCACCTCCGGCGCCGGCGCCCGGTACGCCGCCCGCTACACGCCCGACGACCACGACACGGCCGTACGGCATCTCGGGCGGATGCACGAGGAGGGGCTGACCGCGATGGTGCAGCCGTACATGCGCGGCATAGACGTCAGCGGCGAGCGCGCACTGCAGTTCTTCGGCGGAGGGTTGCTGCACGCCAGCCGCAAGCGCGCGGTACTGGCACCCGGCACGGCATACGACGCGCCCAAGGTGGCCCACCCGAACCTCGAGCCCTGGACCCCCACCGCGTCCGAACTTGCTGTCGCCGAGCGGGCGTTGGCTGCTGTGCCGGACGGGGTGGAGTTGCTGTACGCGCGCGTGGACCTCGTGGACGGCCCCGACGGCGAACCACGGGTGATGGAACTGGAACTGGTCGAGCCGAACCTGTTTCTGTTCTTGCATCCGGGGTCGGTGTCAGCGGTCAGTGACGCGATCCTGGCGGCGGCTGCTCGCTGACGGCGGTCAGTTCGGGGAGTCCGCGCGGCGCGACCACTGGGCCGTCAGAACAGGATCGGCCCGAAGCCCTCGTGTCCCGCGGGACGGTTGGGCGCCCCTGTGCCGCCCGGCGCCCTGAGCGCCCAACTGGCGTACGCAGCAGGGGTGGACGGTGATTCCCCTGGCTCGTTCGCCCCCGGCTGTCAGGTGGCGTGTCCTCCCTGGGGTGGCGGTGGGACTGGCAGCGCGTGTGACGCTAAGAGACGGGCGAGGTCCGGTTCACCGTCACGGGGGGCCTTGCACCACCAAGGCCGACGTGCTGCGATGACCCGGGTGCAGGGCCCACCCTCCCCGGCACGCGCACCGTGTACGGGTCGGCTCACGGCCTCTTTGGCGGCTTGAGGATGACGGCCACTGGGACGGTGCACGGTCAGACGCTGGAGCAGCGCATCGAGGCTCTGGAGGCGGCACAGCGCGGTCTGCGTGACGAACTCGACCGTCGGGAAGAGAGGGCGAGGGAGCGCCTCAGGAATGAGTTCCAAGGCGCCCTGAAGGCTTCCGAGAAGACCATCGACGA
Source organism: Streptomyces sp. 4N124 (assembly GCF_052245395.1). Lineage (NCBI taxonomy): Bacteria > Bacillati > Actinomycetota > Actinomycetes > Kitasatosporales > Streptomycetaceae > Streptomyces > Streptomyces sp. 4N124. Next base: position 90,282 of record NZ_JBQQBS010000039.1, read on the forward strand.
CCAGTTCACGAAACTGCGGGGATACGTCGTGGGCGATGGTCAGACGTCCCGGACCAGGGCGTACCTCGGGCCGATCGTGTTGGGCATCGGCATCGTGGTCGGCCTGGTCGGCAACATCTTCTCCAGCCTCTGACCGCAGAGATCAGGCAAGGGTGGAACCGCACAGAGGATGCGGTGTGTTGGCTTTGACCTGCGGTTTCATGTGGAGGATGTTCACGGGGGTTCAGGCGAGACCTGCAAGCGTCGCGGCTCGCACGAAGTGACGCTAAAAGGGGCGAACGTGCGCCCTCCGGAGTACCACGTCGTTCGCCTCCGGCACTTGGCTGTGGCTGCCGTGGTCAATGACCGCCAAGCCGGCCAACGGGATCACCGACTCGCAGCACCACGTCTTCCGCGTCGATGGCCCCACTTACGCCAGTCCGCCCACCGAGAAGAACGAGTCCGACCGCATCGAATGGCTATCCGCTGACCGGTGGGAGGAGTTCCCGCAGCCGCGCCTCGAAGGCCGGGGCTACGGGCTTCTGCCTGTGTCGGGCCAACTGGTCGTGGAACTCCCTGAGATCCTGAAGCCCTGTCCCGGCACTTCCGGCCGGGACAGCGGCCGCGTGGCTACGGTTCGAGGCCGCTGGCCTTGGCGATCGCCTCTACCTCGCGGCGGAGTTGTTCGCGCTCGGTGGTGCTCTGATCGGGATCCTTGCCTGTAGGGGTTTCGACGTCGACGAACGTATGCGCGCCGAGTGGGCCCAGGAGGGTCAGGAGTTGGTGGAGGATGGATTCCATGACTTCCTCGTCCTTGCTGTCCGCCGCCGTGATCACCTCGGATCGACTGCGGCTGCGCAAGGCCCATGACGCCGACCGCGACGGACTCATCGAGCTTCAGACCAATCCACAGGTTCGGATGTACCTCGGCGGACCAAGGCCCCGGAGTGCTGTCGAGCAGTATCTCGACGCGGCCGGTATCGCCAACGTGGCCAACAAGCCCGGCACGTTCGTCATCGCCGACAAGACGACCGACCGGCTCATCGGAACGCTCGTGCTCGACCGGCGCTCCGCCGACCTTCCCGGGCACGTCACCGAGGACGGTGGGGAATTGGAACTCACCTACCTGCTGCGGCACAGCGCTTGGGGCGCGGGGCTGGCGTTCGAGGCCGCCACGGCCGCGTTGCGCGCCGCTGCCGACGAACTGCCCGACCAACCGGTCCTGGTCGTGACCCAGACAGCCAACGAGCGTTCGCTCAAGCTCGCCACCCGCCTCGGCTTCCAGCGCATCAGCACCTTCGAGGCGTACGACGCGGAGCAAACCCTCGCCGCCACCAACCTGCACTTGTTCAAGGTCCCTGTGCCCCTTGACGGCCCTCTGGAGCCACCCCGTGCGGGCGCGGACGGGTAAGAGCACCAGCGGGCTCGGTGAGCGCCCGTCGGCGCAGGGACTGGGGTACGTCGACGCGGTTCGAAAAAATCTTGGTGGGCGATGTCGAATCCTCCTCTTCCCGTTCGAGCTCCAGTTGAAAGGGCTGGAACGCCGGCCCTCGGGTTCGAAGGGAACAGGGACGATGTCGCAGACGAATACGGCGACAACGGCTGCGAAGGCCGCAACCCGCGTGCGCATCCCGGCCACGCGGAAGGAGAAGGGCCTGCTGGCCTGTGGTGTCATCGCCGGGCCGTTCTACGTCGTGATTTCGCTGACCCAGGCGGGGGCCCGTGAGGGCTTCGACCTGACACGACACGCGTGGAGCCTGCTCGCCAACGGCAGCCTGGGCTGGATCCAGATGACCAACCTGATCGCGACCGGCTTGCTGGTCATCGCCGGTGCCGATGGCCTGCGTCGCGTGCTCGCCCAGGGCAGAGGCAGCAGCTGGGCCCACCGGCTGCTGTCGGTCTATGGGTTGAGCATGGTGGCAGCCGGGGTCTTCCGCGCAGATCCGGCGCAGGGCTTCCCCCGGGTACGGCCGAGGAGGGCACCTCCACCAGTTGGCACGGCATGCTGCATTTCGTGTCGGCGGGCATCGGCTTCATCGGCCTCGTCGCGGCGTGCTTCGTACTGGCCCGTCGCTTTGCAGACGCTGACCGGCGGGGATGGGCGATGTCCTCGCGTACCACGGCGGTCGTGTTCCTGGCGGCCTTCCTGGCGCTGGCCGCCAGTGGCGGACGCGTCTGGGCGAACCTGACGTTCACCGCGGCGATCCTGCTGGCCTGGGCGTGGCTGTCGCTGATCTCGATTCACTTCTACGGCGCCGCCACACGCCCATCGGCCGCATAGCTCATAGCTCCCACCCACGAGAGAGGTCCGAACATGCGATACCTGGCGCTGCTCAAGGCAGCCCGACCCACCACCCCGCCCCCGCCCGAGCTGATGGCCGCGATCATGAAGCTCGGCGAGGACGCGACCAACGCCGGCAGCCTGCTCGACACCGCCGGCCTGGCCCCGAGCGCGACGGGCGCCCGCGTCAGCCTGTCGGAAGGGAAGCTGGCCGTGACCGACGGCCCGTTCGCCGAGGCGAAGGAGATCATCAGCTACGCGCTCTACGAAGTACGCACCAAGGAGGAGGTCGTGGAGTGGACGTCGCGGTTCATGCAATTGCACCGGGACCTGTGGCCGGGCTGGGAAGGAGACGCTGAGATCCTGAAGGTGATGGGACCCGAGGACTTCGCCTCGCCCGCCTAGCGTGGGGATGGTTGGATCGGCGGCATGGCAGCCGCCGGTCCGACCGATCCCGAAGACTCCTTCCGCGCGACCCGTCGGGCCGTGGAAGCGGTCTGGCGCATCGAGTCGGCCCGGCTGATCGCGGGACTCGCCAGGCTCGTACGCGACGTCGGCCTGGCCGAGGAGCTGGCCCAGGACGCCCTGGTGGTCGCGCTCGAACAATGGCCCAGAACCGGCATACCCGACGATCCCGGCCCGTGGCTGATGGCGACCGCGAAGCATCGCGCGATCGATCTGCTGCGGCGCCAGGAGCGGTACAGGACCAAGCTCGACCTGCTGGGCCGCGATGCCGAGATCCAGCAGGAATCCGCACAGGCAGACCTGGACGCGGCACTGGATGACCACATCGGCGACGATCTGCTCCGCCTGATGTTCACCGCGGCGCATCCGGTGCTGTCCGCCGAGGCGCAGGCGGCGCTGACCCTCCGGCTGCTGGGAGGACTGACCACCGGAGAGATCGCGAGGGCCTTCCTGATCCCGGAGCCCACCGCCGCACAACGCATCGTGCGGGCCAAACGCGCGCTGGCCGACGCCGGCGTCCGGTTCGAGATGCCCACGCCCGATGACATGACCGATCGGCTTTCCTCGGTCCTGGGGGTCATCTACCTGATCTTCAACGAGGGCTATTCCGCGACAGGTGGTGCGAGCTGGACACGCCCCGAGCTGTGCCAGGAGGCGCTACGCCTCGGACGCATCCTCGCGTCCCTGCTCCCGAACGAGGCAGAGGTGCACGGTCTGGTGGCTCTCATGGAGCTGCACGCCTCCCGCCTGTCGGCGCGCACCGACGCCGCCGGACAGCCGGTACTCCTCCGGGACCAGGACCGCCGACGGTGGGACCGGCTCCTCATTCGCCGTGGTCTCGAAGCCCTCGACCGTGCAGAGTCTCTGGGCGGCGGCCCCTGCACGCTGCAGGCCGAGATCGCCGCCTGCCATGCCCGGAGCCCCTCCGCGGAAGAGACCGACTGGCCACGCATCGCCGCTTTGTACGAGGTGCTGGCCTACCTCCAGCCGACTCCCGTGATCCTGCTCAACCGGGCCGTCGCGGTGGGCATGGCGGACGGCCCGGATCGCGGACTGACGCTCGTCGACGAGCTGACCGAGGAGCGGGCACTCCGCGACTATCCGCAACTCCCGGCCGTACGCGGAGAGTTGCTGACCCTGATGGGCCGACGTGACGAGGCGCGTGCCGAGTTCGCGCGGGCCGCGGAGCTCACACGGAACCAGGCTGAACGAATCCTGTACCTCAAGAGTGCGGCCGCCCCCGGCCGACAGCCGGAATAGGAAGCAGCGGATCGACTGGGTACCGCCATCGTGCACCCCTTTGGCGCCGGCGGTCTCGTTCTCCGCGCCCTCCAGGGACAGCGATGGTGTGTCCCGCTGCGGACACCAGTATCGAGCCACGCTCGCACCAACCTGGCGAACCATTTCAGTCAGGCACTAGTCACCGACCGCCGTCCGCTGCAGCAACCCCCACGTGAACTCCGCGACCACCTTCCGTGTCCTCCCCTCCGCATCCGGCGCCGTGAACGCCAGCCCCCACCGAGTCGGGGCCGAACCCTCCAGTGGACGGGCCGGGGCGAACGCTCGGGCCGCCTCGTCGACCGTGCAGGACCAGGGGGTGAGGTCGTCCAAGGTGCGGAGAGTCGGGCCCTCGGCGCCCGGCGCGCGGACCAGCCACTCGTTCCATACCGCGCCGTTCGGGGCGGTGAGGACCTCGAAGCGGAGGTCGGGCCAGAGGGGGAGGGGCCATTGCCAGGCCTCGCATTTCAGGTCGCCGATCGTGCGGGTCGCGGAAGACTCGGGGGTGCCCAGGATCGAGCGGTAGCGGGAGGCCGCCGCGCGGGCGCGCGGTGAGTGGCGCATTGCCTGCCAGCGCTTGTTCGCCTCGCGCATGTCCGCGATGGAGACGCCCAGTTCAGCTCGCGCGTCCGCCACCAGGTCCGGATTGTGGTCGGCCATGCGGCGCAGCAGGACCAGCTGGAAGTCGAGGGGGGTGAAGGGGCCTGGGGGGCGCGTTGCGGACGGCATGCCCCCCATCGTCGCTCACCTCGTCCCGCACCTCGTCTCTCACCACGCGACCTCCCGGACGGCGGCCGTCCGGGAGGAAGAGGACGGAGTTGACGTAGCGGGGGCGGTGGCGGAAGGGGAGGACGCGGGGGAGCAGGCCCTGGGAGACGACGTGGGCGGCCTCCGCCTGGTGGGCCTCCAGAGGGAAGGAGGCGAGCGGGACCCAGGTGTCGCCGGGCAGGACCCAGCCGTCGTAGCTGAGGAGGGAGAGGTAGGTGACTACGCGGGCTATCGGCTGGATGCGGGACTCCAACTCGACGAACAGAGCCGGGCGGTCGCGGGACAGGATGCCCGTCGCGCCGCGCAGCACCGCCAGTTCGCCGCCGTCCACGTCGATCTTGATGAAGTCGACATTCCGGAGCCCCAAGTCGTCCAGGGCTACGCATCCCACGTCCAGCGCACGGCTGTGGATGTCGCGGCGGATGAGGGAGGACACGCCCCTGTCTCCTGGGTCGTCCGCCGGGAGCCAGAGGCGGGCCACGCCGGGGTGGTCGGAGGCGGCGGCGCGGATCACGCGGACGTTCGGTGGGGATGTGCCGGCGAGGAGGCGTGCCAGGTGGGGGACCGGTTCCACGGTCACCACCTCGCGTGCTCGCCTTGCCAGGCGGCGCGTCCAGGGGCCGTACCAGCCGCCGATGTCCACCGCCGTGCCGCAGTCCGGCGGGCACAGCTCGCCGAGCCGGGCCAGCTCCGGTTCGAAGCGGGGGTAGACGGCCCGGGCGGCTGCCGCGACCAGGCGGGTCGGGAGCAGGGGCGCCACACGGGCGGCGAGGGTCCTGGGGGCCGTGGGCATCATGGGGCCGTCCGTTTGAGGGGGTTGAGTCGTTTGAGGAGTTCCTCGTGTTCGTCGTCCGTCACCTGCTCGCCGGACGAGGGCAGCAGCTGCGGGATGCCGTCGACGATCGGATAACGGCGGCGCAGGCGCGGGTTGTACAGCAGCTCCTCCCTGTCGGACTTGTCCGTCTCGCCTGTCGCGTCCGTCTCATCCGTCTCGTCCGTGACTAGGTGCAGCGGGCCCTTGTCGAGCGGACACGCCAGGATCTGGAGCAGGGGGTCGTCGGGTTTCACGGTGGTGTCAACTCCTTGGCACCGAGGGAGGGTTGGGCGGCTGCCTGCCGGTCGTGCTTGGGCATGGTCAGCAGTACGGTGATCGCCAGCGCCGTGCCCGCGAGCCGCAGCGCCAGCCGCAACGGCTCCTGCGGCAGCGCCTCGCCGAACGACAGCGTGCCGAGCACCGCCGTATAGAGGCAGGTCACCGTCGTACACACCGGCACGATCAGTGAGGCCCGGCAGCGTTGCAGCGCCGCCTGGGACATGACCAGCCCGAACGCGCCGGTGAACAGCAGGAGATACGGATACGGGGAGCGGAGGAGATTGAGCAGCGCCTCGCCGATCCCGCCTGCCGTGAGGTCCGTGAGGTAGTTGGAGACGCCTTTGATCGCCAGCGAGCTGACGCCGTACAACACGCCCACCGCCACGCCGTATTCGACGCCGGTCGTCGGCAGCCGGTGCCGGTGGCGGGCGCGGCGCTCGGCGGAGCCGTACAGCCAGACGCCCGCGGCGAGCGACGGTACGCAGACCAGCAGGATCAGGGGGTACGGCGCCTCGCTGCCCACGGTGTCCGCGTCCTCCCGCAGCGACAGCACGACCATCAGCAGCGCGGCGAGGATCGCGCCGAGGGCGTACCGCTCGCGGCCGGTGGTCTCCTCGCCGAGCAGCCGCGCCGACAGCAGTACGAGTAGCACCAGGCCGGAGACGAAGATGCCCTGCGCGGCGGCGATCGGGAGCGTGCGGTAGACGACGAGCTGTGCGGCGAAACCGGCGGCCAACGACAGCGATCCGCCTATCCACAGCGGGCTGCCGAGGACCAGCCGCAGCAGCTTCGCCGGTTCGCGCACAGTCACCTGGGGCAGGGCCGCGAGCGCCCGTTTCTCCAGGACGAAACCGGTGCTGTACAGGACGTTCGCCAACAGGGCCGCGGCCACTCCCCACCACATCGGCTACGTCCTTCGCGCGTGCAGGAGGAGGATCGAGGCGAGTGGGGCTCTGGAGCAGGCGAGACGGTCGAGCGGGCGCAGGGGGCGCGGTACGCCGTGGAAGGGGGCCCCTTTGAGTCGTACGACGTCGAAGCCGGCCGCGGTGACGTACTCGCGGAGGGCGCGGGCCGTGTAGAGCCGCAGATGTCCTACGACCTCCCGCCCCGGCCGGCCGTGGATCGCGCGCAGGCTGACCTCCGAGAAGACGGGCTGCACGCCCGCGAGGAGGAGGGCGCGGTTGTACCAGGCGGCCAGGTTCGGGGTGGACAGCATCAGATGGCCGCCCGGGCGCAGCACCCGGCGGATCTCGTCCAGGGCGGCGTCCGGGTCCACGAGGTGCTCGATCACCTCGCTGAACAGCACGGCGTCCGCCGAACTGTCCCTGAAGGGGAGGGAGTTGAGCTCGGCGCGGAGGGTGTACGGGATTCTGGTGTGCGCGCGTTTGAGGGCGTCCTGGGACCAGTCGACGCCGATGATGCGGTGGCCGGGGAGGAGAGGTGCGGTGGTGGCGGCCGCCGTGCCGTCGCCGCAGCCGATGTCGAGGATCGTGCGGGTGTGGCCGGCCGGGCCGGTCGACGGGCCGAGGGCGGTGGCCAGGAGGCGGGCCTGGCGGAGGGTGCGGGGGGTGCCGGAGGCTACGGGGACCGCCGGGTTCTCGTAGAAGTCGCGGAGTTCTGTGCGGGGTGGGGTGGTGGTCGTGGACGTGGTCGTCATGGGGCCACCTCCGTGGTGTGCAGATAGTGCTCGAAGAGGTCGCGTAGGTGCGCGCCGTCGCCGTGGCTGAGCAGGGCGCGGGACCAGCGCAGGGCCAGGTGCAGGCGGCCGGCGGTGGAGGCGGTGGTGACGGTGAGGCCGCGGGGCATTCTCGCGGGCGCCGAGAACCAGACGGCGTGCGCGCGGCCGGCTTCCTCGCCGAAGTCCAGGGGGTACGGGATGCGGCCGATGTTGCTGAGGAGCGTGGTCGAGGTCCAGGGGGCGGCTGCTCGGCGGAGGGTTCTCGTGAGGGCTGCGCGCCAGGACACGGGGGTGACCGGGGCGGTGAGGAGGGTGGCTCCGTGGCCGAGTTGGGGGCGGGGGAGGGACTTGAGGGCGCGGGTGCGGAGTGCCGTTCGGCGGAGGAGTTCGGGCATGTCCGTCGGGTTCAACTCGTCCGGGGTGAAGGGGACTTCGACCAGGCGGGTGCCGTTGCCTATCGGCATCGTCGTGTCTCTGGGGCGGTCGTCCACGGGCATCGTGATGCGGAGGGGGCGGGGGTGTTCGCCGTGTTCCCTGTTCCAGTGGCTGATCATCAGGGCTGTGGTGACCATCAGCTGGTCGTTCACCGTGTAGGGGGAGCCTTTGGGGCGGTGGGGGAGGGGGAGTTCGGTGACGAGCATGCCGTTGCCGGGGGAG
>NZ_JBQQBS010000004.1:0-279457 GCF_052245395.1 Streptomyces sp. 4N124
CGGCCGACGGAACACGGGAGTTCGTGGTCAAAGGCGCCCCGGAGATCGTCCTGCCCGCCTGCCGCGACCTGCCCGAACACGCCTCCCGTACGGCGCAGTCGCTGGCCCGCGACGGACTGCGCGTCCTCGCGGTCGCGCGACGGCGCCTGCGCGACGACGAGAAGGACGCGGACGTCTGCGAAGAGCCCCTGTCGGAGCTGGAGTTCACCGGTCTGCTCGCGCTCGCCGACGTACCGCGCGAGACATCCACCGCCCTGGTCCACGGCCTGCGTGAGGCGGGCGTACGACCCGTCATGCTGACCGGCGACCATCCGCAGACGGCGCGGGCGATCGCCATCGAGCTGGGCTGGCCCGACGACACGGCCGTCGTCACCGGCGACGAACTGGCCGCCGCGGACCGCTCCGAGCGCGCCCGGATGCTGCGGGACGTGGACGTCGTGGCCCGCGTCGCGCCCGAGCAGAAGCTCCAGGTCGTCGAGGCCCTGATGGACGCGGGCCGGGTGGTCGGCATGGTCGGCGACGGCGCCAACGACGCGGCCGCCATCCGCGCCGCCGACATCGGCGTAGGCATCAGCGCCCGCGGCTCGGCCGCCGCCCGCAACGCCGCCGACCTGGTGCTCACCCACGACGACCTCACAGTGCTCGTCGAGGCCGTGGTCGAGGGCCGCGCCCTGTGGCACAGCGTTGCCGACGCGATCGCCATCCTGATCGGCGGCAACGCGGGTGAGGTCGGCTTCGGGATCCTGGGCACGCTGCTCGCCGGCGCCGCGCCGCTGTCCACCCGTCAGATGCTGCTGGTGAACCTGTTCACGGACCTGTTCCCGGCGATGGCGGTGGCGGTGACACCCCAGAAGGAGGGGGAGTCCGACGTCAGCGCGCCGCTGGGCAAGACCCTGCTCGGCACACCGCTGATGCGGCAGATCCGCCACCGGGCGCTGACGACCTGCCTGGGCGCGGTCGCGGCCTGGCTCATCGGCCGGTTCACGCCGGGGTCGGCCCGCCGGACCACGACGATGGCCCTGTGCGCGGTCGTCGGCACCCAGCTCGCCCAGACCCTGGCCGACCGCAGCGGCTCCCCGCTGGTCCGCGTCACCTCCTTCGGCTCCGCGGCCGCCCTCGTCCTGCTGGTACAGACCCCGGGCGTGAGCAACGCCCTCGGCTGCACACCGCTGGGCCCGGTCGCCTGGGCCGGCGTCGTGGCGGCCATCGCACTGGCGGTGACCGGACAGCGGGTGATGCCGGAGCTGGAGCGGGCGGTGGTACGGCTGAGCCGGTAAGCCTGGACGCATACGGGTGCGTCCCTTCGGGTGGCCGCGGCTGGTCATGTACGTGAATGACGTACGGGATGTAGAACGCCAAGCTGGGAATGCTGACTGATTTCGCCTGAGAGAGCTACCTGACGGTCAGTTTGCTGAACTGCACCCACGAGATCGGCGCTCCGCTCCACGCTTTGCGCACAACACATTCGGACACCCCTGCTCAGCGAGGGAACTGTCGAAGTCGCCGCACGGAAGCGCCCGCTTCCCTGCCGATCCCCCTGTCGACAGCCCCACGAGCCGCCATCACGAAGGGATGACCGTCTTGCCTGCCACTACCAAGCGCAGACCACTTCGCACCATGCTCGCCGCACTCTGCGGAATGCTCGCGGCAGCGCTCATCGCCGCACCCCCGGCCGACGCCCGCGTCGACGAGCCCACCGCGGCGCTCAACGAGGTCACCGGCTTCGGCGAGAACCCCAGCAACCTGCAGATGTACGTCTACGTTCCGGACAACGTGGCCGACAAGCCGGCCGTCGTGGTGGCCCCGCACTGGTGCGGGGGCTCCGGCCCGCTGATGCACTCCACCACCGAGTACGCCTCGCTCGCCGACCAGCATGGGTACATCGTCGTCTACCCGTCGGTCACCCGTGACACCAAGTGCTTCGACGTCGCCTCACCCGAGGCCCTGCGCCGAGGTGGCGGCAGCGACCCGGTGGGCATCAAGTCCATGGTCGACTGGGTGACCCGGATGTATGACGCCGATACGAGCCGGATCTTCGCCACCGGCATCTCCTCGGGCGGGATGATGACGAACGTCCTGCTGGCGGTCTACCCCGATGTGTTCAAGGCGGGCGCCTCCTTCGCCGGTGTGCCGTTCGGCTGCTTCGCCAACGCCGACGGCACCGGGTGGAACCATCCGTGCGCGAACGGCGACATCGACCGCACGCCGCAGGAGTGGGGCGACCTCGTGCGTGCCGCGTATCCCGGTTACGACGGACCCCGGCCGCGGATGCAGGTGTGGCACGGCACCGAGGACGACGTGCTGTGCTACCCCAACTTCAAGGAGCAGATCGAGCAGTGGACGAACGTGCTCGGTGTCGGTCAGGAGCCGGCTGCCACGGACTCGCCCCAGTCCACCTGGACCCGCACCCGCTACGGCGGTACCGGTGACCAGGCTCCCGTCGAAGGCATCAGCCTCCAGGGCGTCGGCCACCCCGACCTGTACGCCCCCGGTATGGCCGCTCGCGTGCTGACCTTCTTCGGCATCGCAAACAGCTGACCGAGCCCCAAGCCCGTACGACCGCGCCCACCAGCGCGGTCGTACGGGCTTAATAGGGCAGCAGACGACCCGAGGGTGTCCTCCGGTCGATCGTCGTCTCGCGCGGGCGGGTGGGGCGGCGGGTGGGGCGGATGCGGGTCTGGCGGTTCATGGCCCGCCTCCTCGTCTCTGATGCGTTTGTGATGCCACCACCCTCGCCGTCGGCCGAGTCCGGCACATCGTGCCCGGGTAGGCACCGCCCCTGACCTTGGCGGAGCAGTCCCCGGGGGTTGCCGTACTCCCCGGGGAGGAGGGAACCCTCAGGGCCGGTCAGACCGAGCGGTGATACTGGTCCGGTACGTGGACGTCCGCACCCAGCTCGCGCGCCGCGTGCCGCGCCCAGGACGGGTTCCGCAGCAGCTCACGGCCGAGCAGCACCGCGTCGGCCTCGTCGTTGGCGAGGATCTTCTCGGCCTGTTCGGCCTCGGTGATCAGGCCCACGGCGGCGACGGACAGGCTCGTCTCCGCCTTGACGCGGGCGGCGAACGGCACCTGGTAGCCGGGGCCGGTCGGGATGCGGACGCCGGAGGCGTTGCCGCCGGTGGAGACGTCGAGCAGGTCGATGCCGTGGGCCTGGAGGTCGGCGGCGAAACGGACGGTGTCGTCAGCGGTCCAGCCGCCGTCCTCCAGCCAGTCGGTCGCCGAGATGCGGAAGAACAGCGGCTTGTCGTCCGGCCACACGTCCCGCACGGCGTCGACGACCTCGAGGGCGAAACGGGTGCGGTTCTCGTACGAGCCGCCGTACGCGTCCGTGCGGTGGTTGGAGTGGGGCGAGAGGAACTCGTTGATCAGGTAGCCGTGGGCGCCGTGGATCTCGGCGACCTCGAAGCCGGCGGCGAGAGCGCGGCGTGCGGCGTCAGCGAACTGGCCGACGACCTCGTGAATCTGAGCCACCGTCAACTCGTCCGGCACCGGGTGCCGCTCGTCGAACGCGACCGGGCTCGGCGCCACCGGCTGCCAGCCGTACGTCTCCGGCCCCACCGGCGCCCCGCCCTTCCAGGGCTGGTCGGTCGACGCCTTGCGGCCGCCGTGCGCGAGCTGGATCCCGGGCACCGTGCCCTGCGACACCAGGAAGCGCGTGATCCGGCGGAACGCCTCGACCTGCGTGTCGTTCCAGATGCCCAGGTCGTACGGGGAGATCCGGCCCTCGGCGCTGACGGCGGTCGCCTCGACCAGGATCAGGCCCGTGCCGCCGGCCGCGCGCGCCGCGTAGTGGGCGAAGTGCCAGTCGTTCGGTGCCCCGGTGTCCGGGCCCTCCGGTGCGGCCGAGTACTGGCACATCGGGGCCATCCAGACCCGGTTCGGGACGGTCACATCGCGCAGGCGGAAAGGCTGGAAGAGGGCGCTCATGGCGAGCTGCTCCAATCGTCACGGGGTCGATGGACGACTCGTACGATAGGCATCGTAGTACGGGAAGTGTCAAACTACGAGACCCTTCGTACAATGGAATTCCGCCCGACGAACTGGAGCCGCCGTGACCACCGCCGCCACCACCAGCCGCGATCTTCCGCACCCGGCGCGCGACGAGATCCGGCTGGAGGGCATCCTGCATGCGCTCTCCGACCCGATGCGGTTGCAGATCGTGCGAGAGCTCGCCACCGACGGCGGCGAGCTCTCCTGTTCGCGCTTCGACCTGCCGGTCACCAAGTCCACGACCACGCACCACTTCCGGGTGCTGCGCGAGAGCGGCGTGATCCGGCAGATCTACCGGGGCACAGCAAAGATGAACGGCCTGCGCCGGGACGACCTAGACGGCCTCTTCCCGGGGCTTCTCGACACCCTTCTGGACGCCGCCGCCCGGCAGGCCGTCCGCCTCGGCGGCTGAACCGGCCCGTGCGGGAAGGTGGTTGAAGAGCAGGTTCAGCACGATCGCGGTGAGACAGCCCGCGCTGATGCCGCTGTTCATCACCGTCTGGAACCAGTCCGGGAACTTCTCGTAGATCGTCGGCACGCCGACCGGCAGCACGCCCATGGCGACCGAGACGGCCACCACCGTCAGGTTGTCGTTGCCCTTGAAGCCGACCTGGGCCAGCGTCCGCAGCCCGCTCGCCGCGACCGTCCCGAACATCACCAGACCCGCGCCGCCGAGCACCGGCGCCGGTATCGCCGCCACCACCGCGCCCAGCTTGGGCAGCAGGCCGAGCAGCACGAGCATGCCGCCCGCGGCCGCCACGACCCAGCGGCTGCGCACCCGCGTCATGCCGACGAGCCCGACGTTCTGTGCGTACGCCGTGTACGGGAACGTGTTGAAGACGCCACCGAGGACCGTGGAGAAGCCGTCGGCGCGCAGGCCGTCGGAGAGGGAGCGCGGCTCGACCTTGCGGTCCGTCATCTCGCCGACCGCGATCAGGTCACCGGTCGTCTCGGTCATCGTCACCAGCGCCACCACCAGCATCGAGATGATCGCCGACGCCTCGAAGGTGGGCGCGCCGAAGTGGAACGGCGTGCTGATGCCGACCCAGTCGGCGTCCCCGACCCCGCCGAAGTCCGTGAAGCCGAAGGGCACCGCGACCGCGAGGCCCACCACGATGCCGACCAGCACCGCGATCCGGCTCAGGAACACCGGCGCGAACCGCTGCACGGCCAGCACCACCAGCAGGACGAAACCGGCCAGCGCGAGGTTCTTCGGTTCCCCGAAGTCCGTCGAACCGGCGCCGCCCGCGGCCCAGTTGCCCGCCACCGGCAGCAGTGAGATGCCGATGATCAGGATCACCGTGCCGGTGACCAGCGGCGGGAAGAACCGCAGCAGTCTGCCGAAGACCGGCGCGAGCAGCATGATCGCCAGGCCCGCGACGATCACGGCGCCGTAGATCGCGGGCAGTCCGCCGCCCGTCGTGCCGATCAGCACCATCGGGGACACGGCCGCGAACGTACAGCCCTGCATGATCGGCAGTCGTACGCCGAAGCGCCAGAAGCCGATGCACTGGATGAGCGTGGCGATTCCGCATACCAGCAGGTCGGCGGTGATCAGATACGCCAGGTCCGCGGGCGACAGTTTCATGGCTCCGCCGACGATCAGGGGGACGGCCACGGCGCCGGCGTACATCGCGAGGACGTGTTGGAGGCCGAAGGCGAGGAGGTGGCGTTTGGGCGGGATCTGGTCGACGGGGTGTACGGGCGCAGTTTCGGTCATGGACGGGACCGTAGGCTCCTTGAACAGTTTGTTGATTTCGGGGGTGTTGCTGCGTCGTTGCTTGGTGCGGGTTGTGTGTGGCTGGTCGCGCCCACGCGGCGGAGCCGCATATTGATACAGCCCCGCACCCCTTACGGGGCGCTGTTGTGCGCGGCGTTCATCAGTGACTGCCAGTCGGGGAGCTTCACCACGCCCCTGCCGAGTGACGCACCCAGCTCCGCCTCTGCCCGCTCGATCGCCTGCCAACCCGTCCATTCCACCGGCTCGATCCCCTCGGCGCGCAGTGCCGTCAGCGGATCCTCGGGCAGATCCCTTTGTACGAGTACGTCGGCGTCCTCGATCAGGGATGTCACCGTCTCCTTGGCGTCCGGACGGTTCGTGCCGATGACGCCTGTGGGGCCTCGTTTGATCCAGCCCGCCACGTACTCGCCCGGCGCGACGAGGTCCTCGCGGAGTACGCGGCCGGCGAGATGGGGCACCGTGCCGGTCGTCGTGTCGAAGGGGAGGCCCTCCAGAGGGACGCCGCGATAGCCGACCGAACGCAGGACCAGCTGGGCCTCGATGTCCTCGTAGTGGCCGGTGCCCGTCACGCCGCCGTGGTCGTCGGGCCGTGTCCGCTCGAAGCGCACCGCGCCCACGCGGCCGGCTTCGGCGAGGAGTTCGACGGGGCGCAGGAAGAAGCGCAGCCGGATGTGGTGCTGGGCGTCCTTCGCCGGGGTCTCGGCCCAGCCGCGCAGCACCTCCACGTTGCGGCGGTTCGCCGCGGGCAGGCCGGAGGGGTCGGCGTAGGCCGGGTCCAGTGCCAACTCGGCCGGATCGACCCGCACTTCGGTGTCCGGGAGGGCGCCGAGTTCGCGGAGCTCCTTGGTGGTGAAGCGGGCCTGGGAAGGGCCGCGGCGGCCGACCATGCTGATCTCGGTCACCCGGCTCGCCGCCAGTGCGGTCAGGGCCGCCTGTGGCATGTCGGTGGGGCTCAGCTCGGCCTGGCCGCGGGCCAGCATCCGGGTGACGTCCACGGCCACGTTGCCGACGCCGATGACCACCGCGGAGCGTGCGCCGAGCACGAAGCCGTCGGCGGTGGCGTCCGGGTGGGCGCTGTACCAGGAGACGAACTGGGTGGCCGACCAGCTGCCGGGCAGATCCTCGCCGGGGATGCCCAGATGCCGGTCGGTCGCGGCGCCCACGCAGTACACCACCGCGTGGTACAGCTCGCGCAGCCTCGCGGCCGGCACTCCGCCGGGGCCCACCTCGACGCCACCGAGGAACCGCACCCGCTCGTCCTCCAGGACCGCCCGGAGGTTGTTCTGCAGCGACTTGATCTTCTCGTGGTCCGGTGCCACCCCGTAGCGCACCAGGCCGTACGGGCACGGCAGCCGGTCCAGGACGTCCACGAGCACGTCGGAGTGGAGCTGGACGAGGCTCTGGGCGGTGTAGACCCCGCTCGGCCCGGAGCCGACGACGGCGACACGAAGCACGGCGGAACTCCTTACCCCGAAGGACCGTCGGAGATCGCTGACACTTCCAGCATCGCACCGCGGATGCTCCGCTGACAGGGTGCTGACCGGAGGACGGGCGTGCGTGTCCTTTCGTATGGAATGTGATCATGCGGTTTCGTTGCGTGTGTGCTCGAAGCATCCTTTCTTGATCTTTCTGATCGTTGTCCGATGGACGGTGCGGTGTCCGTGTGGCCCGCGTGGGAAGTGCGGGAAGACGGAGCCGACGGGGACGACGCCGGCGTGACGTCCTGGTGGGGCGTTCGGCTGGCGTTCCCGGACGGTGCGCAGGTCGACCTGCTCGCCGTGGTGTCCGGCGTCGGGGTCCGTATCGAGGACGTGCGGGCCCAGCCGGCCTTGTCCCTCGATGATCTGGCGGTGCTCGCCGAGTGGATCGAGGGCCCGCTGTCCGAGGTGTGCGGGGTGGAGCCGGCCGGTGGGCCGGGGGCTTCACGGCATGCCCGGCCTGCCTGGCCGCGTGGCATCGCCGGGCAGTGGCTGGTGGCCCGGGAGTACCGCGCGGCACAGGAGTTGGGCGTCGATCCCGTGCTCGCGGTGATGAGCGCGACCGGGCACGGCCGGCGCAGGTCGCTCAGTCTGATCGCCCAGGCCCGCGACGCCGGATTCCTGACGGCACGTCACGCACGCCGCTGAGGCGCGTCCGGCTCACGGCAGGTCCCGCATCCGGTTGATCTCGCTGGTCTGCTGGGCGACCGTGTCGTCCGCCATCTCCTCGATCTGTACGTTGTTGCCCTGCGCCTTCACCTCGGTGGCCATGGTGACCGCCCCTTCGTGATGGGTGATCATGAGGGTGATGAAGAGCTGGTCGAACGCTTTCCCCTTGGCCTTGCGCAAGTTGCTGAGCTGACCCTCGGTCGCCATCCCGGGCATCGAGGCGTGGTCGTGTCCGCCGCCCGTCTCCTTCTGGCCGTGTGTCTTCAGCCAGCCCTTCATGCCCTCGATCTCCGGCTTCTGCGCGGCCGCGATCCGCTCCGCCAGCTTCTTGATCTTCGTCGACTCCGCGCGGTCCGGGGCGAGTTCGGTCATCTCCAGGGCCTGGGAGTGGTGCTCGATCATCATGCGGGCGAACGACACGTCCGCGGCGTTGGGGGAGTCGTCGTCGGCGCGCTGCTCTGCGGCGTCCTCGGCGGACATCGTGTGGTTCGCCTCGCCGGGCTTGCCCGGAACGATCACCGAGGGGCCGCTCTCCGGGGCGGAGTCGGCGTCGGATCCGGAGTCGCAACTTCCCAGCGCCAGAACGGCGATGACGGCCAGGGCAGCCGTAAACGATCGATTGAAAAGCTTCATTACATGTCTGTGTCCCTCTGTTGGTATGAGCATGCACAAGACAATACTTCGACGTGCATGAACCGTTCTCACGCGAACGGAACAAGGGAGGAAACAGTGATCCTGTTGAACGATCCCCGAACGCGGCACAGACGCCTGGGAGTCGGCGCTGTCGCCGTCGGGCTGCTGGCCGCGCTGCTCACGGGCGGTCCGGCGGCCGCGACCCCCGACCCGGGGGACGGCCCGGCGGCGCAGAAGGAGGTCTCCAAGAGCACCCAGGCCGAGGTGAGACGGTCCCTCGAGAGTGGCGAGATACCCGGCCAGGACGAGATCGTCCACTCCGCCAACATCCAGCACGTGGCGAACGTCCCCAAGGACGTGCTGCCCGGCCTCAATTCGGACCTCGCCTTCCAGGGCCGCTACGCCTTCGCCGGCAACTACGACGGCTTCCGGATCTTCGACATCAGCAACCCGAAGGCCCCGAAGACGGTCTCCCAGGTGCTGTGTCCCGGCTCGCAGAACGACATCTCGGTCTCCGGCGACCTGCTCTTCCTGTCCACCGACTCCTCGCGCAGCGACAGCAGTTGCAGCAGCACCACGCAGCCCGCGACCGAGAAGTCCTCGTGGGAGGGCATGAAGGTCTTCGACATCAGCGACAAGGCCAACCCGAGGTACGTCGCCGCCGTGGAGACCGCCTGCGGCTCGCACACCCACACGCTGGTGCCCGAGCGCCGGAACGTCTACATCTACGTCTCCTCGTACTCGCCGAACGCCACCTACCCCGACTGCCAGCCACCGCACGACGGCATCACGGTCATCAAGGTCCCGCGCAAGGCCCCCGAGAAGGCCGCCATGGTGGGCTTCCCGGTCCTCTTCCCCGGTGAGGGACCCGACGGCGGCGGCAACCCGGGCGCGCCCACCAACCCCGGCGTCTCGAAGACCACCGGCTGCCACGACATCACCGTGCTGCCCTCGGAGGACCTCGCCGCGGGCGCCTGCATGGGCGACGGCATCCTGTTCTCCATCGCGGACCCGGAGCACCCGAAGGTCATCGACCGGGTCCAGGACAACGTCAACTTCGCGTTCTGGCACTCGGCGACCTTCAACCAGAGGGCCAACAAGGTCATCTTCACCGACGAGCTGGGCGGCGGCGGAGCGGCCACCTGCAACGAGGAGATCGGCCCGAACCGCGGTGCCGACGGCATCTACGACCTCGTGGGCAAGGGCGACAAGCGCAAGCTGGTCTTCCGCAGCTACTTCAAGATCGACCGCCACCAGGCGGACACCGAGGTCTGCGTGGCCCACAACGGCTCGCTGATCCCGGTCAAGGGCAGGGACCTCATGGTCCAGGCCTGGTACCAGGGCGGCGTCTCCGTCTGGGACTTCACCAACTCCGCCAAGCCGAAGGAGATCGCCTACTTCGAGCGCGGCCCGCTGACCACGGACAGGGTCACGACGGCCGGTTCCTGGTCGGCGTACTACTACAACGGCTACATCTACTCGAACGACATCGCCAAGGGACTCGACGTCCTCAAGATCAACGACCGGCGTACCGACCCGGCCAAGTGGGTGCGGATGAGCGAGCTCAACGTGCAGACCCAGCCGGACTACTTCGACTGATCTGCGGGCCGCTCGCCGGTCGCGAAGAACCGTGACAGATCCGTGTCACCCGTCCCGCCGGACGCCACCTCGGTGTCCGGCGGGACGCCCAGCGCCCAGTCCAGCCGGTAGCGCTGGAACAGCTCGGCCCGCAGCACCGGCAGGGGCATCGGAGCACCGGGCACCAGCGCCGCGTAGACCGCGCCCATCAGCAGGGCGCGCAGCATCGGGTAGTCGGCGTCGACATCCTGTGAGCCGTTGCGGGCGACGGTGTCCCGCAGCAGCTCGGCCAGCCGCCGCTGCTCCGGGCACGGCATGAATCCCTCGGCCTGCAGCAGCCCGGCCATGTGCTGGCGCATCAGCACGGGCCGGTCCCGGGCCAGGCCCAGGATCGCGTCGATCGCCCGCGCCATCCGCTCCCGGCCGTCCTCGGTACGCGGCTCGCGCTCCAGCGCCTCCTCCAGCGTGCGGTTCATCAGCCGGTGCACCGCGGACTGCACGAGCTGGCGTTTGCCGGGGAAGTAGTACGACACCAGGCCGCGCGCCGAGCCCGCTCTGTCCGCGATGTCGCCCAGCGTCGTCGCCTCGAACCCGTGCTCACCGACCAGCTCGACCGCCGCCTGCAGAAGCCGCTCCCGGGAACGCCGCCGCAACTCTTCATTGACCGAGGCGCTGCGCGGGGACATGCTGTAACTCCTGCGTTGACTGGCTGGCAGCCAACTATACTCAGGCGCGTCCGGACCTGCCCCTTTCCGCGGGCTGGTCCGGTGCTGCCGTCCTCCTCGGGCGACGCGGGGGATCGTCCGAGGAGGCGGCCACGTCCGGGCCGGCTCAGCCCACCAGGTCCAGCACCGGCCGCAGGCCGTCGGGCCGCAGTGCCACCGGCAGATGGTCCACGAAGTGCACCCCGCAGCCCAGCGCGGCCGCGCCGCCGTCCGCACGGCGGTTGTCACCGACCATGAGCGCGTCCCCCGGTGCGACGCCGAGCTTCGCGCAGGCGGTCGCGAACAGCCGCGGGTCCGGCTTCCTGATGCCGTGCTCGTACGACAGCACGTATACGTCGATGTACGGGTCGAGGCCGTGCTCGCGGAACACCGGGCGCAGATCCCAGCCGATGTTGCTCACCACGCCGACCGGGATTCCGCGCTCACGCAGGGTGTGCAGGACCTCCGCGGCATCGGGGTACGGCGCCCACGCGGCGGGCAGCATATGGCGTTCGTACAGCGCGTCGTGCAACCCCGGGTCGGGCAGCGGCACCTGCCGGGAGAGCCCGGTGTACGCCGCCCGGTGCAGCTCCGAGCTCTGGTCCCGGACGTCCCACACCTCGGCGACCTCCGTGGGCAGCCGCTGAGGATCGGCCCCGCCGGGCAGCGCCCCCGCCGTCTCCAGCGCCTGCGCCGTCTCGGTCAACTCCGGCTCCGGCAACTCGATCCCGGCCTCGGTGAGCGCACCCCGCAGCCAGGACTCGGTGGACTCGACACGGAAGAGGGTCCCGGAGAAATCGAACAGCACGGCAGTCATGGGGTGATCCTACGAGAGCGCTGCGCTGGCTGTGCCGAGTTGGGTCGTCGGGCGTCTGCGGGCTCGTTGTGGCTGGTCGCGCAGTTCCCCGCGCCCCTATGGGGCGCTGCCGAACCGGAGTGGGCTTGGCCCGACCTGCTCAGACGATCCACCGCCGGTGCGCCAGCGCCGCCAGTGCCACCAGCGTCGCGCCCAGGAGCCAGCCGCCGACTACGTCCGTGGTCCAGTGCACGCCGAGCCATACGCGGGTCAGGCCGACGCCGACCACGGAGATCACTGCCACCGCCACCGCTGTACGCCACAGGACGCGGCCGACGCCGTAGTAGTGGAGGAGCCACAGCAGGACGCCGCAGACCACCGCGGCGGTCATGGCGTGGCCGGAGGGGAACGCGGCGTAGTGGGCCGAGTCGACGGGGTCGGGCCAGACCGGGCGGGCCCGGCCGACCGCCGCCTTCAGGGACTGCTGTACCAGGGTGCCCAGGGCCACGGTGGCCGCCAGCCACAGAGCCGTCCGCCAGGCCTTGCGTCTCCACATCAGCCACACCACGACGGCCGCGCACAGGATGCGCATCGTCCACGGGTCCCACACCCAGTCCGTGAGGATCCGGCACGCCTGTGTGACCCCGGGGCCGTCGACCGCCCAGCGGTGGGTGGTCCGGGAGATGTCGCCGTCGAGCGTGATCAGGGGTCTCCACTCCGCCGCGACCAGGATGAGCAGCAGCAGGGAGGACGCCGCCAGGGCGGCGGCGGAGCGCAGGGCGCCGCGCTCGCCGGGCGGGCGGGGCGGGGAGTCGACGGGCGAGGTGTGCATGCTGTGATCCTCGCCGAATGGCGGGGCGTGAGGCGAATTCCTGGGCTCCGAGGGGGCCGGTGTCGCCGACGGACGGGATTCCAGTCTCCTGATCCTTCCTACCGGCCCTAGCCCAGCGTCCGTAGCGCCGGTACGAACGCCACCAGCACCGGCACCACCGGCACCAGCGCGGCGGCCGCGGTGAGCCGCAGCCGCCGGGCCGCCGAAAGCCGGTCCGGGGGAGTGAGCAGCCGGTTCACGCGCTGCGGCACATGGGTGTGCGGGGTGGACCCGTGGCCGAACACGCCCCGGTCCTCGTTGAGTTCCACCAGGGCCAGGGCGGTGGTCAGGCGGCCGAAGCGCCGGGAGGCCGTGTCGTCGGCGGCGAGTTCGACCAACCGGTGCATCTCGTCACGGAACGCGGCGAACACCGGCACCTGCGGAAACCCGCCCGCCAGCGCGGCGGAGCAGTGCAGCAGCCAGTCGTGCCGCGCCTGCGCATGCCCTTCCTCATGGGCCAGTACGGCGTCCAGCTGCCGGCCCTTCAGTCGGCGCAACGCGGCGGTGCTGACGACCAGTTGGGGCCGCGCCCCCGGCAACCACCAGGCGTCGGGCCGCTCGCCCTCCAGGACGACCAGCCGGTGATGTTCGGGCCCCTCGCCGGGCAACCGTGGGGCGCGGACGAGGAGTTCGGCCCGCCGCTGACGTCGCCGTGCGCGTGCCCGTGCGACCTCGCGGACCAGCATCGCCGCGCTCCACACCCCGCCCAGCGCGAGCGCCACCGCGGTCGTGGCGGCCCAGGGGCCGGTGGGACCGAAGGCGTAGGCCTCCACGACGGCGTGCGGCGCGGGCGCGAACACATGGCCCCGGACCGCCTGCCAGGCCGCCGCCGCGCTGAGCGTCATCGACAGCGCACAGCACAGGAGCACGGCCGCCACCACGCACTGCCACACCCACAGGGCGACCACCGGTTCACGGTCCGGCCAGTCGGCCCGGGCGATCAGCCGAGGGGCGACCACGGCGGTCAGGGCGCCGAGCAGCAACAGTGCCGCGGGGACCATCATGGGAGCACCCTATGAGCGGCGGAACGCTCAGGGGTACGGCTTGCTACGCCGAAGTGACGCAGACCACGGCCGTATGCGGCCAGTACTCACAGCGCCAGCAGCATCGCGACCATCCCGATCCCCATCGACAGCCGGCACGCCCGCGCCAGCTCCGGCCGGTCGCCCCACCCCACGCTCCCGCCACCGGCGCCGACGGGCACCAGCCGGGCACCGGACAGCAGCACGTACGCCACGAAGTACGCCAGCAGCGCCGCCGTGACGAGCGGGACCCCGGAATCGCCGTGCCGTCCCGGCGAGGCGGCCATCGCCAGCGCCATGTAGACCATGGCCGAGGCGCCGACCAGGTGGTGCAGATGGTGAGCGTGCGTCCGTGCCGCCCACAGCGCGTGCAGCGCGGCCACGCCGAACACGGCCGCGTACACGGGCCAGGCCCACGAAGGCGGCGTGAACACCGCGGCCGGTACGGCCATCGCGGCCATGCCGAAGCCCATCAGCGCCTCACCGCCCGCGGCACGGCGCTGCTCCTCGACGCTGCTGCGCATCCGCAGCAGGCAGTAGGCGCCGGTCGCCGCGCACAGCATGACCAGCAGCCAGCCGGACGAAGCCGTTCCGTGCACACGCACCTCCGCGGTCGACGGTCGCGGCCACTCGGTCAGGAGATGCCCGGGGCAGGCGGCGCGCATACGAGCGCAAGGGTGTACGCGGGGGCATCTCGGTGGAGCACGCAGAGCATCAGCTCTCGTCCCCCGCGCGGTAGACCCCGAACACCGCCCCCTGCGCCGTCAGGTCATCGGTTCCCAGCTCGGTCCAGCAGGGTCCGCCGGGCACCGGCTTGTCGAGCTTCATGGCGATCCTTCCGTAGCACAGGCACGGGGATCCCCCTCCAGCACGCTATGCCTCGCCCAGGTGCCCGGCCATCCGACGCGAATCCACTGGTGCCCGGCGCCGCCGTCGACGTACCCTCGGCCCCGTACCGCATCGCATGGCGGCCTCCAGTCCGACCCGTTCTTCCGGAGGTCCTGCATGCCCGCGCCCACCGTGCGCCCCTTCCACCGCGCCGACCGCGACCAGCTCACCGACCTGATCAACGCGCATGTCGCCGCCGTCGTACCCGGTGTCTCCGTCTCGGTGAACACCGTCCTCAGCAGCCTGGAGCGACAGCCGGACGAGTTCATCACCGACCCGTGGGTGGCCGAGCGGGTGACGCTCGTCGCCGAGCAGCGCGACTACGTCGTGGCCGCCGCGCATCTGCTGCGGTACCGCGCCGACGCCGAAGTGGGCGAGTGCTACCGGGACATCGGTGAGATCGACTGGCTCGTCTGCCACCCGCCGGCCTCGTTCTGGCCGGACGCCGATGAGGCGGCCGATCTGCTGATGAGTGCGTGTCTCGCCCAACTGGCCCGCTGGGGCGTCCGTGCCTGCTACGCGAGCGGCGAGCTGCCCGCCCCGGTCGTGTACGGCCTGCCCCGGAACTGGCCGCACATCCGGGCCGTTTACGAACGTGCCGGCTTCCGGCACACGGGGGACACCGAGGTGATCCTGATCGCGCGGGTGGCCGACCTGCCGGTGCCGGAGCCCTGGCCGGGCGTCACGGTCGAGCGCACGTTGGGGGAGTGCGGCACGCGTCTCACCGCGTACGCCGACGGCGCCCCTCTCGGCTTCATCGAGGTCGACACGACGCTGGCCCGCCCCGAACGGCACGCCCGCGCGGGTGGCTTCGCCGACATCGGCAACCTGCACGTTGAGCCGGCCCGGTATGGGCTGGGCATCGAGCGGCGGCTCCTTGCCCGGGCGGCGGATTGGCTGGGGTTGTGTGGTGCGGATCGTCTGCTCGCGTACGAGGCGGCTGCCGACCGCGTGATGATCGACCATCTGAGCTCGGCGGGGTTCCGGGAACTGACCCGCACCGATCGTGGGTGGGCGCTTCGCGGCGTGCCGCGCTAGGTCGTCGAGCGTCTGCGGGTCCGTTGTGGCTGGTCGCGCCCACGCGGCGGAGCCGCATATTGATACAGCCCCGCGCCCCTTCGGGGCGCTCAAATCCCCGGCCTGTGGCGGATCGGGTGGTCCGCCGGTACCTCCACCAGCACGATTCGCGTTCCGTCCGGATCCGCCACCCACATCTCGATCAGGCCCCACGGCTCCTTCACCGGCTCCCGGACGATGTCGACGCCCTTCGTCCGTAGCTCCTCGTGCGCCGCGGTCACGTCCTCGACCTGGAGCCACATCCGCACGGCTGGAGACGGCGGAGTGTCCGAGCGGCCGGAGATTTCCAGGAAGCCGCCGCCCAGGAAGTAGACCGTGCCGCGTTCCGGGCCCGTACCGAACTCGCGGTAGACGGACAGGCCCAGCTGTTCGCCGTAGAAGAGCCGGGACCGTTCGGGATCGGTGGGTCGCAGGAGGGTCCGGCTGCTCAGTACGTGCACCATGCATCCGGAGCCTAGTGGCTGGGCTACCCTCGTCGGTGCCCGAGCCGCGCCGCAGATCGGAGTCGTACTCCATGGAGACCGCAGCCAACGGACTGACGTTCCGAGACGCCGCCGACAGCGATGTGGACGCGCTGGTCGCACTGATCGAGTCGGCGTACCGCGGTGACTCCAGCAGGACGGGATGGACCACGGAGGCGGACATCCTCGAGGGGCAGCGGACCGATCCGGAGGGTGTGTGGGCCGTGATCAAGTCGCCCGACAGCCGGCTGGTCACGGTCGAGCGGGACGGGCGGGTCGTCGCCTGCTGCCAGCTCGAACACCGCGGTGACCACGCCTACTTCGGGATGTTCGCGGTCAGCCCCGATCTCCAGGGCGACGGCCTCGGCAAGGTGATCATCGCCGAGGCGGAGCGCACGGTCCGCGAGGAGTGGGGCGCCACGGAGATGCACATGACCGTGCTCTCCGTACGCAATGACCTGATCGCCTGGTACGAGCGGCGCGGCTACCGCCGTACGGGACGGATGTCTCCGTTCCCGTACGGCGACGAGCGGTTCGGCATTCCGCTCCGCGACGACCTGCAGTTCGAGCTGCTGGTCAAGGAACTGGGCTGAGCGTCACGCGGTGAAGCGGCCGGTGCGTTTGATCTCCGGGTAGTCGGTGGTCGCGCCGTCCAGCTCCAGAGCCCGTACGAGCCGCAGGTGGTCCTGGGTGTTCACCACCCAGCCGATGATCCTGAGGTCCGCCTTCCTGGCGTGCTCCACGATCTCCAGGGTGAGCCGGCGGATGTTGAGGCAGATCGTCCGCGCACCGGCCTCGACGGCGCGGTCGACGATGTCGGTGCCGTAGCGGCTGGCGATGAGCGCGGTGCGGACGCCGGGCACCAGGCGGGCGATCTCGGCGATCGCCTCGTCGTGGAACGAGGACACCTCGACCCGGGCGACCAGATCCCGCCTGTGCATGACCTCGGACAGTGCCCGCGCCGCCGCCTCGTCCTTGATCTCGGCCTGGAGCGGGCACTTCACCGCGTCCAGGACCTCCTCGAAGACCGGTACGCGCTCCCCGCGGCCCGCGTCCAGGGCGCGCAGCTCGGCGAGGGTCTTCTCGGCGATCGGGCCGGTTCCGTCGGTCGTGCGGTCCACGTCCGCGTCATGCATGACGACGAGGGCGCCGTCCTTGCTCAGGTGCAGATCGAGTTCGATGACGTCGAGGCCGGCGTGCTCGGCGGCGACGAAGGAACGGAGGGTGTTCTCGGGTTCGATACCCATGACTCCGCGGTGACCGATGGTAAGGAAGTTCAAGGTTCCAACTCGCTTCCGTCGACGGCGGCTCGGGCGCGCGGAAACGGAACGGACGTTTCGCGCGGCAGTGCCGCAGCCTAATGGCCCTGCCCCGGTATGTACCCGCGCGTTCACCGGGGATTGGCGTGGCGCGTATGGCGGACCTGCCCGCCGTCGCCGGGTGCGGTCACCCGGGCGTGGGCGAGTCCTGCGCGGATTGACCGCGGGTGGCTCCGACGCCCGTGCCACGTCTGCCCGTGCACAGCCGAAGTAATCGCCGTCACGGCATCAGGCGGGAAAAAGTTCGGTGACAGTGGGGTGTGCGCAGGATAATTTCCCGAGGCTCCCCTTGCTGGAAGAAACCTCGTATGCATACGGTGTCCTTACGAGAGGTTCTCCCGTGGAGGATGGGACATGACGGAAATTCTTGTGCAGGTGGGTGCGGGGGACCAGGGTCCTTCGGTGGTCAGGGTGGTGGAGCACCCGGCATGGCCCGTGCTCAAGGATGCCGTGGAGCGGATCCGGCCGTGGCAGTCCAAGGACGGATCCATCGACTTCGAGGCCGAGGGCGCCCCCGGTCCCGCGGACGCCGAACGCGTCGTGCGCCGGATCAGCGACGCCGTCGCGGAGCTCTCCGCACTGCTCCCGCACGACCGCGCCTACCACGAGGCCCTCGTCGAGGATCTGCGCCGCTGGGCCGACGGCGGGTTCGGGGTGCCGGACTTCCTCGACTCGCTGCTGGCGTTCCAGCCCGCCGCACACCGCGCGGACGGCCTCCAGTATCTGGTCCTCTTCCCGATGTACACGCAGAACGGCAACCCCGACCGCAACCTCGAAGCGGTCGTCCTGCGCATGGTCTGGCCGGACTGGCTGGCCGAGCTGGAGCGCACCCGCTATGACAACCCGCTGTTCTGCGGCATCAAGTTCGAGGACTTCACGGCCGGTTACGACACCAACTCCGCCGTCCTCTTCCCCGAGACGATCGCCGTGCGCGAGGCGCCCGAGCGCTTCTCCTGGGGTGGCATCTTCTGTGACCGTGAGGCCGCCCGCTTCCGCCGCGTGACCGCCGCCGCCGTGGACGTCCTCGGCCTCGAGCTGCCCGAGGACATCGCCGCCATGGTCCACGACCAGAAGCGCTGCGAGGAGGCCTTCGTCCTGTGGGACATGGTCCACGACCGCACTCACAGCCATGGCGACCTGCCCTTCGACCCGTTCATGATCAAGCAGCGCCAGCCGTTCTGGATGTACGGCCTGGAAGAGCTGCGCTGCGACCTCACCGCCTTCAAGGAGGCCGTGAAGCTGGCCGCGGACGGTGTGCCGCAGGCCCGTGACGTGCAGTACGCGGTGTTGTTCGACCGCATGTTCCGCTTCCCGGTCACCGGCGAGCGCGTCCGCAACTACGACGGCCTCGGCGGCCAGCTCCTCTTCGCCTACCTGCACAGGCACGACGTCGTCCGCTGGACCGACAACAAGCTCTCCATCGACTGGGAGCGCGCACCCCAGGTCACCAACCAGCTGTGCGCCGACATCGAGCAGCTGTACCGGGACGGCATCGACCGCCCCAAGCTCGTCCACTGGTTCAAGGGGTACGAGCTGGTCTCCACCTACCTCGCTCCGCACCCCGGCTCCAAGTGGGCCAAGGGCCCCGACGCCCTCGACCTGACCCTGCCGCCGCGCAAACTCGTCGATGACGTGCTTCCGGACGAGTTTCCCCTGAGCATGTTCTATGAGGCGCTGTCCAAGAAGCTGAAGAACGTGATTGCCTCGACTCGGGGCATCCGGGCGGACGCCGCCGAGCAGGTCGCCGCGTGAGCGACCGCACCAAAAACGCTGCTCAGGAGGCGAAGATCATGGGGAACGGAGCTCTCAGCGGTGCGGTGATCGCGGTGGCCGGCGCGGGTGGACCCGCCGGGCGGGCGGCGCTGCTCAGGCTGGCCGAGGCGGGTGCCACCGTCGTCGGCTCGGACAACGATCCGGAGCGGCTGGCCGAGGCCGTGGACGCGGCCAGTTACGCACACGGCGGTGCCACCGTCGTCGGTGACACGGTCGATCTGCTCGACCTCCAGTCCACCCACGACTGGGCCACGCGTATCGAGAAGGACTTCGGCCGGGTCGACGGCCTGGTCCACCTCGTCGGCGGCTGGCGCGGCAGCGAGACCTTCACCCGGACCAACCTCGACGACTGGGACTTCCTCGAACTGCTGCTGATCCGCACCGTGCAGCACACCTCCCTCGCCTTCCACGAGGCCCTGCAGCGCAGCGACCGCGGCCGGTACCTTCTGATCAGCGCGGCCGGCGCCAGCAAGCCCACCGCGGGCAACGCCGCCTACGCCGCCGCCAAGGCCGCCGCCGAGGCGTGGACGCTGGCCACGGCCGACTACTTCCGCAAGGCCGGGGGCGAGCAGGGCCCGAACGCGGCGGCTGCGATCCTGGTGGTGAAGGCACTGGTGCACGACGCGATGCGCGCCGAGCGACCCAACGCGAAGTTCGCGGGCTTCACGGACGTCAAGGACCTGGCCGAGGCCATCGTCGAAGTCTGGGAGAAGCCCGCCGCCGAAGTGAACGGAAACCGTCTGTGGCTGACCGAGAAGCCGTGAACCCTCCGAAGACCGACGCCCGTCGCCATCACGACCCGGAGCTCCGCGGTTTCGCCAGCGACAACTACGCCGGGGCCCACCCCGAGGTGCTCGCCGCCCTGGCCCTGGCCAACGGCGGGCACCAGGTCGCGTACGGCGAGGACGTCTACACCGAGAACCTCCAGCGGATCATCCGCAGCCACTTCGGCGCCACCGCGGAGGCCTTCCCGGTCTTCAACGGCACGGGCGCCAACGTCGTCGCGCTCCAGGCGGTCACCGACCGCTGGGGCGCGGTGATCTGCGCCGAGAGCGCACACATCAACGTCGACGAGGGCGGCGCCCCCGAGCGCATGGGCGGCCTGAAGCTGCTCACCGTGCCCACACCCGACGGCAAGCTCACCCCCGAGCTGATCGACCGGCAGGCGTACGGCTGGGACGACGAGCACCGGGCCATGCCGCAGGTCGTCTCGATCGCCCAGAGCACCGAACTCGGCACCGTCTACACGCCGGACGAGATCCGCGCCATCTGCGAGCACGCCCATGCGCACGGCATGAAGGTCCACGTCGACGGCTCCCGCCTCGCCAACGCGGCGGCCTCGCTCAACATGCCCCTGCGGACCTTCACCGACGCGGTCGGCGTAGACCTCCTGTCTCTGGGCGGGACCAAGAACGGCGCGCTGTTCGGCGAGGCGGTCGTCGTCATCAACCAGGACGCCGTCAGCCACATGAAGCACCTGCGCAAGCTGTCCATGCAGCTCGCTTCCAAGATGCGCTTCGTGTCGGTGCAGTTGGAGGCGCTGTTCGCCAAGGACCTGTGGCTGCGCAACGCCCGCCACTCCAATGAGATGGCCCAGCGGCTCGCGGAGGGCGTGCGCGCGGTGCACGGCGTCGAACTGCTCTATCCGGTGCAGTCCAACGCCGTGTTCGCGCGCCTCCCGCACGACGTGAGCGAGCGCCTGCAGAAGCGGTTCCGCTTCTACTTCTGGGACGAGGCCGCGGGCGACGTCCGCTGGATGTGCGCCTTCGACACCACCGAGGAGGACGTGGACGCGTTCGTGGCGGCCCTCAAGGAGGAGATGGCCCGCTGAGGCCGCGCCGTCCGTCAGTTGACGACGATGGCCGTCCTGTTGTTGCGCAGGTTCGGATCGAACCGGCGGATGTCGAGCTCCGCTTCGTCGATGACGGTGGCGACGGTGGTGCGTGCCCCGCGCACCACCCGGTCGATCCGCAACTGGACCTCGATGGTGTAGGACGCCTTGTCGTGCAGGTAGATCGGCGTCCAGCAGAAGTACGTCGTGGCGGACGGACCCTCCTCGGACGGCGGCAGCACATAGCAGTCCTCGGGCAGCTCGACGACGGTCGTGCCCTCCGGCGCCTGGAACCGCACCATGGTCACGGGCGCGCCCGCGCCCAGCGATGCCACCCACGCCGGGCCGCGGTTGTGCACGGTCACTCCGGCGGAAACGGTGTCACCGGCGGCGCCGGTCACCCGGCTGCCGATGAGCTTCAGGTCCGCGGTGTTCCGGGCGTCGAGCATCACGGCCCGTGCGTTGTCCGACAGATCGAGGTCGTCGTCCCCGGCCGCGGTCACCGGAAGCAGGTCCAGCTCGGCGCCGGTGCCCCGAGTCCACGTCCAGTCGCCGCGGATGTCTTCCAGCCTCTCGTCGGAATACGGCTCGACGGAGTGGTCGAACCGCTCGTACAGCGCCTTCCGCCCGACGCCCAGCTCGGTCACCAGCGCGTACTCCTGCCCCGGCGCCACCGGTTCGTCCAGCACGCACACCGCCGATGTACCGGTCTCGTGCTGCCGGTACTCGCAGTTGGTGTGCCGCTCCTTGAACCGCAGGCCGTATGAGGCGTTGAGCCACAGCAGTGTCCGGTCCACGGCGCGGTTGCCGCTGTTGGCGACCGTCGCCCGCACGCTGGTGTCCGTGCCCGGCCTGAGTCCCCGCTGGTCCTCGGCCTGGCTGAGTCCGAGATCCGGTCCGTTGCCGAGGGTGACCAGGGTCTCCGTGGTGTGCGACGTCAGCTCCCCGGCGGTGGCCGTGTAGCGCACGGACCCCGAGGCGCTGAGGTCCGCGTCCGGCAGCGCGCTGAGCCCGAGCCGGGCGGCGGTCACGCTCTCCGTCCCGGCCGGCATCTCCGGGAAGGCGCAGCTCGCCTTGGTGGCCGACTCGGGCACGCAGTTGTCCGGCCACGACACCTGCGCGAAGGAGCCGATCCCGCTCGCGTCCACGGTCAGCTGCCCGGCCGGAACACCGTTGTCGAGGTTGTCGTGGGTGATGTCCACAGTGAGCCGGCGCTCAGGTGCGCTGCCGTCCGCGTCCGGCCCCGGCAGCACGGTCTCGGACGGCACGCTGATCCACAGCTGGTCGGAGACGGCCTGCGCGGACCCGGTCCCGGCCACTGCCAGGGCACAGCCGGCGAGCGCCCCCGCGAGAAGACGGAGCCTCACACGTCGTGTCGGTCTGGTCTGCGGGTGCTTCATCTGTTCCCCCTCGTCGACGGTCTGCCGGTGGCCGAGACCGACGGCTCGGGGGATGGGTTGTGCCGGAGCGGCGGGTTGCGGCGGTCTTCGGCCGTTCTCCATCGCCAGACCCAGCTGATGCATAGATATGCGCTTGCGAGAAAATTCATTGACGGCCGGGTGATCGTATTCCTATGCTCTACGGATATGGAGCTCACTCAGGAAACCCCTGACCTGTCCGCCTACTTGGCTGCCGATGACGTCATCGACCACGATCATCCGCGCGTACGGACGACGGCTGCCCGCCTCGCCGGGAAGGCGCAGGACTCGTATGCCTATGCGCGGCTGGCGTTCGAGTTCGTGCGCGACACCATCCCGCACTCGCAGGACTCCGGCGATCTGCGGGTCACCTGGCGCGCTTCCGATGTCCTGGAACAGGGCACGGGCATCTGCTACGCCAAGGCGCACGCCCTCGCGGCGCTGCTGCGGGCCGAGGACATTCCGACGGCGTTCTGCTATCAGCGGCTGTCCGACGACGGCGATGGGCATGTCGTGCACGGTCTGGTCGCCGTCCGGTTCAACGGCGCCTGGCATCGGCAGGACCCCAGGGGTAACAAGCCCGGCGTGGACGCACAGTTCTCGCTCGACGGTGAGCGGCTGGCGTTCATGCCCGAACCCAAGTCCAATGAGGTGGACTATCCGGTGCTGTACGCTGAACCTCATCCGGTCGTGCTGAACACCCTCAAGGCGGCGCGCGACCGGCCGCACCTGTGGCAGACGCTCCCCACCGCACTCTGAGGCAAGGCCGACCATGACTCTCACGCTGACCGTGTCCGACGAGGTGCGCGCCCTCGCGCCCGGCTTCACGCACGTCGCCATCGAGGCGCACGGCCTCGTCAACGGGCCCAGCACCGACGCCAGTTCGGCGCTCCTCGACGACGCGGCCCGACGGCTCGCCGTACGCCTGGACGGGCGCGCGCCGCACGAGGACCCGCACATGGCGGCCTGGCGGGAGGCCTACACGGCCTTCGGTTCGAAGCCCTCACGCA
Organism: Streptomyces sp. 4N124; assembly: GCF_052245395.1. Lineage (NCBI taxonomy): Bacteria > Bacillati > Actinomycetota > Actinomycetes > Kitasatosporales > Streptomycetaceae > Streptomyces > Streptomyces sp. 4N124. The sequence continues at coordinate 23,260 of NZ_JBQQBS010000004.1, forward strand.
CCCGTAACTCGGCGGAGGCGCTGGCCAAGCGGGCGTTGTCAGAGGCCGGGCTGCCCCGGATCAATGTGCTCGTCGACCTCTACAACGCCATCAGCGTCGCCCACCTGATCCCCGTGGGCGGCGAGGACCTCGACCACATCCAGGGCGGCATGCGTCTTGTCCGGGCCACCGGCGACGAGGAGTTCGTGACCGTCGCCGCGGGCGAGGAAGTCGTCGAGCACCCCGATGCCGGCGAGATCGTGTGGTGCGACGAGGCCGGGGTGACCTGCCGCCGCTGGAACTGGCGCCAGGGGCCGCGCACGCGGCTCACCGAGGAGACCGTGTCGGCGATCTTCCTGCTGGAGAGTATGGCGCCGATGCCGGTCGCCGACGTCGAGACGGCGGCTGCCGAACTCGCCGAGCTACTGGAGAAGTTCAGCCCCGGCGCACACATCGAGATCCGTCCCGCGGAACCGGCGCGGAACTGATCCGCCGCACACGCCGCGGCCGGGAGCCGGTTGGTCGGTGTGACGCGCGGTTCTAGCGGGCCTCGGCCGCGCGGACCTCTTCCGGTGTCGGCGCCGTACCACCGAGGTGCGCCGGCATCCACCAGGTGTCCTGGGCGTCCTTGGGGCGTACGGGGTAGGCGCGCTGGGCTGCTTCGAGCAGCTCCTGTACGGCCTCACGCAGCTGGCGCGTGATGGCGCCGGCGTACTTGTCGCGGGACGCCTCGATCGCCTCGCCGACCCGGATGGTGATCGGGGTGTGGCTCCGCTTGAAGTTCTTCGGGTGGCCCTTGGTCCACAGCCGCTGCGTGCCCCACACGGCCATCGGGATCAGCGGTACGCCCGCCTCCTGGGCCAGTCGCGCGGCGCCCGACTTGAAGCTCTTCAGCGTGAACGACTCCGAGATCGTGGCCTCCGGGAAGACCCCGACGATCTCGCCGGAACGCAGCGAGTCGAGCGCGTGCTTGTACGCCGCCTCACCCTGCTTGCGGTCCACGGGGATGTGCTTCATCCCGCGCATCAGCGGCCCGGAGATCTTGTGCCGGAACACGGACTCCTTCGCCATGAAGCGGACCAGCCGTTTCTGCGGGAGCGCCGCCAGGCCGTCGAAGATGAAGTCCAGGTAGCTGATGTGGTTGCTCACCAGCACGGCACCGCCCGAGCGCGGAATGTTCTCCGACCCCTTGCAGTCGATCTTCAGGTCCCACGCCTTGAACAAGGTGAGGGCGGCACCGACAACGGGACGGTAGACAAGCTCTGCCATGGACGGAGTGAACCCTTCCTTCTCTGCCAGGGAAAGGGCTCCCGGCGGGAAAGTTACGCAGCCGTAGGTTTACGGCATCTCGCAGATCGTGCCCCAAGAACGCACGGACAGCCAGTGTTGGTGCCTGGGAACGGCGAGATCCTCGTCACGTCGACCCCATGATCCACCTCGGGCTTTTACGTCGCCTTTACTCCGCGCGTACGGCGATTCTCCGTACGACCAGGCACATCTCGCAGCCCAGCAGTACCCGAATGCAGCATTGAGAAACACGGCGGCGAGCTCGGCGCCGGTCGCCGCGAACTCCAGCCAGGGCGGCACCAGGGCGAAGGAATCTTTGGAGTCGTGCGCATGCTGACGAGATGATGAGGGGACTGGTGGCGGCCCTCACGGAGTGCCGCGTCGGCGGCGGAACGGGAGAGTGCGGGTGCGCGGGCGCGACGACGAAAAGCGGCTCGGCGCGGCCGAGTTGGGCCAGGAGCTCGGCGAGCGCGCCACCCTTGTGCAGTTCTCCAGCGCCTTCTGCGCGCCCTGCCGGGCGACCCGGCGGGTCCTCGGTGAGGTGGCGGACATGGTGCCGGGCGTGGCCCACATCGAGATCGACGCCGAGGCCCGGCTGGAACTCGTACGCCGACTCGGCATCCTCAAGACCCCGACCGTGCTGGTCCTCGACGCCGACGGTCACGTGGTGCGGCGGGCGACCGGTCAACCGCGCAAGGCGGATGTGATCGCGGCGTTGGGGGAGGCGGTGTGAGTGCGTGAGCCATCTCCCAGGTAATGGGACGTACTTGACTGTGTGCACCATCTATCGTCAGCTTGACTGTATGCCTTCGGAACTCCTTCTCGTCGGGCGGGTGCACATCGACCTCGTCCGTACCGCGAGCGCGCGCTGTCCGGGTCGTTGAACACCCAGAACACCGACAGGACCGCTGCCCACTCCCCGCAGAAGGACCACTCCATGACGGCCACGCCCGATCTGGTCACCCCTCAGCTCGCCACGACCGACACGACCGACCTGTTCCGCTCCGTCTTCCGGCGACACGCGGCGGGCGTCGCCGTGATTACTGCCCACGGTGACCGGGGCCCGGTCGGCTTCACCGCCACCTCCCTCACCTCGGTCTCCGCCGCACCCCCGCTCGTCTCCTTCGGTATCGGCACCGGCGCCTCCAGCTGGCCCGCGATAGCCAGGGCCGACCATGTCGGGGTGCACATACTCGGCGAGCACCAGCGCGAGCTGGCCGCGACCTTCGCGCGCAGCGGTGCCGACCGCTTCGGCCCGTCCACCGCCTGGCGGAAGGGGCCGGAAGGCGTTCCCGTCCTCGACGATGTCCTCGCCTGGCTCGTATGCCGGGTCCACGCGCGCGTGCCCGCCGGGGATCACCGCGTGGTGCTCGCCGAGGTCGTGCACGGGGACCCCTCGGGGCCCGGACGTCCGCTCGTGTACCACCAGGGGCGGTTCACCGCACTGCGTGACTGACCGGGCTCCGGACTCTTCTGCGGGACCGTCGAGTTCCGGTTACGCTGCGTTGCAAAGGTCACAGTTCAAAGCGCTTGCTTAGCGGGCAGGAACTGGGTGTACTGACGAGTAATATTCCGCTCGGAGCGCAGGCCGCCCCGACCGGGATCGGCCGCTTGGGGCGCCTATGCTGCCTGCAAGTAGGCAGCAGAGAAATGTCGATGCAGTAGGAGAGCCGGCGTGAGCTTGAGGATCGTTGTCACTGTGAAGTACGTGCCCGACGCCACTGGCGACCGGCACTTCGCCGATGACCTGACCGTCGACCGGGACGACGTGGACGGTCTGCTCTCCGAGCTCGACGAGTACGCGGTCGAGCAGGCGCTGCAGATCGCCGAGGACGCCGACGACGCAGAGATCACCGTCCTGACCGTGGGCCCCGAGGACGCCAAGGACGCGCTCCGCAAGGCCCTTTCGATGGGCGCCGACAAGGCGATCCACGTCGAGGACGACGACCTGCACGGCACCGACGCCATCGGCACCTCGCTGGTGCTGGCCAAGGCGATCGAGAAGGCCGGCTACGACCTGGTCATCTCCGGCATGGCCTCCACCGACGGCACCATGGGCGTCGTACCGGCGCTGCTCGCCGAGCGTCTGGGCGTCCCGCAGGTCACGCTGCTCTCCGAGGTCTCCGTCGAGGACGGCACCGTCACGGGCCGCCGGGACGGCGACGCCGCCTCCGAGACGCTGCAGGCCTCGCTGCCGGCCGTCGTGTCGGTCACCGACCAGTCGGGCGAGGCGCGTTACCCGTCCTTCAAGGGCATCATGGCGGCCAAGAAGAAGCCGGTGGAGTCCTGGGACCTGTCCGACCTGGACCTGGAGGCCGAGGAGGTCGGCCTGGAGGGTTCCTACACGGTCGTCGACTCCGCGGCCGAGCGTCCGGCCCGTACGGCAGGCACGATCGTCAAGGACGAGGGCGAGGGCGGCAAGCAGCTCGCTGAGTTCCTCGCGGGCCAGAAGTTCGTCTGAGCCCGGATTCGCTGACCGCCCCTCATCTTTCGCAAGCAGGAGAGAAGAAGTCCCATGGCTGAAGTTCTCGTCTACGTCGACCACGTGGACGGTGCCGTCCGCAAGCCCACCCTGGAGCTGCTGACGCTGGCCCGCCGTGTCGGCGAGCCCGTCGCCGTCGCCCTGGGCAACGGCGCCGCCGACACCGCCGCCACGCTCGCCGAGTACGGCGCCGTGAAGGTCCTCACCCACGAGGCCGCCGAGTACGCCGACTACCTGGTCGTTCCGAAGGTCGACGCCCTGCAGGCCGCGGTCGAGGCCGTCTCCCCGGCCGCCGTGCTGGTGCCGTCCTCCGCCGAGGGCAAGGAGATCGCCGCCCGCCTGGCGCTGCGCATCGGCTCCGGCATCATCACCGACGCCATCGACCTGGAGGCCGGCGACGAGGGCCCGGTGGCCACGCAGTCGGTGTTCGCCGCGTCCTTCACCACCAAGTCCCGTGTCTCCAAGGGCACTCCGGTCATCACGGTCAAGCCCAACAGCGCCGCCGTGGAGGCCGCTCCGGCCGCCGGCGCGGTCGAGGCGCTCGCCGTGGCCTTCTCCGAGAAGGCCACCGGCACCAAGGTCACCGCCCGTACGCCGCGTGAGTCGACCGGTCGCCCGGAGCTGACCGAGGCCGCGATCGTGGTCTCCGGCGGCCGTGGCGTGAACGGCGCGGAGAACTTCGCGATCATCGAGGCGCTCGCCGACTCCCTCGGCGCGGCCGTCGGTGCCTCGCGCGCCGCCGTCGACGCCGGCTGGTACCCGCACACCAACCAGGTCGGCCAGACCGGCAAGTCGGTCTCGCCGCAGCTGTACATCGCCTCCGGCATCTCCGGCGCCATCCAGCACCGCGCCGGTATGCAGACCTCGAAGACGATCGTGGCGATCAACAAGGACGCCGAGGCCCCGATTTTCGACCTCGTCGACTACGGCATCGTCGGCGACCTTTTCGACGTCGTCCCGCAGCTCACCGAGGAGATCAAGACCCGTAAGGGCTGATCCGCGGACGGCTGAACGAGGCCCCCGCGACCGTGCCGACGGTCGCGGGGGCCTCGGCTCATCCCAGGGTCAGCGACGCCTGCACCGGCAGATGGTCGCTCGGGAACTGCCCGTCCACGGCGAAGGTGTTGATCGACGCCTTGTGCGCCGTCACCCCCGGCGTGGTCAGGATCCAGTCGATCCGGTCGCCGTTCGGCGTCAGCGGCCGGTAGCCGTGGAAGGTCGCGTACAGCGGGCCGCGCTCGGCGGCCGTGTCCCACGTGTCGACGAGACCGGCGTCCAGCATGGTGTCGTAGACGACGTTCTTGTGGGCGGCCACGTTGAAGTCGCCGGTCACCACGAAGGGCAGGGAGCGATCCAGGCCGGTGAGCCGCTGGGCGATGAGCACGGCGGAGCGCTCGCGTGCGTACTGGCTGGCGTGGTCGAAGTGTGTGTTGAGGACGTAGAACTCCCGTCCGTCGTCGCGCCGGTCGCGGAAGCGGACCCAGGTGACCATCCGGGCGAAGCCCGCGCCCCAGGTGTTCGAGCCGATCACGTCCGGGGTGTCGGAAAGCCAGAAGTGGTCGTACTCGGTGGGGGTGAGGCGTCGCCTGTCGTAGAAGACCGCCATGGACTCGTCCCGGCTGCCGTGCAGGCGGCCGGTGCCGATCCAGTCGTAGTGGCTGCCGAGATCGTTCCCGATGTCGAGCAGCTGGTGGAAGATGCCCTCCTGGGTGCCGATGACGTGCGGGGCCTCGCGGTGCAGCAGTTCGCGCATCACCGGTCTGCGGACGGCCCAGCTGTTGGGCTCGGTGGTGCTGGCGAAGCGGAGGTTGAAGGACATGACCTTCAGGCGACGGCCCGCGGATCGGGATTCGCCCGCCGAGGCGGACGGTCCGGACAGTGCTGTACTGGAGAGCGGAACGGCGACCGCCGCCGCTAACGCGGCCTTCAGACCCAGACGGCGCGTGATTCGGCTGTGGTGCGGCACGGGGGCTCCTTCGGTAGGGCTGCCGGACGAGTCGTGCATACGGAAGTGTTCTACCGTCACGTGAGATGGGCGTGAACATGCCGATAGCCCGGAGTGGACCGATACGGAAGTGGTGTTGACCGGCGGGAAGATCCCCGGATAACTTCGTTCTACGGATTGTTGATTCCGTACTGCGGAAAACAGGAGGGTATGGGATGGGTCAGGGCCAGCAGGAGCAGGTGGCGACGAGCCTCGCGGGCGCCGTCAGCGAGGAGATCAGCGCCTCTCTCGCGCCGGTCGACGCCGAACTGGAGCGCCGCTATCCCGGCGACCCCGGCACCCGCCAGCCCGTCCACACCGTCTATGTCCCCGGAGATGTCTTCGCCGCCGACACCATCCGCTCCTGGGGCGACCAGGCCCTCGCCGCCCTCGACGAACACGCCCCGGACGCCGCCTCCTTCGCCGCCGTCCTCGGCCTCGCGGACGAGCTCGCCGAGCCCGTGTACGCGCGCGTGCGCGCCAAGCTGGAGCGCGAGCCCATCGAAGACCTGCGCGTCGACTTCGAGGACGGCTACGGCCCGCGCCCGGACGCCGAGGAGGACGAGGCGGCGGCCCGCGCGGCGCGACTGATCGCTCAGGCGTACGAGAACGGCACGGCGGCGCCGTACATGGGCATCCGCATGAAGTGCATGGAGGCGCCGGTCCGCGACCGGGGCATCCGCACCCTGGACATCTTCCTCACCGGCCTCATGGAGGCGGGCGGGCTGCCCGGCGGGCTGGTCCTGACACTGCCCAAGGTCACCTACGCCGAGCAGGTCACCGCCATGGCGCGGCTCCTGGAGGCCTTCGAGAAGGCGCGCGGTCTCGAGCCCGGCCGGATCGGCTTCGAGATCCAGATCGAGACCAGCCAGTCCATCCTCGCCGCCGACGGCACCGCCACCGTCGCCCGCATGATCCACGCGTCCGAGGGCCGGGCCACCGGACTGCACTACGGCACCTTCGACTACAGCGCCTGCCTCGGCGTCTCCGCCGCCCACCAGGCCAGCGACCACCCGGCCGCCGACCACGCCAAGGCGATCATGCAGGTCGCGGCGGCAGGCACGGGCGTACGTGTGTCGGACGGCTCCACCAACGTCCTCCCGGTCGGTACGACCGAGAAGGTCCACGACGCCTGGCGACTGCACTACGGCCTCACCCGGCGCGCCCTGGCCCGCGCCTACTACCAGGGCTGGGACATGCACCCCGGGCACATCCCGACCCGGTACGCGGCCGTCTTCGCCTTCTACCGCGAGGGCTTCGAGCAGGCCGCGGCCCGTCTCACCCGGTACGCCAACCGGGCGGGCGGCGATGTCATGGACGAGCCCGCCACCGCCAAGGCCCTCAGCGGCTATCTGCTGCGCGGCCTGGACTGCGGCGCGCTCGACATCGCCGAGGTCGCCCGCGCGACCGGGCTGACCCGGGCCGACCTGGAGGGTTTCGCGGCGCCCAGGCGCGCCGATCTGACGGTGTCCGCCACGTGACGAAGTAGCGGAGCTGTCACAGCCGAGGTCTCCCGGCCGCGTTGTCACTGGCTCCCCCTAGTCTGTACACCACGCATCAGACGGGTCACAGGAACGGGGCGGCGGTGTCTTCGGGGGAGTACGGACAGGCGGACGGGATCGGTCGGCTGCTGGCCGGGCGCTATCGTGCCGTGGCGCAGCTCGGGCGCGGCGGCATGGGCGTGGTCTGGAGAGCCGCCGACGAGGTGCTCGGCCGCGAGGTCGCCGTCAAGGAACTGCGCACGTACACCGACGCCGACGGACCCGAACTCGCCGATCTCCGGGTGCGGATGCAGCGCGAGGCCCGCGCCGCGGCCCGGGTGCGCCATCCCGGAGTCGTGGCCGTGCACGACGTCGCCGAGGTCGACGGCCGCCCGCTGATCGTCATGGAGCTGGTGGACGGCCCGTCCCTGGACGACGTGTTGCGTGAACACGGCACCATCGACCCGCGCGAGGCGGCCGGGATCGGCGCCAAGGTGATGGACGCGCTCGCCGCCGCCCACCGCGCCGGTGTCCTGCACCGCGACGTCAAACCCGGCAACATCCTGCTGGAACGCTCCGGCCGAGTCGTCCTCACCGACTTCGGCATCGCCACGATGGAGGACCCGGGCGACGGCTCCGCCACCCACCTCACCCGCAGCGGCGAACTCGTCGGCTCCCTGGACTACTTGGCGCCCGAGCGGGCCCAGGGCGCCGACCCCGGCCCGGCCTCCGACGTCTGGGCCCTGGGTGCCACGCTCTACGCGGCCGTCGAGGGCGTCTCGCCCTTCCGCCGTACGTCGACCTACTCCACCCTCACCGCGATCGTCTCCGAACCGCTGCCGGAGCCGCGCCGGGCCGGGCCCCTGGGTCCCGTTCTCCAACTCCTGCTGGACAAGCGGCCCGAGCACCGACCGGAGGCCGACGCGGCGCGGGAGCTGCTGCAGCGGGTGGCGGACGGCTCCGGGACGGACGTACCGACGACGATGCTGCGGGGGAGCGGGGCGCCGCGGGAGGAGACACAGCGCAGCGTTCCGGCGGTACCGCCGGGGTTCGGGCCGCCGGAGTCCGGCGTGTCGGCGGCACAGGGGGCGGATGCGCCAGGACGGTCCGGGCAGGAGGGACAGGCCGGTTCGGAGACGCCCTTCTTCGGTTCGCCGGTGCAGGACGGCTCAGGAGGGCCCGGCTCCGGCTCCGCCGCCGCCCAGGCCTCGGCCGCCACCGGCCCCATCCCCGCGTCGCCTCCTTCCCGTCGCAAGGGCCGCGTCCTGCTGGCCGCCGCGGCCGTCACCGTCGTCCTCGCGGCCACCGCCGGCACCGTCGCTCTGCTGAACAACACCGGCGATGCGGAGGCCGGCGCCGGGCCCACGTCCTCCGCCACCACGTCCGCCGGCGCCACGTCCTCGGCGTCCGGCAGCCCCGACGCCGACCGCTCCGCCTCCGCCAAGCCCACGGAGCAGGGCGACGGGAAGACGCGCACTCCGACGACGACGCCGCCCGAGAAGGGCGAGGGCACGTCCGGCGGCCAGGGCTCCTCGCCCGCACCGACCAAGTCCGCCGGCGGCGGCACCACGGAGGGCGGCTCCAACAGCGGCGGTGCGAACGGCGGGGGCGGTGCGACCACCCCGGCACCGACGGTGGCCTGTGTGTCCATAGGCGGTGGCAAGTACAACTGCGAGGTCTGGCGCACCGCCACCTCGTACACCGCCGACGGCGCCGAGGCCGGCGTCCTCAAGGCGGGCACCAACTACTTCTACTGCCAGTCCAACCTGGGGCGCCGGGAGACCTACGGCGAGTGGACCAACGTCTGGTGGGCGAAGACGGACGACGACAGCGGCAACGCGGGCGTGTACATCAGCGACGTCTACATCAAGGGCGGCAACAACGACGAGCCGGTCCCCGGGCTCCCGGTCTGCTGAACCGGCAGATACCGCTCCAGACCCGAGGCCGTCACCAGTTTCTCCTCGCCGAGCAGCCGCGTCCCCGCCGCGCACACCCGCCCGTCGGCACGTGCGCGCGTGCAGAATTCCTCGGGCGTGACGCCGAACAGCTCCCTCAACCGCGCCGAACCCGCGAGGAGTTCGGTGATCAGGGCCCGCTGCCCCGGGTGGGTGCGCGGCGCGCCGGTGCCGTTGTGCAGGACGCCGCGGCGATTGACGTAGATGTACGCGCCGGGCAGCGCGGTGCCGTCGGCCAACTCCACCAGCACCTCCGGCGCGGGCAGCCAGGTGCGGCCGTAGTTGCCGTCCGGCAGTGGCACGCCCTCGCTGGCGTCGACCACCGCGAGCTGCTCGGCATCCAGCCAGGTGATGAACAACTCCCGCACTCGCCCCGGTGCTTCGAAGGGCGACGCGGACACGTACCCCATGCGGCTCACATGCGCGGAGACGCCGATCTCGACGCCCGTGACCCGGGCCTTCACCATCGGCACGGGGGCGGCGATCCCGGACTCGGCCATCTTGTACCGCAGTTGGGCCGGGCAGGCGTTGGAGCCGACCGCGAGGACGGGGACGCGGTCCTCGTACACCAGACGGTCGAGCGGCAGCAGCCGGTCGCCGTCCAGGAGGCCGGACTCGCTCGGCCACACACCGGGGTAGAGCAGCGGATGATCGCGCGGAGCCTCGGCCAGGCCCAGCGATTCCAGGGTGCGGTCGTCCACAGGCGCCTCAGTCCGTCGGCGGCAGTTCGCCCGACCCGCGGGTGATCAGCCGGGTCGGGAGCTCGATGCGCTCCGGGACGACCAGCGAGCCGTCCAGCTGGCGGAAGAGACGCTCGGCCGCGGTACGTCCGAGGGTGGCGGCGTCCTGGGCGACGACCGTGACGCCCGGCTGCAGCAGATCGGCCAGCTCGATGTCGTCGAACCCGACCAGGGCGACCCGGCGCGACTGCTCGGCGAGCACCCGGACCACGGTGACCGTCACCCGGTTGTTGCCCGCGAAGATCGCGGTGACCGGCGAGGGGCCGGAGAGCATCTCCTCGGCCGCGCGACGCACCCGCACGGGGTCGGTCACCCCCAGCGACATCCAGGAATCCTCGACCGGTATCCCCGCGTCCTCCATGGCCGCCCGGTAGCCGCGCAGCCGCTCGGCGGCCGTGTGGATGCGGGGCATGTCGCCGATGAAGCCGATCCGGCGGTGACCGTGGGCGATGAGGTGGGCCACACCGTCGCGGGCGCCGCCGTAGCTGTCCGACAGCACCACATCGGCGTCGATCTTCCCGGCCGGACGGTCCACGAACACCGTGGCCACGCCCGCCCGCAGCTCGGGCTCCAGATAGCGGTGGTCGTCGCCGGCCGGGATGACCACCAGCCCGTCCACCCGGCGTGCGCACAGCGCCAGCACCAGTTCCTGCTCACGGTCCGGGTCCTCCGCGCTGGAACCGTTGATGAGCAGGGCACCGTGCGCGCGGGCCACCTCCTCGACCGCGCGGCTGAGCGGACCGTAGAACGGGTCCGCGAGGTCCTCCAGGACCAGGCCGATGCTCGCCGTACGGCCCTTGCGCAGCACCCGAGCGCTGTCGTTGCGGCGAAAGCCCAGCGCGTCGATGGCCTCCTGGACGCGGCGCTCCGTCTCCGGGGTGACCCCCGGCTCCGCGTTGACCACGCGCGAGACGGTCTTGAGTCCGACTCCCGCACGCGCCGCCACGTCTTTCATGGTCGGACGATTGCCGTAGCGGTTCCCGGAGATGCGGTCTGCGAGGCGATCTGCACGGCGGCTGGTCTCGGGCACAGTGCGGTGTCCTGTCCTGTCGTCCACGGGGATGCGTCGGGCCATGGGTATGTATGAGGATGTGGCGTCGAGCATAGAGCCTGGACAACGTTGTCAGATGCGGGAGAGACTGTCCACCGCAATCTCCGGCCTACGTCCCCACCGTGAGACCGGCCCGCCTTTTTCCCGTGGTTGACGGGGAGAACCGATCCTTGACCGGGAGATCAGACACAGATGCACACCGACTTCGTGGCTGCGCTCGACATCGGCGGCACCAAGATCGCCGGAGCGCTGGTGGACGGCCACGGCAGCATCCTGGTGCGTGCACAGCGCGCGACTCCGGCACAGGAGGACGGCGACACCGTGATGGAGGCCGTCGAGGAAGTGCTCGGCGAGCTGACCGCGTCCGAGCTGTGGGGACGGGCCACCGCGCTCGGCATCGGCAGCGCGGGCCCGGTGGACGCCTCCGCGGGCACGGTGAGCCCCGTGAACGTGCCCGGCTGGCGCGACTACCCACTCGTACGGCGGGTGCGGGCCGCTGCCGGAGGGCTGCCCGTCGAGCTGATCGGCGACGGAGTGGCGATCACGGCGGCCGAGCACTGGCAGGGCGCCGCCCGCGGCCACGACAACGCGCTGTGCATGGTCGTCTCCACGGGCGTCGGCGGCGGCCTGGTGCTGGGCGGCCAGTTGCATCCCGGGCCGACCGGCAACGCAGGCCATATCGGGCACATCAGCGTGGATCTCGACGGCGACGACTGCCCGTGCGGTTCGCGCGGCTGCGTGGAGCGCATCGCGAGCGGCCCGAACATCGCGCGGCGCGCCCTCGAAGGCGGCTGGAGTCCGGGGCCCGACGGTGACACCTCCGCCGCCGCGGTGGCCGCCGCCGCCCGTGAGGGCGACCCCGTCGCCGTGGCCTCCTTCGAACGCGCCGCCCAGGCCCTGGCCGCCGGCATCGCGGCCACCGCGACCCTCGTCGAGATCGACATCGCCGTCATCGGCGGGGGCGTCGGCAAGGCGGGCGACGTGCTCTTCACGCCGCTGCGCAAGGCGTTGAGCGACTACGCGACGCTCTCGTTCGTGCAGCGCCTGACCGTGGTGCCGGCGCAGATGGGGACGGACGCGGGACTGGTGGGCGCTGCCGCCGCCGCGCTCGCCAAGCGAGCGGACACGGCCGCTGCGAGGGTGTGAGGCGGGGCCTCGGCAGGAACGTGCACTCGGCGGCCGGGCCCGGGGAAGGGGCTCGGCCGCCGAGGTGTCTCGCAGGCGGACGGCACGGGTGCGTACCCGCCGCCGGGCTCAGCAGCTCAGCTGTGCGTCCGCCCAGTCCGCGTGGTCGGAGTCGATACCGTCGCCGCCGTCGGTGACGACGAGGCGGATCAGCTGGGCGCCCGTCACATCCGCGGTGAGCGGCTGGGCGGGCATCGCGTTGGTGAGGACGCCGGTCGAGGCGGCCTTGGTGCCGTCCGCCCAGATCTCGAAGGCGACCGTCCCGTTCGCCCCCTTCTCGTCGTCGACACCGACGTCCGCGGTCACCGTCTCGCACGCGCCGCCGGCGTAGTACTCGACGGCGCTCTCGGCGTGCACACCGAGCCCCTTCGCGTACGCGACCCCGCCGATGGTGATCGGGTTGCCGTCGCCCGCGTCGCTCTCCCCGTTGCTGGTGTTGCGCTCGACCGGCCCCCATCCGTTGGCGGCCGACAACCACGGAAGGTCACCCAGTCCGGACGTCCCCGAGGGCGGCGGCACCACCACGGACACGGCGATCGGCACCGCGCTGTCGACGCGGACACCGGCCGGGGAGCGGTAACTCGCCTTGAGCGTCAGGTCGTACGACCCGGAGGGCGTCCCTGACGGGGCGGTGACGGACCACTTGGTGCGCAGCGAACGGCCGGTCGGCAGGGAGGCGGTGGTCGTCGGTGACGTGGCCCTGACGGTCCAGCCCTCGGGACCGGTCAGCGCGACGGAGACGCGCTTGGCCGACGTGCGTCCCAGGTCAGTGACGGTGGACGTCAGTGCGGCCTGCTCACCCGCCTCGACCAACGGGCTGCCCTCCAGGCCGAGTTCGACGGCGGGCGGGTACTTGCCCCAGCGCGGGTCCGGCGCGACCCGGACGAGCACCGTGCCGTGCGCCGGGACGGTGGCCGAGATGGTGCCCGCGGTGTTGTAGCTCTTGTGCTGCCACAGGTCGCGCAGGGTGTAGGCGTCGGCCTCGGGCAGGCCGACGGCCGCCGCGGTCGTGGAGACGCGCTGGGCGCTGCCGGTCTCGTTGAAGAGCGCAACGGCGCGGCTGCCGTCCCGCATCTCCTTGGCGACGACCCAGCGTCCGCCCTCCGACGACACGACCGCGCCCTGCTTGCCCAGCGGGTCCTGGTCGACCGCGATGACCTCCTTGTTGCCGAGGATCTCGAAGGTCGCGTCGGAGGCCTCGCGCAGGTCGGAGCCGATCAGCAGGGGTGAGGCCATGATCGACCAGAGCGAGAAGTGCGAGCGGTACTCGGTGTCCGTCATGCCGCCGTTGCCGACTTCCAGCATGTCGGGGTCGTTCCAGTGCCCGGGACCGGCGTACTGCGCGAGCGGCAGGTTCTGCTTCAGGATCGACAGCATCGACCCCCAGGTGTCGCTGATGTCGCCGGTCGTACGCCACAGATGTCCGACGTCTGACGCCCACTCCCAGGGCTTGTTCTGGCCCCATTCGCAGATGCTGTAGACGATGGGCCGCCCGGTGGCCTTGAGGGCGTCGCGCATGGTCGTGTAGCGCAGTTTCGCGTCCACGCCCTGGTTGTTGCAGTTGTCGTACTTCAGGTAGTCGACGCCCCAGTCCGCGAACTGCTGGGCGTCGCTGTACTCGTGGCCCAGCGCGCCCGGGAAGCCGATGTTGCTGCAGGTCTTGGTGCCTGCGCTCGTGTAGATGCCGAACTTCAGCCCCTTGGAGTGCACATAGTCCGCGACGGCCTTGATGCCGTTCGGGAAGCGGACCGGGTCCGGTACGAGCTTGCCGTTCGCGTCGCGCTCCGGCAGGGCCCAGCAGTCGTCGAGGTTGACGTACTCGTATCCGGCGTCCTTGAGCCCCTTCTCGACGAAGATGTCCGCGATCCCCTTGACCATGGCTTCGTTGAACTCGGCGCGGCAGTGCGTGGAGTTCCAGTTGTTGAAGCCCATCGGTGGGGTGGGGGCGAGGCCGTCGGCCAGGGCGGGGGCCGCGCTTGGGGCGTTCTCGGCGGCGTGGACGGGTGCGGCGAGACCCGCCGTGCACAGGAGTCCTGCCGTGAGTGCTCCGACCACTCTTCTGCGGGTTGTGCGGGTGTGAAGGTGACGCATCGTTACGTTCCTCCGAACCAGCGAAAGGTGGGATGACGGCATGCACGCGTCATCAGTGCGTTCACGGTAGAACGTGTCGGACTCTGTTGGAAGATGCGCGTTCGATGGTGCGGGTCTGTTCTCACATACTCGAGAAGCGGCGTGCGAGGTCGCGCAGCGAGGCCGCGGCATCGGCCACCTGATCTCCCGAAATCGTGGAGCCCGCCATGGCGCCCAGGCGCTCGATGTCCTCGGCGAGGCGCAGGTGTTCACGAGCGGCGTGTTCACGGCAGGGCAGGCAGGTGACGCTCTCGGGGCGCGCGGAGGTCATCGCGTACGGCACACGCAGGCCGCAACCGGCGGTGACGGTGCTGGGGAGATCGCCGGCGAGAGCGAACGTGGACGCCAGGATGTTGCGCGTGGCGGCACTGTTGCGCGTCACCTTCGCGTCGACGTGGATGTGCCGGTCCTGCTCGTTCATCCGCCCTCCTTGTCGTGGCCGCCACAGCAGAGCATGCCAGTTGGGCATGGATGCCATCCGTTCCGGTTCCCTCGGGAAGGGGTGCGTGACCCCGGCCCGGTCCGCGCAGTTGAGCGGGGCATGAAGAAGCGCAGCATGCTCGCCATCGCCTCCCTTGCCACCGGTTTCGTCGTCGCGGCTGTGTCGCCGTCCCATGCCCACGGCGACGACCCCGCCGCGCCCAGCGGTCCGGCTGCTCCCGACCGTCCGGCTGGTCCCGGCGACTCGGCCGTTCTCCACGGTCCGGCCGTACTGCACGGTCCGGCTGTTCTCGGCGGCACCCCGGCGGTGGTCCACAGTCCGGCCGTTGTCGACGTCGACGAGACCATGGGCACCGTCGACCCGTTCCTCGCCAGGGAGTTCCGTATGGCGCTGGACGACACCCCGCACGGGCAGAAGGGCAAGGGCAAGATCGGCTGACGAGGCCGACGGCCGGAGCGCGACGCCGGTGTCCCCGCTGCCGGGGCCACCGGCGTCCTGCGTTTGCGCGCCCTCAACGGGAGCTGGTTTTGGTGGCAGGGTGGAGCGGGCAAGCCACAGGGGGCCAACAGAAGAGGGGGAACCGTGATCGTTTGGATCAACGGTGCGTTCGGTGCGGGGAAGACCACCACCGCACGGGAACTGATCGACCTGATCCCGAACTGCACGCTCTTCGACCCCGAGGTCATCGGCGGAGCACTCACTCACCTGCTCCCGCCCAAGCACCTCGCCGAGGTCGGTGACTACCAGGATCTGCCGATCTGGCGGCGGCTGCTGATCGACACGGCGGCCGCGATGCTCGCCGAACTCGGCGGCACGCTGGTGGTCCCGATGACCCTGCTGCGCCAGGACTACCGCGACGAGATCTTCGGCGGACTCGCCGCACGCCGGATCAGTGTCCGGCATGTGCTCCTCGCCCCGGCGGAAACGATCCTGCGCGAACGAATAGCCGGGCGGGAGGTCCCGCCCGAACTGTCCGACGGTGAGATGCGCATACGGCAGTGGTCGTACGACCACATAGAGCCGTACCGCGCCGCCCTCGCGTCCTGGCTCACCGCCGACGCTCACCCCGTCGACACCGGTGCCCTCACTCCGTATGAGACCGCGGTCCGTATCGCCGACGCGGTCAGCAGGGGGAGCGTTCCGGTATGTGACATTGTACAAACGCCGGAACCCACCGCCGAGACGACCGCCGCCGGCGTCCTCCTCTTCGACGAACACGACCGGGTACTGCTCGTCGACCCCACCTACAAGGCAGGTTGGGAATTCCCCGGCGGTGTCGTCGAACCCGGTGAGGCGCCCGCGCGCGCGGGCATGCGTGAGGTCGCCGAGGAGACCGGGATACGGCTCGACGAGGTACCCCGCCTCCTCGTCGTGGACTGGGAACCCCCCGCCCCGCCCGGCTTCGGCGGCCTGCGCCTCCTCTACGACGGCGGTCGGCTCGACTCCACCGAGGCCCAGCGGCTCCTGCTGCCAGGCCCCGAACTGCGCGACTGGCGCTTCGTCACCGAAGCGGAGGCCGCCGACCTGCTCCCGCCCGTCCGCTACGAGCGGCTCCGGTGGGCGTTGCGGGCCCGGGAACGCGGAGCGGCGCTGTATCTGGAGGCCGGGATTCCGACACCGTGACCCCGCGTTGTCACGAGGGAGGTCGCGCCTCGCCGTGGCGGCGAGGCGCGAGGTGGGAGGCGGGATACACCGTGGAGTGGCTCAGCTGCCCGCGTAATTGCGCAGGAACAGTGCCTCCGCCACCGACAGTCGCTCCAGCTCCTGCGGGGACACGCTCTCGTTCACCGCGTGGATCTGGGCCTCCGGCTCGCTGAGGCCGATGAGCAGGATCTCGGCGTTCGGGTAGAGGGCGGCGAGGGTGTTGCACAGGGGGATGGAACCGCCCTGGCCGGCGTACTGCATGTCCTGGCCCGGGTAGGCCACCGCCATCGCGTCCGCCATCGCCTGGTACGCCGGGCTGCTCGTGTCGGCGCGGAAGGCCTGGCCCCCGCCGACCTGCTCGGAGTGCACCCGGGCGCCCCACGGAGTGTGGGCCTCCAGGTGGGCCTGGAGCAGCTTGGTTGCCTCGGCCGCGTCCACGCCCGGCGGCACCCGCAGGCTGATCAGCGCGCGTGCGCTCGCCTGCACGGACGGGGTGGCGCCGACGACCGGCGGGCAGTCGATGCCGAGGACGGTGACGGCCGGGCGTGCCCAAAGGCGGTCGGCGACCGTGCCGGAGCCGATCAGCCCTACGCCGTCCAGAACCTTGGCGTCCGTGCGGAACTGCCCCTCGTCGTACTGCAGCCCGTCCCACGACGTCTCGTCGGTGAGCCCGTCGACCGTCGTCGAACCGTCTTCCGCGCGAAGCGAGTCCAGTACGCGGATCAGCGCGCCCAGCGCGTCGGGCGCGGCACCGCCGAACTGGCCGGAGTGCAGGTTGCCTTCGAGCGTGTCGATGCGGACGCGGACGAGGGTCATGCCGCGCAGGGTGGAGGTGACCGTCGGCAGGCCGACGCGGAAGTTGCCCGCGTCGCCGATGACGACGGTGTCGGCCTCCAGGAGCTCCGGGTGCTCCTCGGCGTACCGCTCCAGGCCGCCCGTACCCATCTCCTCCGAACCCTCGGCGATCACCTTGACGTGGACGGGTATGCCGCCGTTCGCCTTGAGCGCGCGCAGCGCGAGCAGGTGCATGATCACGCCGCCCTTGCAGTCGGCGGCACCGCGCCCGTACCAGCGGCCGTCACGCTCGGTCAGTTCGAAGGGCGGCGTGGTCCAGGCGGCCTCGTCGAGCGGCGGCTGCACGTCGTAGTGGGCGTAGAGCAGGACCGTCTTGGCGCCCTCGGGGCCGAGCAGGTAGCCGTAGACGGACTGCGTGCCGTCCGGGGTGTCGAGCAGGGCCACGTCCTGGAAGCCCTCGGCGCGCAGCGCGTCGGCGACCCAGTTCGCGGCGCCTTCGCTCTCGCTCTTCGGGAACTGGTCGAAGTCCGCCACCGATTTGAACGCCACCAGTTCGGTGAGCTCCGCCCGCGCCCTGGGCATCAGCGCGGCGACGGTCTCGGCGACCGGATTCGACGACATGGGCACGCTCCTTGTGGGTGCGACGTTGTGACGAGTAAGTGCTGTGATCCTCCCACAGCGGCCTCGGGCGACGGCCGCCGTAGGATGCGGGAGACAGGTGCGGCAGCGGCTTGATCGGGAGCAGTAGACCATCGTGAGCAGCGAGAACTCTTCGGCGGACGACGTGCGGCAGGTGTGGGACGTCGTCGTGGTGGGTGCGGGACCCGCGGGGGCCTCGGCCGCGTACGCGGCGGCGGTCGCGGGGCGCCGCGTCCTGTTGCTGGAGAAGGCCGAACTGCCGCGCTACAAGACATGCGGCGGCGGGATCATCGGCCCGTCGCGCGACTCCCTGCCGCCCGGCTTCGAGCTGCCGCTGCGGGACCGGGTGCACGCGGTCACGTTCTCCAACAACGGGCGTTTCACGCGTACACGCCGCTCCAAGCAGATGCTGTTCGGCCTGATCAACCGCTCCGAGTTCGACCAGCAGCTCGTCGAGCACGCGCAGAAGGCGGGCGCCGAGCTGCGTACGGGCGTCACCGTGGCGCGGGTCGAGCAGCACGGGTCGGCGGTGCCGGACCGGCGCACGGTCGCCGTCGTCCTGCAAGGCGGCGAGACGCTGCTCACGCGGGCGGTGGTGGGGGCCGACGGCAGCGCCAGCCGCATAGGGGCGCACGTCGGCGTGAAGCTCGGCCAGGTCGATCTGGGGCTGGAGGCGGAGATCCCGGTGCCGGAGACCGTCGCCGAGGACTGGAAGGGGCGGGTGCTCATCGACTGGGGGCCCCTGCCCGGCAGTTACGGGTGGGTGTTCCCCAAGGGGGACACGCTGACCGTCGGGGTCATCTCCGCGCGGGGCGAGGGCGCGGCGACGAAGCGGTACCTGGAGGACTTCGTCGGGCGGCTCGGGCTCGCCGGGTTCGAACCCAGCGTCTCCTCCGGCCACTTGACGCGCTGCCGCGCCGATGACTCGCCGCTGTCGCGCGGGCGGGTGCTGGTGTGCGGGGACGCGGCGGGGCTGCTGGAGCCGTGGACGCGCGAGGGCATCTCGTTCGCGCTGCGGTCGGGGCGGCTCGCGGGCGAGTGGGCGGTGCGGATCGCCGAGGCGAACGACGCGGTGGACACCCGGCGTCAGGCTCTGAACTACGCCTTCGCCATCAAGGCGGGGCTGGGCGTCGAGATGGCGGTCGGCAAGCGGCTGCTGACCGTGTTCGAGCGGCGCCCCGGTCTCTTCCACGCGGCGCTGACCGGCTTCCGGCCCGCCTGGAAGGCGTTCACGGACATCACGCGCGGGGCGACCTCGCTGGGCGAGATCGTCCGCTCGCATCCGATGGCCCAGCGCGCCCTGACCACGCTGGACCGCCGGCCCGTCGGCGGCGAGGCCGGCGAGGTCAGCTCTTGACCGTGACGCGGAACACCGGGTGGTCGGGGGCGATGCGCCGCAGTTCTTCGTTGGACGAGTCCGGGCCGACGCCCTTGAAGAACACACCGACCTCGGCCTTCCAGCGCTTGAGGTAGGCGCGCAGCAGCGGGGGCTTGTCGTCGTCGGCGACCTCGGTCGCGGTGAACGTCTCCACGTTCTTCCCGAGCCGCAGTTCACCGCCGCCCGCGGCCCGCATGTTGTGCGTCCACTGGACGTGGCCGCGGGGTGCGACGAGGTACTGCGTGCCGTCCACGGTGAGGAGGTTGACCGGTGTCGTGCGCCACTCGCCGCTCTTGCGGCCACGGACGGCGAGGACCCGGGAGCCCCAGACGCTGAGCCCGCGGCGCGTCATCCAGGCCACGGCGCGGTTGAAGACGTTGACGGTGAACCAGCCGGGCTTCTGGATGTGGGTGGACGTGGACATCTGGGCCCCCAGGGATTTGGTGGGAGAGCGGCGCTCGTTTGGGTGAGCGCCGATCGTGTTTGTGAGCACTGCTCTCGCTGCTCTCGCAGTCTGCCCGAGATTGGTGATCCAAAGCAAGAGCACTGCTCTCTTTTGCGTGTACTGCTCTTTTCTGCGTTGCCCGCTCTTGTTTGTGTGCACTGCTCCGAAAACATGGAACACTCCTTCGCATGAGGACCGCACAAGGAGCCCGCGCCCGAGCCAGGATCGAGGTCACCGCCGCCATCAAGCACGAGGCGCGCAGACAGCTCGCGGCCGAGGGTGCCGCCAAGCTCTCGCTGCGCGCCGTGGCCCGCGAACTCGGCATGGCCTCCTCCGCGCTCTACCGCTACTTCCCGAGCCGCGACGACCTGCTCACCGCCCTCATCATCGACGCCTACAACTCCATGGGCCAGAGCGCGGAGGCGGCGCACGAGAAGGCCGCGGACGCCGGGCCCGCACAGCGGTGGGTCACGGTGTGCGAGGCGGTACGCGCGTGGGCGCTGGGGCATCCGCACGAGTACGCGCTGATCTACGGTTCGCCGGTCCCCGGCTACACCGCGCCCGACGACACCGTCCCCGCCGCATCCCGGGTCGCCCTCGTCTTCATCGGCATCCTCCGCGACGCCTACCAGGGCCTCGGCCTCGCCAAGCCGCCGCTGCCCGCCGAACTGCGTCCCGAGGCCGAACGGATGGCGGCCGACTTCGCGCCCGACCTGCCGCCCTAGACGGTCAACGCACTCGTCGCGGCCTGGGCGCAGCTGTACGGGCTGGTCGGGTTCGAGCTGTTCGGTCAGTTCAACCGGGTCGTGGAGGACCGCGAGACGTTCTTCCGGCATGCGGTGGCTCAACTCGCCCATGGGGTGGGCCTGGTGTATCCGCGGAGCGCTCCGCGGGAAGTGCGGTGAGAGGTCGCCGGTCGTCTGCGGGTGCGTTGTGGCTGGTCGCGCAGTTCCCCGCGCCCCTGTCGGGGCGCTGCCGAACCGTCCGCTGCAAGCCCTACGGCACCGCAACCGCCGGCAGCAACTTCGGGTCCTGCCGCAGGATCCGCTCGTGCAGCGATCGCAGCGCGGGCCCCGGATCCGCGCCCATCGCCTCGGCGAGCCGTTGCCGCGCGGCCTCGTATGCGGTGAGCGCGTCCGTCGGGCGGCCGGTGCGGCACAGGGCCAGCATCAGCAGCTCGACGAGGCGCTCGCGCAGTGGGTGCGCCGCCACGAGCCGGACGAGTTCGTGGACGTACTCGAAGGACTGGCCGAGTTCGATCGCTCCGGCGAGCCGGGCTTCCAGGACGGTGAGCCGTTTCTCGGCCCAGCGCAGTCGCTCCGCCGCAAGGTAGGGCGCCTGCAGGCCCTCGGCGAAGTCGCCGCGCCACAACTCCTCGGCATGCCGGGCTAGTTCACCGGCCTGCCGCAGGTCGCCCGCGTCGCGTGCCGCCAGGGCCTGGTCCACCAGGCGGCGCCGTTCGCGCAGGTCGTCGGCCTCGGCTCCGGTGAGCAGGTATCCGGTGCCGGTCCACGACAGCTCCGGCCCGTCCCCGAGCGCGCGGCGCAGCCCGGAGACGTACTTCTGCACGAGGTTGCGCACATGCACCGGCGGCGCGCCGCCCCACACGGCCTCGACCAGACCGTCGTACGACAGGGGGCGCCCTTCCTGGAGCAACAGGACGGCGAGCACCGCGTGTTGCTTCGGTGGGCCGAGCGGGATCTCCACGCCGTCGCGTAACGCGCGCAGCGGGCCGAGCAGTTCGCAGCGCAGGGCGGGTGAAGCCGCCGTCGTCGCCGTGTGCGGGCCGCGCGCAGTCCCCGTTGTCCCCATGCGTCGAGCCTAACGCGCACCCCGTCTTCCAGCGGATCTTCCAGCGGATCTTCCAGCGGGCCTTCCAGCGACCCGGCCGACGGTGTGGGAGCACACCAGCCTCCATGGAAAGGCGACTTCATGCTCACTCGGCTCGGCCGACTCGCCGTGCGGTACAGCCGTGCCGTGCTGATCGGCGCGGTTCTCGTCCTCCTCGGCCTCGGTGCGTACGGCGCGGGCGCCCAGGACGACCTCGACCTCTCGGGATGGAGCGCCCCCGGGACCGAGTCCGTGCGCGCGGGAGACCGGCTGCGCGACGACTTCGGCACCGGCAACCCCAATCTCGCCCTGCTCGTCACTGCCCGCGACGGCGATGTGGACAGCCCGCGCACCGAACGGGCGGCCCGTGAACTGACCGCCGAGGTCGAGCAGTTGCCGCTCGTCACGGACGTCACCGCCTACTGGGAGGCCCGCAGCCCCGCCCTGCGCGGCGAGGACGGACGCCGTGCCCTGATCCTGGCCCACCTCGAAGGCACGCCCACCGAGATCCGTAAGGAACTCGGCGCATTGTCACCCCAGTTGACCCGCACCACACCCGTACTCGACGTCAGCGCCGGCGGCCAGGAGGAGATCTCCCGGCAGGTCAGTGCGCAGGCCCGCACCGACTTCCTGCGTGCGGAGGCCTTCGCGCTGCCCGCCGTGCTCCTTCTGCTGATCCTCGTCTACCGGCGCACCACGGCCGCCCTGCTGACCGTCGGAGTCGGCCTGTTCGCCGTCCTCGGCACTCTCGCCGGACTGCGTCTGCTCGCCCGCTTCACCGAGGTGTCGACGTTCGCCGCGAACCTGGCGCTCGTACTCGGCCTCGGACTCGGCGTGGACTACAGCCTGTTCGTGATCAACCGCTACCGCGAGGAACGCGCGGCGGGCCGGGATCAGCAGGCGGCGGTGGTCAGGGCGACCGTCATGGCCGGGCGGACCGTCGTGTTCAGCGGTGTCACGGTCGCGGTGTCGCTGTGTGCGCTGCTGGTGTTCCCGTTCTTCTTCCTGCGGTCGTTCGCGTACGCCGGTGTCCTCGTCGTGCTCTTCGCGGTCGCCGGAGCGGTGCTCCTCCTGCCCGCCGCGCTCGGACGCTGGGGTCACCGCGTGGAGCGTCCCACCGCACCCGCCTCCGGTTTCTGGCACCGCACGGCCCTCGCCGCCATGCGCCGCCCGCTCCTCGCCGGCGCCGGCGTCCTCACGATCCTGCTCGTCGCCGCATCGCCCCTGCTCGGCCTGCGCTTCGGCCTGCCCGACGAGCGCACGCTCCCCGAGGGCACGTCCTCGCGCACCACCTCCGAGATCGTCCACCGCGAGTTCGCCGCCGAACCCACGGACACCGTCCAGGTCGTCCTCGGCGAACCGGCCGACACGCGCGCGTACGCCGCCGAACTCTCCCGTCTCCCGGGCGTGTTCCAGGTCGACGCACCCGCGGGGGCCTACCGCGACGGGGCGCGCACCGCACCCCCCGGCCAGGACCGGCTGAGGGCACCCGACGGAAGCGTGCGCGTGGCCGTCGTACCCACCCAGCAGGCGATGTACGGCGACGTCCCCGCCTTCGTCGAACGCGTCAGAGACACCCCGGCCCCCGCTCCCGCCCTGGTCGGCGGCTACCCCGGCGAGATGACCGACTTCCGCTCCACCCTCCTCGACCGGCTCCCGCTCGCGATCGGGATCGTGCTGGTGGCGACGTACGTGATCCTCTTCCTGATGACCGGGAGCGTGCTGCTGCCCGCGAAGGCGACCGTGCTGAACCTTCTCAGCCTGTCGGTGATGTTCGGCTGTCTGGTGTGGGTCTTCCAGGACGGGCATCTGTCCGGGCTCCTCGGCTTCACCCCGACGGGCTCGATCGAGCCGAGCATCCCGGTGCTGATGTTCTGCGTGGCGTACGGACTGTCCATGGACTACGAGGTGTTCCTGCTCGCACGCATCAAGGAGGAGCACGAGCGCACCGGCGACACCGAGCGGGCGGTCGGCGAGGGCATCCGGCGCAGCGCTCCGCTGATCACCGCCGCTGCGGGGATCCTGGCGCTGTCGTTCCTGTCGTACGCCACCGGAGGCGTCGTCTTCCTCAAGGAACTCGGCATCGGGACCGCCCTGACGATCCTCGTCGACGCCACCCTCATCAGGGTCCTGCTGCTGCCGGTGACGATGCGGCTGGCGGGGCGGGCGAACTGGTGGGCGCCGAGGCGGCTGCGCCGGCTGCGGGTGCGGGAGGAGAAGGGGGAGGAGGACGTACTTCGCGGGGAGTACGTGTGATCACCCCGTCCGGCTGACGTCGCAGGCGGTCCGTGGCGTCTAGCGTTGCGGACATGGACAGGCTTCGGGTACGCGGTGGAGGCCCGCCGCCGTGGTGGCGGTACGGGCCGCCGTGGGCGCACCGCTGGGACGACGAGGAGCGGGGCGCCCGGTGGCCCTGGCGTTCCACCGCGGCGCTCACCGTGTTCGTGCTCGTCGGCTCGGGCTTCGCGGCTGAGGCGCAGGCCGGTGAACGCGCGGCGCTGGACCCCTTCGCGCGGGTGCTGCTGGTCGTGGCCTGCGTCCAACTGCTGTGGCGGCAGCGGTATCCGGTCGTCGTGGTCTTCGGCACGGCGACGGCCGCGATGGTCTACTTCGGCGCCGGGTACCCGTACGGGCCGATCTTCCTCGCCGTGGCCCTGGCCTGCTTCAGCGCCATCGTCACGGGGCACCGGCGGGCCGCCTGGGCGGCTGTGGGGATGCTCTGGGTCGGGCATGTGCTGATCGCGCACTGGCTGTACCGCTGGCTGCCGCCGTCCGGGGACGGGCCTCAGCCCTGGGGGACGGAGGGGGTCGTCGCGGCCTGGGTGGTCGCCATCGTGGCGCTGGCCGAGCTGGTCAGGGTCCGGCGGGAGCAGTGGGCCCGGGAGCGGGACGAGCGCGCCCAGGCGGCGAAACGGCGTGCCGACGAGGAGCGGCTGCGGATCGCGCGCGAGCTGCACGACGTCCTCGCGCACAGCATCTCGGTCATCAACGTCCAGGCGGGCGTCGGTCTCGCGCTCCTCGACTCCGACCCCGAGCAGGCGCGCACCGCGCTCAGCACCATCAAGGCCGCCAGCAAGGAGGCGCTCGGCGAGGTCCGCCAGGTCCTCGACACGCTGCGCACACCGGGTGACGCGCCGCGCGCGCCGGCACCCGGCCTCGACCGGCTGCCCGAACTGGTGGAGCAGGCGGCGAGCGCGGGCCTCTCCGTCGAGGTCGAGGGCGAGTCCCCGCCGCTGCCGCCCGGCGCGGACCTCGCGGCGTTCCGTATCGTCCAGGAGGCCCTCACCAATGTCGTACGGCACTCGGGCTCGCGGCACGCGCGCGTACACCTCGATCAGGAGGTCGGGGCGCTACGGCTGCGGATCGACGACGACGGGCCCGCGACCGGCGCCGACGCGGGCGGCAGCGGCAACGGACTGGCCGGAATGCGGGAGCGGGCCGCGGCCCTCGGTGGCACGATCGAGGCGGGACCGCGCGACGACGGCGGATTCCGCGTGCTGGCGGTACTGCCGCTCAATGCCAAGGAGGACGACGGGTGATCCGCGTACTGCTCGCCGACGACCAGTCGCTGGTCCGCGCAGGCTTCAAGGCGCTGCTCGACGCCCAGCCGGACATCGAGGTCGCGGGGGAGGCCGCCGACGGTGAGGAGGCGTTGCGCATGGTGCGCGAACTGCGTCCCGATGTCGTCCTCATGGACATCCGCATGCCCAAGCTCGACGGGCTGGCCGCGACCCGCCGTATCACCGACGAGGCCGAGCTGAAGGACGTCAAGGTCGTCATGCTCACCACCTTCGAGCTCGACGAGTACGTCTTCGAGGCGATCCGTTCCGGTGCCTCCGGCTTCCTGGTCAAGGACACCGAGCCGGAGGAACTGCTGCGCGCCGTGCGGGCGGTGGTCGGGGGCGACGCGCTGCTCTCGCCGGGCGTGACGCGCCGCCTGATCGCCGAGTTCGCCGCCCGCTCGAAGGAGCCCGCGGCCGCCGACGCCCTCGGCGAACTCACCGAGCGGGAACGGGAGGTGATGGCGCTGGTCGGCATCGGCCTGTCCAACGACGAGATCGCCCGCCGTCTGGTCGTCAGCCCGCTCACCGCGAAGACCCACGTCAGCCGCACGATGGTGAAGCTGGGCGCCCGGGACCGGGCCCAACTCGTCGTGCTGGCCTACGAGTCGGGGCTGGTGCGGCCGGGCTGGCTGGGCTGAGGCGGCTGCCGGAAGCGGAGCAGCACGCTGACGACGCGGGCGGCGAAGAGCACCGGCGCGAGCACGAGTCCGGTGCGTAGTGCAACGTCTCCATGGTGCCGGGCAGTTCGAAGAGCAGCGCCGGACCGGCGACGGCCCGTTTTCGCTCATCCGTGCAGTGTCACAGGCGTGCGCCCGGCGGAGCAAGCAGGCTCCGCCGGACGCACGCAGGGGCAGGCCGCGCCCCAAAGGGGCGCGGGGAACTGCGCGACTAGCCACAATGGCGCCGCAGACGACCGACGGCCCATCGCCGCACAGCCAGCGGAGCGCCTAGTCGCGTACGGACACGCGCTCCGCCTCCTGCGGGGTGGACTTGGCGACCACGACGGACTGCCGCGGACGACGGGCGGGCCGCAGCCCGGTGAGCGTGATCAGCAACCCGGCGACGGCGATACCCGTCACGACGACCAGGCCGGGCCGGTAGCTGTCGAGGACGGCCTGCGGGGTGGCGTCCTCGGGAGCGCCCGCGGTGACCACCGCCGTCACGATGGCCAGGAAGATCGCGCCGCCCACCTGGACCGAGGTGTTGAGCAGACCGGAGACCATGCCCTGCTCGTGGTCGTCGACACCGTTGGTGGCCTGGATGTTGAGCGACGGGAAGACCAGGGCGCAGGCCGCGCCGATGAGCAGCATCGACGGCAGGATCACGGCGGCGTACACGGGGTCGAGGTCGACCTGGAGGAACAGGGCGTACCCGATGACCATCAGCCCGAAGCCCGCCGGGAGGAGCCGCTGGGTGCCGAACCGGTCGACGATCGAGCCCATCTTCGTCGCGGACAGTGCCACCAGCGCGCCCGCGGGCAGGAAGGCGAGCGCGGTGTGCAGCGCGGACCAGCCGAGCAGCGACTGCATGTACAGGGTGACCAGGAACTGGAAGCTGACGTACGACCCGAAGAAGAGCATCGCGCCGAGTTGGGCGCGGATCTGGATGCCGGAGCGCAGCACGCCGAGCCGGACGAGCGGGCCCGGCGAGCGCCGCTCGACCAGGACGAACACGGTGAGGAGCACGGCGACGGCGAGGAAGGACAGCAGCGTGCGGGCCGACGCCCAGCCGACCTCCGGTGCCTGGACGACGGTGAAGACGAGCAGCAGCATCGACGCGGTGCCGAGGATGGCGCCGGGAATGTCGTAACCGTTGTGGTCCTTCTCGCGGGCGCTGCGCGGCAGCAGCTTCAGGCCCGCGATCAGGGCGATCAGGGCGATGGGCGCGGGCAGCAGCATGGTCAGGCGCCAGCTGGCCTCGGTGAGCAGACCGGACAGCACCAGGCCCATGGAGAAACCGGTGGCCGCGCAGGTGGTGTAGATGGACAGGGCCCGGTTGCGCAGCGGGCCCTCGGGGAAGGTCGTGGTGATGATCGACAGGCCGGCGGGCGCCGTGAACGCCGCGCTCAGGCCCTTGATGAAGCGGCTGGCGATCAGCAGCGGGCCCGAGTCGACGAGCCCGCCGAGCAGCGAGGCGAGCGCGAAGACACCCAGGGCGACCAGGAAGACCTGGCGCCGGCCCAGCAGGTCGGCGGTCCGTCCGCCGAGCAGCAGCAGGCCGCCGTATCCCAGGATGTAGCCGCTGACGATCCACTGCAGCGTCGAGGTGGACAGACCGAGATCGGCGCCTATGGACGGCAGGGCGACGCCGACCATCGACACGTCCAGCGCGTCCAGGAACATCGCGGCGCAGAGCACCAGCAGGGTGCCCCACAGCCGGGGCGTCCAGCGTCCGTCGGACGTGGGGGTGGTGAGCGGAGAGGTCATGGCGACGACACTACATGCGCATGCATCGAATGCAAGCGCATTTAATTCTGATGCAACAAAGCCGCTTCTCTGCTACGGTGCCGCGCTATGGCGGCGAAGAAGCCCGAACAGGTGCTCGTGGAACAGTGGCGTGACATGCTCGCACTCCATGCGCGCACACAGTGCGAACTCGACCGCGCTCTCCATCAACACGGCCTGTGCGCAAGCGACTTCGAGGTACTCGACGTCCTGGCCGAGGCGCGCGCGGTGGACGGCACCTGTTCCTACCGCGTCCAGGAGATCTCCGAGCGGGTCCACCTCACCCAGAGCGCACTGTCCCGGCTGGTCGCCCGGCTCGAGAAGGACGGTCTCGTCGAGCGCGGCATGTGCCCGGAGGACCGGCGGGGCGTCAAGGTGGCCCTCACCCCGAAGGGGCGCTCACTGCACGGCGAGGTGCTGCCGGTGCAGCGCGAGGTGCTGACGCGCATGCTCGCCGGGCACAGCGCCACGTGACGCGGCTCAGCTCCATGTGACGGCGGACTTCTCCCGCCACAGCGCGGCGAGCGAGGCGTCGCCGGTGACGGCGGGGAACGGCAGCCGGTTCCAGAGCGACAGATAGAGCCGGGCCGCCGGACCACTGATCTCGCAGTCGGCGGCGATCGCCTCCGAGGCATCGTCGCGGGTGGCCGCGGGCGGCTCCGGAGACAGTCGTACGGTCCACACCGCGCCGTCCGCGTCCGTCGCCCGCACCCGCAGCACCCGGGACTCATCGGTGCGCACCCTGCTCTTGGGGCGGGCGTGGAAGGCGAGCAACAGTTCGTCGATGCCGTCCACCGCGAAGGCGGGCGCGATCTCCGACGGCGTACCGCCGCGGGCCGCCTCGGCGTCGAAACGGTGCACCGTGGTCTCGTGCGCCTGCCTGCGCGCCCAGAACGCCAGCGGCGACGGCGCGGGCAGGAAATGCCAGCACTTCACGTCGGGAGCCGCGTTGGAGAGGGTGCTGACGAGATGCCGGTGCCCGTCCCGGAACCAGGTCACGAGCTCGGCGCCGTCGAGGTCGGGCAGGCCGTCGTCAGGGTGATAGGAGGGGTACCCCTCGTTCACGAACCCCGCCGCCCAGCGGTGCACCATCCCCGTGTGCCGCAGCAGGTCCCGCACCTGCCAGTCCGGGCACGTCGGCACCTTGACACCGGTGCCGGCCTCCTCGGCGGCCGAGGCCAGCGCCTGGCCCTCCCGGTCGAGGATCTGTACGAACTCGGCTGTCTCCATGCGCCGAGTGTGCCGTATGGAGTGCGGTCGAAGGGAAGAGCGCAGAGGCTGGAGATCGGGCCGCCGGGTTCCCCGGCAACCCGGCGCGTGGACCTTAGGCTGCCCTCGGCCCCGTCGGGGCTTCGCGAAACGGAGGAGTACCGATGGGCGAGCGGGAGCAGGACGAGGCACTGGCTCGGGGGCAACGGCTGCACTGGCAGCGCACGTACGCCGGCCACCCGGGCATGTACGGCGACGAGCCGTCCGCCCCCGCCGTGTACGCAGCCGAGGTCTTCCGGCGGGCGGGCGCACACGAGGTGCTGGAGCTGGGCGCGGGGCACGGACGCGACGCCCTGTACTTCGCCGGCGAGGGCTTCGCCGTGCACGCCACCGATTTCAGCGCCGAGGGCCTGGAGCAACTCCGCGCCCGGGCGGCCGGATCCGGTCTGTCGGTGACGACGACGGTCCACGACGTACGCGAGGCGCTTCCGCTGCCCGACGCGTCCGAGGACGGGGTGTTCGCCCACATGCTGCTGTGCATGGCCCTGTCCACCGAGGAGATCCACGCCCTCGTCAGCGAGGTACGCCGCGTGCTGCGCCCCGGCGGCGCCTTCGTCTACTCCGTCCGCCACATCGGCGACGCCCACTACGGCGTCGGCGTCTCCCACGGCGACGACATCTTCGAGCACGGCGGCTTCGCGGTGCACTTCTTCGACCGCACGCTGGTGGAGGAACTGGCCGAGGGCTGGGAAGGCGTCGACGTGTACGCCTTCGAGGAGGGCGAACTGCCGCGCCGGCTGTGGCGGGTGACGCAGCGGCTGCCGGGGTGAGGGCTTCTGCTTGAGATACTCCGGCCATGGACCCAAGTGCGCAGGTGAACGCGGTACAGCAGGGTGGGACGGCGGGCCGTCCCATGGGATGGGCCCTGCGTGCCGCTGAGCCGGCGGATGTCGAGGCGATCGCGGAGCTGCGGGCGACGGTGATGCGCCCGGATCTGGAGCGGTTGGGACGGTTCGACGAGCATCGGGTCCGGCAGCGGCTGCGGGATTCCTTCTCGCCGCAGCACACGTCGGTCATCGTGGCCGAGGGCGCCTTCGCGGGCTGCGTCACCGTGCGCCCGGCCGAGGACGGGCGGTGGCTGGAGCACTTCTATCTCGCTCCGCGGCTCCAGGGCCGGGGACTCGGGTCGGCCGTCCTGCGCACACTGCTGCGGCGGATCGACGCCGACCACATGCCCGTCCGCCTGAACGTCCTGCGGGGCAGCGCCGCCCGACGGCTGTACGAGCGCCACGGGTTCACCGTAGAAGCTCAGGACCCGATCGATCTCTATATGGTGCGACGGCCGCCTGAGGGCTCCCTCGGAACGCGTTCTGCCGGAAAGCCCAGCTGATCCTCGGTTCCACGGCGAAGCGGAAGACCTGCCGCACGGGCGGCGTGCACAGCACGGTGACGACACCGGCCGCCACCACGGTGACGGCGATGGCGCCCAGCGGCCCATGGACCCAGGCGGGGTCGTACCAGCCCCAGAACTTGGAGCCCTGAGCCACGAACCCGTGCAGCAGATAGCCGTACAAGGTGCCCGCGCCCAGCACGGTGAACCACATGCGCCGCCCCGGCACCCAGGCGAGGAAACAGGCGACCAGGAGCATCGAGCAGCCGAAGGTGACCAGCGTCATCACGGGCCCGTACCAGGCCGGTGCGCCGAGTTCCGGGGCGCTGTCACGGTGGTAGAACCAGGCACTGGTCATCCGGGGCACCGCCCAGTACGCCGCGACGAAAGCGCACATGAACACCGGCACGGCCAGAATCCGCACCGCACGCCGCCGGACCAGCCGGAAGTGCTCGGGCTTCAGGGACAGGCCCAGCACGAAGTACGGCAGGAACTGCAAGGCGCGCTGCAGATCGAGGTCGTTGCCGATGCTCGGCGCCATGGTCGCCAGCATCGCGACGGCGAGGGCGACCGGCAGGGGCCTGCGCACCGACCGCCACAGCGGCGTGGTCAGCCGCCAGATGACCAACGCCACCAGGAACCACGTCAGATACAGGGGATCCAGCAAGGTGACGGGACGGTCCGGCACCTGGTCGGTCCACCGGGTGAAGAGGGTGTACGCCGTCTCGAACACGACGTACGGGACGACCACACCGGTCACCAGCCGTTTGAGCTGCTCCGGGCGCGCGTCGAAACCACGCGAGAAATAGCCGGAGATGACGATGAACGCCGGCATGTGGAAGGCGTACACGAGTGTGTAGAGCGCCATGACGGTCCGGCTTCCGTCACGCAGCGGCTCCCAGGCGTGTCCCATCGCCACCAGCACGATCGCCAGATACTTGGCGTTGTCGAAGAACGCGTCGCGCTGCTTGGTCTCCTCGCGCGCCGGGGTCTCGTCGCGGTCGCGTGCGGTGTCCGTGGCCTGGTTCACCACACCGCCCCCTGCGCAGAGCGCAGCGGATGAGCGCCATGGGATGCAGGTCCTGGCGGGCGGTTGGATACAGGTCTTACCGGAGTGACTGCTGTGACGAAGCTGCGCGACATCCCGTGCGCCTCACCGATTCGTCACAACGCAAACCTCTCGATACGAGGAGCAGTGCCGACTCCGTAGCCGAGCCCCCGCGCCTCAGCCGGCCGCCGCACGCCGCGTCACGACGGCGATGAGCGCGGCTGCCGCCGCCAGTGCCGCCACGCTGGTGAGGGCGGTGGGAAGGGAGAACCAGTCCGCCATGAACCCGATGGCGGGCGGGCCCAGGAGCATGCCGCCGTAGCCGAACGTGGACGCGATGGCGACCCCGTCTGGGCCGGCCAGTGCGCCCGCGCGTTCGACGGCGACAGGGAAGAGATTGGCCAGACCGAGTCCGGCGATCACGAAACCGAGGAGGGCCGCCCAGAGTGCGGGAGCGAGGGCGCCGAGCAGCATGCCGGCGGCGGCGGTCGTGCCGCCGTACACCAACGTGCGCGTCTGGCCGAGGCGTTCGAGCAACTGGGTGCCGGTGAGCCGCCCGATGGTCATGGCGAGCGCGAAGCAGGAATAGCCGACCGCCGCGACACCCGCCGTGGCGTCCAGATCCTGCTCCAGGTGCAGCGCGCTCCAGTCGGCCAGGGCTCCCTCGCCGTAGGCCGTGCACAGCGCGATGAGGCCGAAGGTGATCACGAGCGGGCGGGTACGGGACCCCGGTCGGCGCGGCGCCGACTCCCCTCGCGGTGCACTCTCGGGCGATTCTGGGGGCTGGATACGCAGCAGCGTGCGGCCCGCGAGCACGGTGACGAGCAGCCCGATCAGCGTGAGGCCGAGCAGGTGCGGCGTCGGAGTCAGCGCACCGGCGACGAGCGCACCGAGCCCGGCGCCGATCATGC
Source organism: Streptomyces sp. 4N124 (assembly GCF_052245395.1). Lineage (NCBI taxonomy): Bacteria > Bacillati > Actinomycetota > Actinomycetes > Kitasatosporales > Streptomycetaceae > Streptomyces > Streptomyces sp. 4N124. The sequence continues at coordinate 55,272 of NZ_JBQQBS010000004.1, forward strand.
CGCCGAGGCTGAACGCCGCATGGAAGCTGGGCATGACGGGGCGTTGCAGGGCTCGTACCAAGTCGACTGCGGCGCTGTTGAACGCCACGTTGATCCCGCCGTACGCGGCACCGAAGACCAGCAGGACGGCCCCGAGTGCCGGCACGGAGTGGGTGAGCGGGGGCAGTGCGACGCTGAGGGAGAGCAGGATTCCGCAGATCACGGTCATCGGGTGGCTGCCGAAGCGACGGCACAGGCGGCCGGTGACCATCATCGTCACGACCGCGCCGGCGGAGACGCCGAGGAGGGCGAGGCCGAGTGCGCTGCTGGACGCGTTGGTCTGCTCCTTGATGGCCGGGATGCGCACGACCCAGCCGGCGAAGATGAAGCCGTCGAGGGCGAAGAAGACGGTGAGGGCGATACGGAGTCGGGTGAGGTCGCTTCGGTTGCCCGGCACGGCGTTGTGCGTTCGGGCTTTGTTTATTAGCGGCACAAAGTCAGGCTAGGGCGTGTGTGGAGGCAAGGCAAGGCTGTCGATCGCCGGTCGGTCGGGGTGGGAAGAGTGGCGCAATCGGACGTCGCGCCCCCGTTTTGCTGGCAGGCGTGGCAGGACAACCCGAACGCCATGTGGAACTGGAACGGCCTGTACCGCAACGGCTCCGGCGGCCAACTCCCTGGACACCGTCGGCCCTTGGAAGACGACGGACATCGGCAGCAGCGACTTCACCGTGCGCCTGTACGACCAGGCCAGCCATGGCGCGGACTACTTCCTCGTCTACGTCACCCGCCAGGGCTTCGACCCGAACACCCAGCCGCTGACCTGGAGCGACCTCCAACTACTCGATCGACGTGAGCATGCCGGGCCTCACCGGTCGCCACGTCGTCTACACGATCTGGCAGGCATCGCACATGGACCAGACGTACTTCCTGTGCAGCGACGTGAACTTCACCCGGACCGGGACGCCGAGCGTCCAGTAACCGTCCGAGCTGTCCGTGTCGTACCGGGCCCGGGGCAGCGAGTACTCGATGGTCGGCGAGCGGTACGGCTCTGACCGTCCCCGCCCCTCAGAGCGTGGTCAGCTCGTAGAACCCCCTCCCGAACGTCGCCGCCACCAGCCGGTGGTGCCCCGCGTCGTACTCGATGTCGTCCACCGGCACCTGCGGCATGCCGCGGCCCAGGCGCAGCCAGCGCCCGCCGCCCGTCACGGACGTGAACACGCCCTGATCGGTGGCGATATGGAGGACACCGCTACGGGCCACGACCAAGTCGTTGACGGGGGCCGCCGGGAGGTTGCCCGACAGGTCGCGCCAGTGCCGGCCGCCGTCGGCGCTGCCGTACACGTGGGGGAGCGGGTCGCCGGAGCGGTAGCCGGAGTGGGTGGTCCACACCCGGTCGGGGTTCTTCGGATCGACGACCACCCGGGTGACCCAGGGGCGCCCCTCAGCCAGCTTCGTCCAGGTGGCGCCCAGGTCCCTGGTGACCCAGACGCGGCCGTCGTCCGTGCCCACGTAGACCGTGCGGCCGTCGGACGCGGGGGCGATGGAGGTGATGGTGCCGTAGTTGGGGTAGAGCGGGTCGGAGCCCGGACCGCCGCTCAGGTCGGGGCTGACGGTCTGCCAGGTCTCGCCGCCGTCCGTGGAGCGGTTGAGGACCTCGGAGCCGTAGTAGAGGACCTTCGGGTCACGCGGATCGAAAGCCATCGGCGTGAACCAGTTGCGGCGCTGGAACGTCGTCCGGTCGGCGAAGTACGTAAGGGTGTCGCCGCCGTCGGTGGAGCGGAAGCAGTTGCCGTACTGGTAGCAGGCGAAGACGTTGTTCACGTCGGCCGGGTTGATCAGGTTCTCCTCGCCGTCCCCGCCCAGGTACTCGTTGAACTTCTCCCCGCCCCAGGAGCGCAGCGAGCCGTTGTCCTGCGCGCCGCCCGAGATCCGGGTGACGTCCTGCGGGGTGATCGCCGCGCTGTAGAGCTGGGTGTACGGCTGGTGGCGGGACTTGACCCAGCCGCCGTCGCCGCGCGCGTCGGAGCGATAGACGCCGCCGTCGTTGCCGAGGTAGACGCGGTCGGCGCGGCGCGGGTCCCACACCATGGCGTGGTGGTCGACGTGCATGCTTGTGTCGTCGGCGCTCCAGGTGGCGCCGCCGTCCTTGGTGGTCAGCAGGGCGACCCCGGCCACGTGCACGTGCTCGGCGTCCCGGGGGTCGATCCACACCTTCCCGAACCACCAGCCGAAGCTGGACTGCGAGTTGGTGAGGTCGTCGTTGGCGGGTGTGCGGGTCCAGTTGTCGCCGCCGTCGTCGGAGGCGTAGAAGCCCTCGAAGGAGCCGTTGGCCTTGTTGGCGATGGCGTAGAGCCGGTCGCCCGCGACGCCCAGGCCGATGCGTCCCACATCGGGGCCCACGGCGGGCAGTCCGCCGCCCAGCCGCTCCCAAGTCTCGCCGCCGTCCGTGCTGCGGAAGACGCCGGAGCCGACACCGCCGTACGTGCGCAGATCGGGGCGGCGGCGCTTGTCCCACAGCACGGCGTACAGGCGGTCGCCGTCCGCCACGATCTCGGTGGCGCCGGTGAACTCGTTGGCACCGGCGAGGATCCGCTCCCAGGTCGCGCCGCCGTCCTCCGAGCGGTACACGCCCCTGTCGCCGCCGCCGTTGTAGAGCGAGCCGGCCGCGGCCACGTAGATGCGGCGCGGGTTGGCCGGGTCGACGGTGATGGCGCTGATCGCCCCGGAGTCGCGCAGGCCGAGCGGCGTCCAGCTCCGGCCGCCGTCCCGGCTCCGGTACAGGCCCGTCCCCTCGTACGTGACGCTGCCGCCGCCCGGGTTGGGCTCGCCAGTGCCCACGTACAGGGTGCCGTCCGGGGCGGCCGTGACCGCGCCCATGGCCTGCGTCCAGCTGTCGGGCCACACCGAGTGGAACGTGGCCCCGGCGTCCGTGCTGCGCCACAGACCGCCGCTCGCGGCCGCCGCGTACAGGGTGTCGGCGCGCTTGGGGTCGAGTGCGAGGGAGACGACCCGGCCGCCGATGTTCGTGGGGCCGGCGTTCTTCCAGCGGCCGCCGACGACCGGCAGCTTCCGGGCCTGCGCCGCGGCCAGGTCGTGTGCGTGGCGGGGGATCGACTCGCCGGGCACGGTCTTCTGGGCGTAGCGGTACTCGGCGGGCGCGGACGGCCCGCGCACCGGCCGGTACACGTCGGAGGGGCCGGGCGGGGCCGCGCTCGCGGGTGCGGTGAGCAGCGAGGCGCCGGTGACCGCGGTGAGTACCAGCGCAAGCAGACCTCTGCCCATGAGAACCCTTCCGTCACATTGGCCACATCAAACGCGAACGACGGTACGAGAAGGGCGAGTTGAGCAGAAGAGCGCGTCGGGCACTCAGCCCACGGCGGCGGGCGCCTCCGCCAGCGGGAAGTGGCAGGCCGCGCTGCCGCCCGCGCCCACCGCCGGCCACCGGCGAGGGCGCCGCCGACAGGAGCGCCGCCGTGTAGGGATGGCGCACCGGCCCGGTCTCCACGACTGTGCCCGCATACATCACGGCGACGCGGTCCCCGTGCGCGGCGGCGAGTCCGAGGTGATGCTGGGCGCCGCCGGGAACGAACCCGTGCGGAAAATCGTTTTATGCGCAGCCGCGCTATACTTGCGTCGCCCATGAGGACCACTGTCGTGCCTGGTCGCACGGCTCCCAGAGCGAGGGGGTGGACGCCATTTCGGCACGCCCCGCCCGTATTCAGGAGGTCGCCGCCGCGGCGGGTGTCTCGGTCTCCACGGTGTCGAACGTCCTCAACCGGCCCGAGCGGGTCAACGCGCAGACCGCCGAACGCGTCCGCAGCGCGATCGCGGCGCTCGACTACATCCCCCACCCCGGCGCCTCCGGCCTGCGCACCGGGCACTCGTCCTCGATCGGGCTGGTCCTGCCCGACGTGGCCAACTCCTTCTACGCGCGCATCGCACGGGGCGCCGCCGACGCGGCATACGACCACGGCTATGCGCTCGTGCTCTGTCACAGCGGGGACGCGCCGGAGCGGGAACAGGGCTACTTCACCATGCTCGTCGAACAGCGTGCCGTCGGTGTCGTGGTCGTTCCGCTCAGCGCCGATCCGGGACGGCTCACCCGGCTGCGCGATCGTGGCATCCCCCTGGTCCTGGCCGACCGCGCGATGCCGGAGCGCGAAGGCTGCTCCGCCTCCGTCGACGACATCGCCGGCGGGCGCATCGCCGTGCAGCACCTCCTGGACCGCGGGGCGCGGGACATCCTCGTAGTCAACGGAGAGCGCGGGATCCGCCAGTGCGCCGACCGCTACCAGGGCGCCCGGCAGGCGGTGCGCAGCCGGCGGGAGGCCCGCTGCGACCAGGTCGTGGCCCAGGAGATGACGGTGGCGTACGGCATGAAGATCGCGGACCAGCTCGCCGAACTGCCCGACGGGGTCTTCTGCACCAACGACTTCCTCGCCGCGGGACTGTGCCGCGGACTGACCGACCGGGGCGTGCGCATTCCCGAGGACGTACAGGTGGTCGGCTACGGCGACCTCGACATCGCGAGCTTCGGGGCGACGACCCTCACGACGGTCCGGCAGCCGGTCGAGGAACTCGGCCGGGCGGCCGTCGAGATGCTGCTCGACGAGATCGAGGCCCGCACGGAACACGTCCACGAAACCCGGGTGTTCGCGCCCGGCCTCGTCGTACGGGACTCCACGCTGCCGCCGGCCGACCTCTGATCACGAGCCCGGAATCCGCAACGTCACCGGCCCCAGCAGACCCGACGAGAGCTGGGACGGGAAGGCCCAGGCGGTCGGTGTCGCCTCGGCGAGATACGGCGCCAGGGTGTTGTGCACGGTCACCTCGATCCGCACGGTGCGCCCCGCGGCGCCGGGTAGCGCGAAGCGGTACGGCCCGCAGAACGCCTCGCCGACCATCTCCCCGTCCAGCGCCACCTCGACGCTGCCCCGCACCCTTCCCAGATCCAGTACCGAGTCCGGCCCCGGCGGCACATCGAGCGCCCGCGAGTAGGCCACGCCCCCGCTCCAACTGCCCAGCCCCCGCGCGCTCCAGTTCCCCAGAGCCAGCGGCGCCGGCACCGTACGCACCCGTGCCGGCCCGCGCCACGCGGCGCCCCCGCGCAGGAAGGCCGTGGGCCCGGTGACGACCTCCAGCTCCGTCGGTTCCCCCAACGGCCGCTCCAGCGTGAGCACTTGGCCGTCGAGCGGGCGCTCCACGCCGTTACCGACCCGCACCCGCGCGGGAATCTCCAGCGGCAGATCGATCGAGACCGAGCCCGCGGGCACGGTGAAGCGGAAGCGTTGCGCTGAGGAATGCACGTCGTCGGTGGACCGTACGGGGAGCATGCGGCTGCCGAGCACCGGCGGGCCGCTGAGCCACTCGGTGTCCGGCAAGGGGTGCGGCCGCACGGCGGCGTGGCAGTGCTGCAACTCGCCGCGTCTGACGGTGTCTTCGACGGTACGTCCGTGCCAGGCGCCCGACTCCGCCTCCCAACCGGCGCCACTGACCAGTGCCGTCGACCGCGCCACCAGGTCGACGAACACCGCCTCCCGGTCGCCGTCGGTCACCACATCGAGCACGTGCTCGCCCGCCCCGAGAGCCACCTCGTGGCGGAAGAACATCGGCACCGCGCCCCAGTCCGCCTCGTAGTACTCCACCTTCTCCTGCCGCGCCACGACAGCGCCGTCGAGCAGCACGGTGACCGCCGCCGCGGCACCCACGACGAGCACCGCCCGCGCTCCGTCGCGGGGCAGGCGCAGCCGTGCGCGGTACGTCACCGGGCCGCTGTCCGGCCCCACCCCCTCGGGCAGCCGCATGAACCGCGGCCGCGCCGCGGATCCGTCCGGCTCGGACAGGCAGAAGTAACTGCCCAGCGGTGTATTGGCGGCGGCCGAGATCGTCGACGGCCGGCCCTGGGCGTCGGCCAGTTCGTACTCGAGCACATGGCGAGCGCGGGCCACCGTCACCGGCGCGGAGGCCAGATACCCGCAGCCCGTGTCCAGCAACTCGCCGTCCCACCACACGCGCTTGACCGCCTCCGCGGCGACGTGCAGCTCGGCAGGTCCCCGGTGATCGGTTTCCACGATCGCCCGGACTCGGGCGACTGTTCCGCCGCCGGGCACGGGGACGCGTACGAACTCCTCGTCCACCAGACCCTTGGTGCCGAGCAGCCCTCCCGGCTCCGGGATCCCACGGCTCGATGAGTACACCGCCACGTCCCACCCCGGCGCGAGGGGCAACTCCCCGTCCAGAACCCGCTCGACGGACTCGGCGTCGAGCGGCTCGGGGGCGTCGGCGGCGGGAACCGGCGGCAGGACGCGGACCCGGTTGCCGTAAGTGACGCGCGTCCGCTGCCACACCGCGTCCGGCGCCTCTGTCTCCGTCCACGCCATGTCCCAGATCTGCGGCTCGGCCACGGACGACCCCGCGGGCAGCGCCAGATCGCCCCACCGGTTGTCGATGGTGGGGATCAGGCGGCCCTGCCAGCCGGTCGAGATATCGATGATCGTCTCGTCCGGCTCTGGAGGTACGGCCGCGCGGCTCGTCGGTGCGCCTTCGCGCCATACGACGAGCACGGCCGGGGCGCCGTCCAGGCGTACTTCGATGGTCGACACGCCGTCCTCGGAGACGGTGAGGCGTGCCGGGCTCCGGGTGCCGGTCGCCGGGTTCCAGACCTCGGCCTCGGCGACCGGGGCGCGCACGGTGAGGGACGAGGTGCGGGAGTAGCGCGCGGGATCGGTGGTGCAGTTCCGGGCGCCCCGTTCACGTACGCAGGCGTCGGGGAAGGCCCCCGTCACCAGGGCGACCGCCGCGTTCCCCTTCCTCCTGACGAGCAGCGGCACTTCGCCGGTGACGTGTCCGGCCGAGTCGGCCACCGCCGCCGCGCCCGCCTCGGCGTCGCGCACCCGCTCCAGCCGCGGATGGGACACCAGCGCCGCTACGACGGAGTCGTCACCGGCCACGCCCGCGGCCGCCGCCGGAGGCCGCCCCACGACCACGACCCGCCCGCCGGCATCGAGCAGTTCGGTCAGCCGACGCGCCGTCTCCTCCTCCAGGACGCTCGCAGAGGGCAACAGCACCGCGCTGTACGCGAGATCCCTGATCCGCAGGGCGCCGTCGGCGGCCTTGGCGCGCTGAAGGGAATCGTCGTCGATGACGTCGAACGAGACCCTGCGGATATCCAGCGCGCCTGCGCGGGGGCGCCGCCAGTCGTTGGTGCCGCACAGGTCCAGGTAGTGCCGCTGTGTCTCGTCGGCGTCGGCATGCGGGGCGCCGAGTCGGCCGTCGCCGAAGTGGTGGACGGGGGCGTCCAGGGGGAGGAGGGACTGCATGGTGGCGGTGGGGTGCAGGACCGCCACGTCGGCCTCGTAGCTTCCCCAGGACATGATCGAGCAGATCCGGGCCACGGCCCGGGAAAAGGCCGGGTACTGCCTCCAGTACGGCTGTCGCCAGTCGGTGGCGGGCGGTGCCCACTCGAACCAGCCACCCGCGGTGCCGAAGTAACTGGCGTGCGGGTTGTAGAGGTTGGCACCGCTGCGCAGGAACGGCAGCAGCCAGTCGTAGGTGTCCTCCAGGGTGCCGCCCCAGCCGGAGGAGTGGAACGCCTCGATCCAGACGCGCTCGTGGCCGTAGAGGTGAGCCATCGAGGAGTGGACCTTGGCATCGCCGTGGTGGTCGCTGCCCGCGGCGCTGTACCAGCGGTGGGTACGGAAGTAGTCCGTGTAGAGCTGCGTCGACTGGGCCGGGTAGCCCGCGCGGGCCGGGTTGCTCTGGTCGCAGCCCAGGAGCATGCCGCGCTCGCGGTGCCAGTCGGCGAGCGGGCGGAACAGGGCCTCTTCGGTGAGCTCCGCGCGGACCGCGTAGTAGTCGGCGCGGACCTTCGCCGCCCGGTCCGTGGTGCGGGTTCCGAAAAGGGCCGGCAGGTGGTCGAGCAGGTCGTAGCCGCGCCGCACGCGGAACTCGTCCGGGAAACGGCGGCTCCAGGCGTTGGTGCCCGGTAGTTCGTCCTGGAAGCTGCCCGCGATGACGTTGCCCAGGTACTCCGGCACACGGCGGTCGTACTCGTGATGGATGGCGTCCATCAACGCGCCGACGGCGTCCCGGCCCAGGTAGTCGAACGCCGTGGGCACCGCGGTGACCAGCTGTACCTGGGTGCCGTCCGCGACCGCGACCGGATCGGGCAGGCGTCGGCCGTCGGCGTCGTAGGCGCCCACCAGGGTCTCGCCGTCCCGGAGGGCGAGCGCGCCCCGGTGCACGGCCGCCGTGCGGGTGCGCAGGGCCAGGCCCGCGGCCTCGGGCTGCCGTCGGGTGACACCGCCCTGGACGTTGGCGCCGGAGAACCCGATCTGGTCGTAGAACCACAGGCGCATGCCGAGTTCGGCGGCGATCTCGCAGGCGTCGGTGAAGCGGGCCCACCACTCCTCGCCGAACCACGCCGGCTCATCGGCGCGGGCGCCGAAACTCGGCCCCGTCGGCGCCAGGTTGATCACCACGAGGTTGTGGACGCCACCGTCCGCGAACGCCCGCATCTGCCATGCCAGGCGGTCACGGGTGACCTCGGCGCCCGACCACCACCACAAGGGGGTGGGGCCGAAGTCGCGGGGCGGGTCCTCGAACAGCTGCTGAAGTTCTGGGGAGAGCACGGATGCGGTCCTTCCCCTAAAAACGTTTTTAGATGGCGAACACCGTAGGGGACATGGAAGGTTCGCGCCATGGTCGAGGGAGCGCCGGACACGGTCGGCGACTTGCCATGGATATCTGCGCGGCATCTTGTTGGAACGTTTTTCGCGCCCTATATTCTCTGCGATCCGGCCCGGAACCGCGATGTCACGAGACGACGGAGTCGCATCATGGCCGAAGAACCCGTCCCCAAGCACCTGTGGAAGGCCGCGGCCCTGTCGGGCATGGCTTCCTACCTCGACGCCGGACTGATCGTCAGCATCTCCGTGAACCTGGCCATCTACCGCGACAGTTACGACATGGGCGTGTGGATGGCCGGCGCGATCAGCGCGATCGTCACCATCTGCATCGCCGTCGGATCCCTGGTCGGCGGACGGCTCGCCGATCTGTTCGGGCGTCGCCGTGTCTACAACTGGGACATCTTCTGCTTCGCGGTGGGCGCGCTCGTCATCACGCTGGCACCCGACGACATCGTCCTCCTGATCGGGGTGCTCATCGCGGGCCTTGCGGCGGGCGCCGACCTGCCGACGTCCCTGGCCGTGGTCTCGGACGCCGCCCCCGCCCGGGCCCGCGGACGTCTCGTGGCCTTCACCCAGGTCATGTGGATGCTGGGCATCACCGTGGCCATCTTCCTCGGCTTCGTCCTGTCCACGACGGGCATGACCGGAGCCCGGATCATCACCGGCCAACTGGCCCTCGCCGCACTGGTCACCTGGCACCTCCGCTCCCGGCTGAAGCTGTCGCCCGAGCAGGTCGCCGAGGAGGATCAGGCCGCCGCACAGCAGACGGAGGACGCGGCCGGCCCGTCCGGCATCGCGTTGAAGAACGTGTGGACGCGTGCCGCGCTGCTGCCGATGGCCGCGACCTTCGTCTTCTACGTCACCTGGGGTCTCGGAGCCAACACCTTCGGCCAGTTCGGCACCTATCTGCTGGTCACCGTCAGTGACGCGTCACAGAGCCTGGCCACCGGGATCAATCTGGCCTTCATCCCGATCGGGGTCCTGCTGACCATCGCCTTCGTACGCGTCGCCGACAGCCCTTGGCGCGACCGGCTGTTCTATGTGGCCGCCGCCGTGCAGGTCCTCGCCTTCGTGATCGCGTCCCTGACCGCCGGTGCCCTGGTCGGCATGCTCGTCTTCTTCGTCCTCTACCAGCTCTCCAACCCCTTCGCCGGCGAGGCCAATTACAAGGTCTGGTCGCAGCTCACCCTGCCCGCGGACACTCGCGGCACCACCCAGGGCCTCACCTACGCCCTGTCGCGCGGGGTCTTCGCGGTCGCCGCGTTCTTCACCCCTGCCCTGGTCGACTACAGCCCGGCCGTCCTGCTCTGGTCCATCACCGCCTGCATGGCGCTGGCCGCCTTCGCCGGCGCCTACATCGTCCGTGTCCTCGTCCCGCGTTCGCCCAGCGCCGCCCGCACCCACAAGGACCTGCGGATCGCCAGCGCCTGAGCCGAGGCCCACCCGTCGGCGTCACAAAGGAGCACCATCCATGGCTACGACCGCCCCCACGACGGCAACGACCACGGGCCGCACCGCCGAACAGGCCGCCCATCTGCGCGAGTTGCTTCCCCCGGCGGCCCGGCGCCGCACCCGGATCGGGCTCGTGGCCGGCGGGCTCGGCACATACTGGCCGCAGTTCCCCGGACTCCTGCCGCAGCTGCGGGAGTCGGCGCGTTACGTCGCCGACCGCTTCCGGCGGATGGACGCGGAGGTGACCGACGTCGGGTTCATCTCCGACGCCCAGGAAGGAGCGGCGGCGGCCGAGAAACTGCGCCGCGCGGACTGCGACCTGATCGTGCTGTTCCTGACGACGTATCTGACCTCGTCGATGGTGCTGCCGATCGCCCAGCGCTCGCACGCCCCCGTCCTGGTCATCGACCTCCAGCCGACCGAGCGGATGGACCACGCGTCCTTCGACACCGGTGCCTGGCTGGCCTACTGCGGACAGTGCCCGGTGCCCGAGGTCGGCAATGTCTTCCGTCGTGCCGGCATCCCGTTCCGGTCGGTCTCGGGGTGGTTGCGCCAGGAGAACGCCTGGCGGCGCATCGAGCAGTGGATCCGGGCCGCCCACGTCCGGGCGGCCCTGCGGCACGCCCGGCACGGCCTCATGGGGCATCTCTATCCGGGGATGCTCGATGTGTCGACCGATCCCACGCTGCTGTCCACGACGTTCGGCTCGCACACGGAAGTGCTGGAGTTCGACGACCTGCGGCACCGGGTGGAGCAGGTGACCGAGGCGGAGACCCGTGAACGCATGGCGCTCGCACGGCAGGTCTTCACCCTTGACGACAGCGTGGTGGACGAGGACTTCGCCTGGGGAGCGACCGTCTCGGTCGCCCTCGACCGGCTCGTGGACGACTTCGGCCTCGACACGCTCGCCTACTACCATCGCGGCCTCGGCGGGGAACTCCACGAGCGGCTCGGCGCGGGCATGATCCTCGGCGCCTCCTTGCTGACCGCCCGGGGCGTCCCCGCGGCCGGCGAGTACGAACTGCGCACCAGCGTCGCGCAGTTCGCCTCCCAGAGCATCGGCTCAGGGGGCTCGTTCACCGAGATCCAGGCTCTGAACTTCGAGGACGGCGTGGTGGAGATGGGCCACGACGGGCCCGGCCACCTCGCGGTCAGCGCCCGCGACCCGCTGCTGCGCGGGCTCGGCGTCTACCACGGCAAGCGCGGCTGGGGCGTGAGTGTGGAGTTCGACGTCCAGCCCGGTCCCGTCACCCTCCTCGGCCTCGGCCAGGACGCCGACGGCAGCCTGTCCTTCGTCACCTCCGAGGGCACCGTCGTCCCGGGACCGCTCCTGGAGATCGGCAACACCACCAGCCGCGTCGACTTCGGCCGGGACCCCGGCGAGTGGGTCGACGCGTGGAGCGCCACGGGCGTCGGCCATCACTGGTCCCTGTCGGTCGGTCATCACGCGGCGGACTTCAGGGCCGCGGCGAGTCTGCTGGGGATCGATCACCGGGGGGTGTGACGGAGGGTCGGTGCGCCCCGGTGATCGATCAGCTCAGTCCCGGGCCGGCGGAGTGTAGAAGTCGCCGACAGACGTCCAGACGCCGTTCTTCACCGCCACTCGCTGCACGCTGCGCGTGCCCAGATGGTTGCCGGCGCTGAAGTTCATGACCGGCGACACCCCCGGGTCCACCTTGGCCGCCTTCTCGTAGGCCGCGGTGAGGGACTGGGAGGTGACGGGCCCCTTGACGGTCTTCGCGATCTCGGCGAACACCTTCGCGTTGCTCCAGCCCCACAGGGCGAGGAAACCGGCGGCCTGATCCGGCTCGTACTTGGCCATCGCCGTCCGGAACTCCTTCACCGCGGGGTCCGGGTCCGAGGGCGCCTTCACCAGCTGTACGGCCTTGAGGCCCTCGGCGGCGTCCTTGGCCAGGGAGACCGTCGACTCGGCGGCCACGGGTGCGTAGGCGTAGGTGGGCAGGGAGAGTCCCTGGAGCTTGGCCTCCTTGAGGAAGGCGGCCGCCTCGGGGGAGGTGAGGATCAGGATCACCGCCTGGGGGCCGGCCGCCTTCACCTTGCTGATGACCGGGGTGTAGTCGGTGGTCTGGTACTTGACTGTAAGCCGGTCGACCTTGACCGAGGGATCCACCTTCTTCGCGACGGGCTCCACCTGTTCGGCCACGTTCACGAACGCGGCCGGGTCACTGTGCACGACCAGGACCTTCTTGGCACCGTCCTCCGTCGCCCAGGCGGCGATCGCCGCGGCCTGGTCCTCGTAGAGGGTCTGCGTGCCGAACAGGCCCGGGCGCGGCGGCTCGAACCAGGACTCGCTGCCGCCCACCTCGTTGAGGACCGGGACCTTGGACTGATTGAGGACGAACGGGAAGGCCGCCTCCGCCTGGGAGGTGCCGTTCGCGTTCACGATGGCCACGACCTTGTCCTGGCCGACGAGTTCACGTGCGATCTGGACGGTCTGCTGCGGGTCTGCCGCGTTGTCCTTGACGGTCCACCGGACCTTGCGGCCGTTGATGCCTCCAGACGCGTTGAGCATCTTGAAGTACGCGTCGGCGCCCGCCTTCTCGGGCACGCCGTACGCGGCCGTGGCGCCGGTGAGGGGAAGCCACGCGCCGATGTGGATCTCCGACGTGTCACCTCCGCCGGCTCCTGCGGAGTCCTGGCCGGCACATGCGTTGGCCGTCAGCGCGACCACGGCCAGGACGGCCGTCGTTCCCGCAGCTCGGCGGAACTTTCTCATTGTCCGGAACACGGTCCACCTCGTTCACAACGGGATTGTCAATTCACTGGGGAGGTCCGGGCGTCGGCCTTCGCCGCCGTGGCGGCCGCATCCAGGCCGCCGCTGAAGTACGCCGCTTCCGCCTGCTCCGCGAACTCCGGGTCGCCCGGACGCCCGTGGGCGGCGATGCCGCCCTCGTGCAGCACGACGACCTCGTGGCAGACGGACATGGCGCGGCTGAGCAGTTGTTCGAGCAGGACGACCGTCAGGCCGTCGTGGGCGAGCCGGGCCAGCCGGTCGTAGACCTCGTCGACCAGGGCGGGAGCGAGCCCGAGCGCCGGTTCGTCGACGATCAGGACGTCCGGCCGGACGATGAGGGCCCGGGCGATGGCGAGCATCTGCTGCTCGCCGCCGGACAGCCCGGCGGCGGAGGCGGACATCCGGTCGCGCAGCCGCGGCGGCAGCCACTCGACGGTCTCCTCCAGCCGTTCGCGCAGCGGCGCGCCGGTGATGCCCGCCGCATACGCCGCCACTTCGAGGTTCTCCCGCAGGGACAGCGTCTTGAACAGGGCCCGCCCCTCGGGCGCCAGGCTGGTGCGGACGGTTCCGTCCGTCTCCCTGTCGCCCCGGGCGGGCTTGAGTGAGCCGTGCAGGATGCCGCCCAGCGTGCTCTTGCCCGCTCCATTGGCCCCGGCGATGCCCAGCACGACCCCTTGGCGGACATCGAGGTCGACGTCGCGCACGGCAACCACGCCGCCGTAGGTATGGCCGATCCCGCGCAGGCGGATCATGCTCCGCTCGCCCACGTGCTCGGGCAGCGGGGTCCTGCCGTCGACCGTCCCCAGGTACGACGACCGCACCGCCGGATCCTGCAGGACGGTGTCCGGGGTGCCCTCGCCGATCGTGCGGCCGAAGTCGAAGGCGATCACCCGGTGGGCGACGGAGAAGAGGTCGTCGAGGACGTGGTCGATGACCACCACGGCGGTGCCCTCGGCGTGCAGCCTCCTGATGTGCTGTGCCAGCAGCGCCCGTTCGCCCGCGTCGAGGCCGCCGAACGGCTCGTCCAGGATCAGGAGTTTCGGTTCCTCGGCCATCGCGCGGGCCAGGTCGAGGCGCTTCTGGAGCCCGAACGGAAGCTCACCGGGGCGGCGGTCGGCCACGTCAGCGAGACCGACGGAGCGCAGCAGCCGCGCGACGGACTGCCGGTCACGCGCGGTGATCAGGCGACGGGTGCACAACACGTTCTCCGCGACAGTGAGTTCGGAGAACACCTCCGCGTGCTGGAAGGTGCGTCCGATGCCCAGCCGCCGCCGCGCGGTCGCCCTGGCCTTCAGGAGGGGCCGGCCGGCGAAGTCGGCGCTCCCGCTCACCCGGCCGTTCCCCGTCAGCCCCGACAGGGCGTTCAACAGGGTTGTCTTCCCTGCCCCGTTGGGCCCGATGACCGCCAGGATCTCGTTCTGCCGCAGGGACAGCGAGGCATCCTCCAAGGCTTTGAGTCCGCCGTACGACACCGATACGTGCTCCAGCCGCAGCAGGACGGGGTCGTCGCCCGCGGTCTCGGACGCGGCCCGGACCGGTGACAGCTCCGCCGACTCGTCGGCGGGCAACGGGACGTGTTCGTCCGGTCGCCGCAGCACGCGCCATACGACGCTCCGCGCGGGCTTGGCGAGGAACGGCACGACGCCCCCCGGCAGGAAGAGGAGCACCGCGATCAGTACGAGGCCCTGCACGACCGGCTGGGGCAGCCCGACAGCGGACGAGAGCGAGGGGTTCCAGGTCAGATAGACGCCGCCGGCCACGGCGCCGAGGATCGTGCCGACCCCGCCGAGCACACAGGCCGCGATCAGCGAGATGCCGAAGGTCAGCGAGAACGGGTCCGGGCTCACGAACCCGGTGAGCAGACCGAGCAGCACACCCGCGAAGGAGGTGCAGGCCGCGCTCACCGCGAAGGACAGGGACGACTGCGCCTCCGGCGCGATACCGATCGTACGGGCGGCCAGCGGGTGCGACTTGGCGGCCACCAGCCGCATCCGCAGCCCGGAGCCGGCGGCCGGTACGGCCAGCGCCAGTACGACGGCGGCGGCCCCGACGGCGAGGTACTGGGCGTCGGTGCCGCCACCGAGGAGAGTGCCCAGGCCGAGCGCGCTGCGCAGCTCGATCACCGGCACGCCCTGGTCGCCGCCGGTCACGCTGCTCCAGCGGTTGACCACTTCCAGGGTCACCGTCGTGAAGGCCAGCGTCAGCAGGGCGATGTAGAGCACCGAGAACCTGGCACCCGCATACCCGATGAAGGCGCCCAGGACGGCACCGGTGGCGACGGCACCGAGGACCACCGCTTCCAGGGGCCAGTCGTGGCCGCTGCCGTACGCGGTGAAGTAGGCGCCGATGGCGAAGAACGCGGGGTGGCCCACCGACCAGATGCCGGACCAGCCGGCCAGCAGGCCGACCGACAGCACGACGATGGTGTACACGGCCGCGAGCCCCACCGAGTACATCTGGTACGCGGGGATCGCGCCGGCGGCCATGAACGCCATGAGCACCGCGCCGGCGGCCGGGCCCAGCGCCGCCTTCGCCAGGAGGGAACGGTTGAAGACCATGGATACGACCCCTCAGACCCGTTGGAAGGTGCGGGTGCCGAACATGCCCTGCGGACGGATCAGCAGCACCAGCACGGTGAACGAGAACACGAACGTGTCCCGGAAACTGGCGGAGACGTAGTTCGCCGCCAGGTTGTCCAGGACACCGATGGTCAGCCCGCCAAGGACGGCGCCGTACATGCTGGTCAGGCCACCGAGGAAGATCCCGGCGAAGGCCCGGAACAGCGGTGCGACCAGCGCGGTGGGCACCAGCCCGGACCGTGGGGCGTACAGACAGGCGGCGAGCGCGGCGAGACCGAGGCCGAGCGCCCAGGAGATCCTGGCCAGGCGCTGCGCACTCAGCCCCAGCACCCGGGCGGTGTCCGCCGACTCGGCCGCGGCGCGCATCGCGGAGCCGAGCGTGGTGCGGGCGAACAGATAGCCCACCAGCGCCATCGCCACGGCCGCGACCGCGATCGTCACCAGGCTCTGCACCGGCACCGCGGCGCCCGACCAGCGCACCGTCCCGTCGACCAGGCTGGGGAAGGCCTTCGGCTGGTCGCCCCAGATCGATCCGGCCACGCTCTCCGCGATCAGGGACACGCCCATGGTCACGACGAGAGCGGAGAACAGCTGCCCCTGCCCCAGTGGCCGGATCACCGTCTCGCGTACCAGCATGCCCGCCGACACGGTGATCGCGACGGCGGCGAGGACGCCGAGCACCGTCGCCACACCGCGGTCGTGGAGCGAGACCGCCACGTACAGACCCAGCGTCGCGATCGACGCCATCGCGAAGTTCACGACGTCCGTGGCCCGATAAATGATCACGAGCCCGAGGCCGATGAGGCCGTACACGGCTCCGCTGGCCACCCCGCTGACCAGGACAAGCAGGAACTGACTCACAGCCCCTCCTCGGTGGAAGAGCGCGATCGCGCCACATGTGCGAGAAGCATGACCACCTCACGAACAGTTGAGTTAAAGTGAACTCAATTCAGTAAGCTAGGCACTCCGGAGCCGGGCGGGCAAGCCTCGTGCACCGGATTTCGTGCCGAGCGGCCGAACGGGGCTCAGCGCCCGACGGCCGCCGGGGTCTCGGTGAGCGCGGTCCGTGCCGCCGCAAGGCCGAACACCAGCGCGGGGGCGAGGCCGCCGGCGTAGGCGCGCCGGTACAGT
This sequence comes from Streptomyces sp. 4N124, assembly GCF_052245395.1. Lineage (NCBI taxonomy): Bacteria > Bacillati > Actinomycetota > Actinomycetes > Kitasatosporales > Streptomycetaceae > Streptomyces > Streptomyces sp. 4N124. The sequence goes on from NZ_JBQQBS010000004.1 coordinate 71,855, forward strand.
CCGCCCGCGTCCGCACCGGCTGCGAGCAGGCCGGGTACCGGATGCCTGCCGCCGGAGTCCGCGGACAGCGCGTGCGCCCTCGCGTCGATCAGCAGACCCTCGAAGGTGAAGGTGATCGCCGGGGCCGCCTCGAGGACGTAGAACGGCGGTTCGTCGAGCGGCCGGCGGTCGAGCAGCCTGCCGGGCGTTGTCGCGCCGTTCGCGCGCATCGTGGCGTTGAACTGCGAGATGCGGTCACGGATGGTGGTACCCGGATAGCCCCACTCCTCGGGCATCGACGCGAAGTCCTCCAGACTGTCCGCCACCGCGCTGCGGGCGCCGGCCCGATGGCACAGCTGGAACTTGTTCACGCCGGGGATCCCCTCCACGTACGAGGCGCTGATCCACTCGCGGTGCACCCCCGCGTCGGCGACCAACAGGCCGCGGGCCTCCGGTCGTTCCAGCAGCGCCATGGCTGTCAGGTGGTCCCCGGCCGTCTCGTCGACGAAGCGCTCGCCCGTCGTGTCGAACAGCAGGGCGTGCTCGCTGTAGTAGAGCGCGAGGTCGACGAAGCGTGCGGGATCGGACAGGGAGACGCCCGCCGGCATCAGGTGCCCGTAGAACCCCGCGTCCTGCCTGCCGAACGCCGCGCCCGCGGCCCGCCCGAGTGCGAGGCCGTCGCCCCGGCTGTGCGGGTTGGCCCGCAGCCCGATGTCCTCGGCCTGGGGGTGGATGCGCTCGGCGCGCAGGCTCGGATCTCCTTGGAATCCGCCGGTCGCGAGCAGGGTCCAACCGGCTTCGATCCGGCGCCGGGATCCGTCCGGCAGGAGGCAGTCCGCCCCCTTGACCACGCCGTTCTCCGTCACCAGTGAGTGAGTCCGGGTGGCGGTCAGCACCTCCTGGCCCCGGTCGCGGAGCATCCGCTCGCACGCGTCGAGATAGTGGTTCGTGTCGACCTGGTGTCCGCGGCCGAAGCCGAGCACCGGCACCGGCGGTCGGCATTCCACGCCGAGCGACCGGATCCACGCCACGCCGTCGGCGAACCCGGCCACCAGAGCGGCCGCCAGCTCCGGGTCGCCGTCCGGGTTGACCCGGCGCATGTCCTCGACGGTCGGGGTCGTCCATACGAAACCGGCGAACCGGGCGGAGCCGCCGGTGCGTTCCGCCTTCTCCACCAGAACCACCGAGCCACCCTCGGCAGCGACCCGGGCGGCGGCCGAGAGACCGGCCATGCCGCCGCCTATCACCAGCAGATCCACTGTCTCCGCGTCCATGGCAACGACGCTAATTGAACTCACTTCTGTAGTCGAGAGGTGCGCTGGGGGTGGCTGGGTCGTGCGGTTTCGGCCGGATCTCAGGGAGCGAGAATCACGCGCCCTCGTACCCGGCCCGAGCGCAGCCTCTCGATCGCCTGCAGCGCGCTCGACAGTGCGAACCGTTCGACCTCCACTTTCAGGACCCCCTTGCGTGCCAGGGCAACGACCTCTGCCAGTTCGGGCAAGGTCCCCCAGAAGGGCAAGGAGATCCGGGCTCCAGCGGGAAGCGCGCCCGGTTTGCGCACCGTAAGCTCCCCGCCTCCGCTGCCCACCACGACCAGCTCCCCGCCGGCCCGCAGCAGGCCCGCCGCCAATCCCAGGCTGGACCGGCTGCCGACGAAGTCGAGTACGGCTGCCGCTCCGACGCCACCGGTCCGGCCCAGGAGAACCGCCCCGGTGTCGGGCCGCAGGAGCGTGCCGAAGTGCGCGCCGCACGCTTCGGCCAGGGAGAGCGCCTCCGCCCGCACGTCAACGGCCAAGATCTGCGCGGTTGTCGTGGCCCGCAGGATCTGGACGGCCACATGCCCGAGGCCGCCCACGCCGAACACGACCACGCTCGTGCCGTCGACGAGAGAAGGCCGCACCGCGGCCACGGAGTGATAGGCGGTGAGCCCGGCGTCCGACAGCGGCGCCGCCTGGACCGCGGGCAGGTCGCCCACCGGGACCAGCAGGCTGCCCGACGGCACGAGCATGAGGTCGGCCATCCCTCCGTCGCGCCCGAGCCCCGCTCCCGTACCGGTCAGGGCGGCATCAAGGTGTGCGCGCCGGTCGCAGTAGTTCTCCGCGCCCGCCGTGCACCGCGCGCAGTTCCCGCAGCCCCAGGGGCCGTAGACGACCACGCGCTCGCCGACCGCCGGTCCCACGGCCTGCGGGCCGCGCTCGGCCACCCGGCCCGCGACCTCGTGCCCGAGGGTGAAGGGAGTTCGGTACGGGAGATCGCCTGGCCGGGCGTCGATGACATGGAGATCCGAGCGGCACAGCCCCGCCGCCTCGACCTGGATCAGGACCTCTTCGCCCGTGGGACTGGGGCGTTCGGATTCGATGAGAACCGGTGGGCCGCCCCATCGGGTCAGCTGTACGGCTCGCGTCCCGCCTGTTGACATACCTGAGACAGTAACAAAAATGAAGTCAGTTCAGTAGCTGGGGCGAGGGATGGTGACCGGACATGGAGCACGAGCACTTCGGACGCTTCGACGGGCGGGTCGCCATCGTCACCGGCGCCGCATCCGGTATCGGCGCGGCGGTCGCGCGGCGACTTGCCGCGGAGGGTGCCGAGGTCTTCGTTGCGGACGTGGACGGCCCGGCGTCCGAGGCCGTGGCGAAGGGACTGGCGCGAGCGCGGCCGCTGACCGTCGACGTGGCCGCGCCCGCGGAGGTCGAGCGGGCCTTCGCCGAAGTCGTACGGCGGCACGGGCGGCTCGACGCGGTGGTGCACGCGGCCGGGGTCGACGACCCCACGGCCAAGGAATGGATCGCCGAAGCCCTGGTCGCGGACCGGCCACCGGAGGTGACAGGGCGGCTCGACGACACCGCCTGGGAGCGGGTCGTGCGGGTCAACCTGTCCGGCACCTTCCATGTGCTGCGCGCCGCCCTCCGGGTCATGGCACCGCGCCGGTCCGGAGCGGTCGTCACCATCGGTTCCTCGTCGGCCTTCGATGCTCCGGCCGGCTATCCGCACTACGCGGCATCGAAGGCCGGTGCGCACACGCTGAGCCAGTCGGTCGCCAAGGAGGCGATCGCGTTCGGCGTCCGCGTCAACACCGTGGCACCGGGGCCCACCGAGACCGGCATGGCCGCCAGGACGCCCGCGGCACTGCGCCGTGGCTTCGCCGATCCGCGGGTGCGCCCGTACGCCACACCGGAGGAGATCGCCGACATCGCCCTGTTCCTGGCGAGCGACGAGGCCGCGAACCTCGTCGGCGCGGTCCTCCTCGCCAACGGTGGACGCTTCACGGTCTAGGGAGGCTTGGATGTTCCGGCTCGATGCCGATCCGGCGCTGCTGCTGGACAGCGACGAACGGCGCCAACTGCGCCAGATCCTACGACAGTTGCTCAGCGAGACCTGCGGTCCCGAGGAGGTCCGCAAGCAGACGGAGGGCCCACGCGGTCACGACCGGGTGCTGTGGGATCGGCTCGCGGGCGAGATCGGGGTGCACGGGCTCGCCGTGCCCGAGGAGTACGGCGGCGCCGGCTGCGCCTTCACCGAACTCGCCGTGGCTCTGGAGGAGACGGGCCGCGCGCTGTGCCCGGCTCCGCTGCTGTCCACCGTCGTCCTCGCCGGACAGACCCTGCTCGGCAGCGGCGACCCGCGGGCCTGCGCACGCTGGCTGCCCCCACTCGCCTCCGGCGCGCTCACGGCCACGGTCGCCGGATTCCTGCACCCGGCCGATCTGACGGCCGAGCGCGGCCCCGACGGATGGGTGCTGCGCGGAGCGGCCGATTTCGTCCCCGACGCAGAGAGCGCCGATCTCCTGCTGGTCCGCGCCCGCACCCCGGACGGGGAGCGGCTGTTCGGCTGCGAGCCGGACGATGCGACCTGCGCCCGGACACCTCGCCGGGTCCTCGACCCCACGCGCCGTCAGGCACGCGTCCGCTTCCGAGGGGCGCCGGCCGAACCGGTCGGCGAGCCCGGACAGGCGCCGGGCATCGCCGACGCCGTCGTCGACGCGGGACGGGTGGCACTCGCGGCCGAGCATGTCGGCGGCAGCGCGCACGCCCTGGACGCCGTCCTCTCCTATGTGTCGCAGCGAACCCAGTTCGGTCGGGTCATCGGATCGTTCCAGGCCGTCAAGCACCGGCTTGCCGATCTGCTCGTCGAGATCGAGGGCGCCCGGTCGGCGTCGGCGTACGCGAGCGCCTGTGTCTCCTCGCGGACGGCCGAGGTGCCGGTGGCGGCGAGTGCGGCGGCGGTGGCCTGCACGGGGGCGTACCGGCTGGCCACTGCCGAATACGTCCAGTTCCACGGCGGGATCGGCTTCACCTGGGAGCACCCGGCCCATCTGTACCTACGCCGTGCGCGGGCCGACGAGGCCCTGTTCGGCACCGCCGACGACCACCGGCTGCGACTGGCCGGGCTGCTCGGTCTCGCCGGTCGTGAGGACGGGCCGGCCCGCGGCGCCTGAAGACAGCACGGCCCGACGGACCATTGACAGGGGCAACCACCGCCCTCAGAATCGTACTGAATTCAGTTCAGGTTGGAGGAGCTCATGGCAGTCGAAGACGAGATCCAGTTCGAGCGGGACGGTCATGTGGCGCGGGTCTGGCTGAACCGGCCGCACAAGAAGAACTGCGTGACGGTGCCCATCCTGGACCGGCTCGACGAGATCATCACCGAGGTCGACGAGGACCCCGAGCTGCGCGTGCTGGTCCTGCGCGGGCGCGGCAACACCTTCTGCTCCGGCTTCGACCTGGACAGCCTCCAGGCCGACTTCGTCGGACGGTCCAACGCCATCGACGTCGCCGTGAAGTCGGCGAAGGTCTGCGACCGGCTGTACTCGATGAAGACCCCGTCGATCGCCGTTCTCGAAGGCCACGTCACCGCGGGCGGCTTCGAGCTGATGATCTCCTGCGACTTCGCGATCGCCGCGGACGACGCCCTGATCGGCGACTTCCACATCCGCCGTGCGCTGTTCGGCGGAGCGGGCCCCATCTACCGCGTGCCGCGGATGATCGGTGTCCGCAAGACCAAGGAACTCATGCTCACCGGCAAACTGCTCACCGGCGTCGAGGCGGCGGAGTTCGGCCTCATCAATTCCTCGGCACCCGCGGACAAGCTGGACGCGACGGTCGAGGAGTTCGCCGAACAGCTCACCGACAAGAGCCCGTTCACGATGTGGATCACCAAGATGACCATCGACCGGAGCCTCGATGCCGACATCCAGTCCCTGATGGTCATGGAGCACCTCGCGGTCGGCGTGATGCTCAACTCCGAGGACGCGGCGGAGGGCGTGGCGGCGTTCCTGGAGAAGCGGGAGCCGCAGTGGAAGGGTCGTTGAGCGACGCGGGGCGACTGCGCGGCTCCCGGTGTGCCGACTGTGCGGTGGCTGTCTACCCGGCCGACCCCGCGTGCCCGCGCTGCGGGGGCCCGGCCGAGCCGATCGCCCTCTCGGCGACCGGCACGCTGTGGACGTGGACCGTCCAGCGGTACGCGCCCAAGTCGCCGCCGTACGCCGTGCCCGACACGGGGTTCGAACCCTTCGCCGTCGGATACGTCGAACTGCCCGAGGGGGTCAGGGTGCTGGCCGCGCTCGACGTCCCTCCCGAGCGGATCACGATCGGTATGCCGCTGCGGGTCACGGCGGGGGACGGCGTCCCCAGGGCCGCCGCTTCGGGAGTCGCCGTATGAGCGCCGATGAGGTGCTGGTCTGCGGCGCCGGGATCACCTCCTTCGCCCGTACGGAGGCGACCGGCAGGCAGCTCGCCGAGCGGGCCGTCCGCGCGGCCCTCGCCGACGCCGGACTGCCGTGGTCGCGCGTCCGGGCCGCGTACGGCGGCAGCGACGCGGCCGGGAACGCCGACACGCTGGTGGCCGAACTCGGCCTGACCGGAGTGCCGTTCGTCAACGTGCGCAATGGCTGCGCGACCGGTGGCAGTGCGCTGGTCTCGGCCGTGAACGCCATCCGCTCGGGCGCGGCGGACGTGGCCCTCGCCGTCGGCTTCGACAAGCACCCGCGGGGCGCCTTCGACCCACGGCCCGCCGACTGGGGGCTCGACGAGGTCTACGGCCGCGACGGGCTCATGGTGACCACCCAGTTCTTCGCCATGAAGATCCAGCGGTACATGCACGATCACGGCATCAGCGCCCGCACGCTCGCGCTGGTCGCACAGAAGGCGTACGGCAACGGGGTGCTCACTCCCCACGCCTGGCGCCGCAAACCGCTCGACGCGGACGAGATCCTGGCCTCCGGCATGGTCAACGACCCGCTGACCAGGTACATGTTCTGCTCACCCGGCCAGGGTGCGGTCGCCCTGATCCTGTGCAACCGGACGGTCGCGCGTGACCTGGGCGGCAGCCCGATCGCACTGCGGGCGGCCGTCGTACGGACCAGGAGGTTCGGTTCCTTCGAGGTGTTCAGCCCCTGGGCGCCGCCCGGCACGCCGACCAGTGTCAGCACCGACGCGGCACAACTGGCCTTCGAACAGGCGGGGTTGGGGCCGGACGACATCGACGTGTGCCAGCTCCAGGACACCGAGAGCGGCGCCGAGGTGATGCACCTGGCCGAGTGCGGGTTCTGCGAACACGGCGAGCAGGAGCGGCTGATCGCCTCCGGAGGCACCGGGATCGACGGAGCGCTGCCGGTCAACACCGACGGCGGGTGCATCGCCAACGGCGAGCCCATCGGCGCTTCCGGGCTGCGCCAAGTCCACGAGATCGTCCAGCAGTTGCGGGGGAGAGCGGGCGAACGGCAGGTGCCCGGCGGCCCGGCGGCCGGCTTCACCCAGGTGTACGGAGCACCGGGCGTCAGCGCCTGCACCGTACTGACTCGCTGAAGGGAGGACCATGACCCGCATCCCGGACCCTGAGGAGTTCCGTGCCGAGGCCCGGCGCTGGCTGACGGGCGTGGCGAAAGCCCGCCCCACGCGCCGGGCATGGGGCAGCGGCGACGACTCCGTGGCCGTCTTCGAGAACCGGACCGAGGCGCAGGAGCGCGAGCACACCGACCGGACACGGGAGTGGGAACGCACCCGCCACGACCAGGGGTGGGGCGCGCTCGGCTGGCCGGAGGAGTACGGAGGGCGTGAACTGCCCGCCCACTACGAACAGTTGTACCGGGCGGAGGAAGCCGCCTTCGACGTGCCCCGGCGCACCGAGATCTTCCCCGTCACCCAGCAACTCGTGGCTCCCGCGATCCGTGTCTGGGGCACCGACGAGCAGAAGCGGCGCTGGCTGCGCCCCATGCTCCGCACCGACGAACTCGCCTGCCAGCTCTTCTCCGAGACGGAGGCGGGCTCCGACCTCGCCGCCGTTCGCACCCGCGCCGTGCGGGACGGGGCGGGCTGGGTGCTCAGCGGCCACAAGATCTGGACGTCCGGCGCCCGCGTCGCCACCTGGGGCGTCGCCGTGTGCCGTACCGACCCGGATGCGCCCAAGCACGCGGGCATCACGGTCTTCCTGGTGCGGATGGACGCGCCCGGCGTGACCGTACGGCCCATCCGCCAGATGACCGGCGGCTCCAGCTTCAACGAGGTCTACCTGGACGACGTGTTCGTCCCGGACGCCGATCGGCTCGGCCCCGTCGGCGAGGGCTGGCGGGTCACCCTCACCGTGCTGGCCGCCGAGCGTCTCGACTCCGGCGGCCTCGGCCTGGACAACGCCGACCGCGCACTCGACCTCGCCCGGCACCTGCCCCGGCCGCTCACCGGCGGCGAACGGCAGCAGGCGGCCGACCTGTTCGTCCGCTCCCTCGTTCAGCGGCTCATCGGGCTCCGTGTCACGGCCGCCCTGGTCGCCGGCCGCGAACCCGGCGCGGAGGCCTCGGTCGGCAAGCTCCACGCCACCGCCACCATGCGCGCCACCACCGACCTGGTCCAGCAGCTGCTGGGGCCACGCCTCGCCGCCGACACGGGGGAGTGGGGCACCTTCGCCTGGACCGAGCACCTGCTCGGCGCGCCCGGCTACCGCATCGCCGGCGGCAGCGACGAGATCCAGCGCACCATCCTGGCCGAACGCGTGCTGGGACTGCCCAAGGAGCCGAAGGGGGCCGGTCGTTGAGCACCGCGACCGAGGTGACCGAACTCGCCGGACGGGTCCGCACACGCCTCGCCGAACGGCATCCGGGCGAGTCCTTCGGTGATCTGCGCACCCTGCCCGGCGGCCACTCGGGACTCACCTACACCATCGCCTCGAGAACGGCCCGTTATGTGGTGAAGGCGGTGCCACCCGGACAGCGGCCCATCGGCCGCAACGACGTGCTCCGCCAGGCCCGGGTGCTGCGCCTGCTCACCGGATCAGCCGTGCCCGTGCCCGGAGTCGCCGCGGTCGACGAACGCGAACCGGCCTGGTTCGCCATGGAGTTCGCGGACGGCGAGGCGATCGAGCCGGTCCTCGACGAGCACCGGCTCGATCCGGGGCTGTGCCGGACCCGGATGCTGGCCGTGGCCGACGTACTACGAGACCTGCACGACACGGGAGCGGACGCGTCCGAGCCCCCACTGGACCCGGCGAGCGAGCTGGAGCGGTGGTCCCGCACCATGCGCGCCGTACCGATCGAACTGCGGCCCGGGTCCGAGGAGTTGCTGGGCGCCCTGGCGTCCCGGGTACCGGCGCGCATCCCGCCCGTGCTGACCCACGGCGACTTCCGGCTCGCCAACGTCCTGTGCCGGGGCGAGCGGCCGGTCGCAGTCGTCGACTGGGAGATCTGGGCCGTAGGCGATCCCCGGATCGACCTCACCTGGTTCCTTCTCTTCGCCGACCACACCAACTTCCCCCGACTCGGGCGGACCGTGCCCGGCCTGCCAGGCGAGGAGGAACTGCTCGCCGCCTACCTCGACGGCCGCCCCGAACCACCCGCCCTCGACTGGTTCCGCGCCCTGGCGCGCACGAAGATGGCCGCGATCATGGGCCACAACCTGCGCAGACACCGCGAGGGCAAGCACCACGACCCCGACCAGGAGCGGCTGCCGCCGACGATCGCGGAGATGATCCGCACGGCGCGCGGCATCGTCGCCCCCATGCCCTGAAGGAGCGCCGGCATGGATTTCGGACTCACCCCGAAGGCCGAAGAACTCCGCGACCGCATGGCCGCGTTCATGGACGAGTACGTCCTGCCCGCCGAAGCCGTGTACGACCGGCAGCTCGCCGAGGGCAACGACCCCCATCGACTCCCGCCGGTGATGCGGGAGTTGAAGGAGAAGGCGCGTGCCGAGGGCCTGTGGAACCTCTTCCTCGCGCATGGCGACTGGGGCGCCGGCCTCACCAACCTCGAATACGCACCGCTCGCCGAGCTGGCCGGACGGTCGGTGATGGGGCCCGAGGTGTTCAACTGCTCCGCACCCGACACCGGCAACATGGAACTGCTCGCCCTCTTCGGCACACCCGAGCAGCAGGACCGCTGGTTGCGGCCCCTGCTCACCGCCGAGATCCGCTCGTGTTTCGCGATGACCGAACCGGAGGTCGCCAGTTCCGACGCGCGCAACATCCGCACGCGGATCACCCGTGACGGCGACGAGTACGTGGTCAACGGCCACAAGTGGTACACGTCCGGAATCCTCGATCCGGACTGCCGGCTGATCATCCTGATGGGCGTCACCGACCCGGACGCGCCGACGTACCGGCAGCAGAGCATGCTGCTGATCCCACGGGACACACTCGGCATCACCGTCCTGCGTGATCTGCCGATGTTCGGTTACACCGACCGCTGCGGCCACGGCGACGTGCTGTTCGAGGACGTACGGGTGCCGGCCTCGGCGCTCCTCGGCGGCGTGGGGGAGGGATTCGCCCTGGCACAGGGGCGGTTGGGACCCGGGCGCATGCATTACGCCATGCGGGCCGTCGGATTCGCCGAGCGCGCCCTGGAGTTGATGTGCCGCCGGACCCTGACCCGCACCGCCTTCGGCGGCCCGCTCGCGGAACAGGGCGTCGTACGCGAGTGGATCGCCCGCAGCCGCATCGAGATCGAGCAACTACGGCTCCTGGTCCTCAAGTCGGCCTGGCTGATGGACACCCAGGGCAACTCGGCCGCCCGTACCGAGGTCGCCGCCATCAAGGTGGCCGCCCTGGAGGTCGCCCACCGGGTGGTCGACCGGGCCGTCCAGGCGCACGGGGCGGCCGGCGTCAGCGACGACACCGTACTGGCGCGGCTGTACGCCATCACCCGGGCGCTCAGGATCGCGGACGGGCCCGACGAGGTGCATCTGCGCACGGTCGCGCGGCGTGAGCTGGCCAAATACCCGGAGGAGTCGGCGTGAACGGACAGGTACTGAGCGGCCGGGTCGCGGTCATCACGGGCGGTTCCCGGGGAATCGGTCTCGGAATCGCGAAGGCGTACCGCGAGGCGGGCGCCCATGTGGTGATCGCGGCCCGGAAGCCGGACGGACTGGCCGCGGCGCGCGAGGAGTTGCTGCGGGCCAAGGGGGACGGTGAGGTGCACGAGGTGGTCGCCAACGCCGGGGAGCCCGACGACGCCCGGCGCTGCGTCGAGGAGACGATGTCCCGCTTCGGCCGTCTCGATGTCCTGGTCAACAACGCGGCCACCAACCCGTACATGGGTGACCTCCTCGACCTCGACCTGCCGCGCGCGGAGAAGACCGTACGCGTCAACCAGTACGGAATGGTCGCCTGGACCCGGTGCGCCTGGCGGGCGTGGATGCAGGAGCACGGGGGAGCGGTCGTCAACATCGCCTCCGTCGGTGGACTGATCGTCGACCCGCACATCGGCTGGTACAACGCCACCAAGGCGGCCATGCTGCACATGACCCGGCAACTCGCCTACGAACTCGGGCCGAAGGCACGGGTGAACGCCATCGCGCCCGGGCTGATCAAGACCGAGCTGGCCCGGGCCGTCTGGGAGCCCAGGGAGCCGATCCTGACCGCGAAGCTGCCGCTGCGCAGGCTCGGGACGGTGGCGGACGTGGCGCACGCGGCCGTCTTCCTGGCGTCCGAGGCCTCGTCCTGGATGACGGGGCAGACGCTGGTCCTGGACGGCGGGGCGACCGCGCTGCCCATCGGGGTGGAGGGATGACCCCCGTCGTGCGCCCGGTGCCGGAGTTGTTCTCGCTGCGCGGTCGGACCGCCGTGGTCACCGGGGCGTCGTCCGGACTCGGCGCCCGGTTCGCCGTGGTGCTCGCCGCGGCCGGTGCCACCGTCCTCGCCGCCGCCCGTCGACTGGAGAAGCTGAAGGAACTCGCCGACGAGGATCCGCGCATCCACCCCGTCCTCTGCGACGTCTCGCGGGAGGAGGACCGGGTACGGCTGATGGAGACGGCGCTCGACGAGACCGGCCGCCTCGACGTGCTCGTCAACAACGCGGGCGCCTCCGGAGCCGTACGCGCCGAGGAGGAGAGCGCCGAGGACTTCGCCGGCGTCCTGGCCGTGAACCTGGTGGCACCCTTCCACCTCGCGCGGTTGCTGGCCGAGGCGCCGTCGTCCGGTCGTATGCGATCGGTGGTGAACGTCTCGTCCATCCTGGGGCTGGTCTCCGGAGCCCCGCTGGGCGGTGCGGCCTACGCGGCGTCCAAGGCCGGTCTCATCGGTCTGACCCGTGAACTGGCCGGGCAGTGGGGAAGCTCGGGGGTGCGGGTCAACGCGCTCGCCCCCGGCTGGTTCGCCTCGGAGATGACCGACGGGCTGTTCTCCGACGAGCGCTCCCGGCGCTGGGTCGAACGGGGCACGATGCTGGGGCGCGGCGGTGAGCAGGGGGAGTTGGACGGGGCGCTGCTCTACCTGGCCTCCGACGCGTCCTCCTACTGCACCGGGCACGTGCTCACCGTGGACGGCGGATGGACGGCGCGATGAGGGTCACGATCGAGGTGGACGGCGACGGGCTGGCACGTGTTGAAATGTGCCGCGGGGCGGGCAACGCGATCGACCTGACGACGGCCCGGGAGATGCTGGACGCCGTGCGCGAGTGCGAGGCGACGCGGGCGCGGGCGGTGCTGCTCACCGGACGGGGGCGGTCCTTCTGCGTGGGCGGTGATCTGAAGGAGTTCGCCGCGCTGTCCGGGGAGCGCCTGGCAGGGCATCTCACCGATGTCACCGACGCGCTCCACGAGGCGCTGCGGATCCTCGCCGCGCTGGACGCTCCGCTGGTGGTCGCCGCGCAGGGGGCCGTCGCGGGGGCGGGGCTGGGACTCGTGACGGCGGCGGACGTCAGTCTCGCGGCGACCGACGCCTCTTTCACGGCCGCGTACACCGCGATCGGGTACACGCCGGACGCCGGCGTCAGTTGGTCGCTGCCCCGGCTCGTCGGGCCACGCCGGGCCCTGGACCTGCTGTTGACCAACCGGCGCGTGCCGGCTGCCGAGGCGCTGGAGATGGGGCTGGTGAGCCGGATCGTCGCGCCCGGACGGCTGTACGAGGAGGCCGTCGAGACGGCGAGGGCGCTGGCGCGCGGAGCCACCGGGGCCTACGGGGTGACGCGGCGGCTCGTTCGCAGGGCACTCTCCGCCGGCCTGGACGAACACCTCGACGCGGAGGCCCGCCACCTGGCCGCCGCCGCGGTGTCCGCGCAGGGCCGGGAAGGCGTGGCGGCGTTCCTCGCCGGGCGCCGGCCCGACTTCGCTCGGCAGGAGCCCGCGCGGCCCGATCCTCCGCCGCCCGGGTGCGCGCGACCGATCTTCGATTCGAACCCGACCTGAACTTGGGTCTACTCTCGGACGACCGGACGGTGATCGGAACCGCCCGTGGAGCAGAGGGAGAGGCGATGGCAAGGGCGCGGATCGTGGATCCGGAGGAGGGGCCCAGGTCGAAGCGCGGCGCGATCCTCGTGGCCGCCGTGGAGCGGTTCGGCGAGGACGGCTACGAGAACACCAAGTGGTCGGAGGTGGCCGACCGGGTCGGCATCGGGCAGACCGCTCTGTACCACTACTTCGAGTCCAAGGCCCACTGTCTGCTCACCATCATGCGGCTGGAACTCCAGCGCTCCCACGACCAGTTCGTCGAGGCCACGACCGATGAGACGGACCCGGTGGAGGAGGTGCGCGCGGCGGTCCGGAGCGCCTTCGCGGTCACCGAGCGGGAGATCCGCCAGATGCGGATCCTGCAGGCCAACATGTCCCTGCTGGCCAACCCGCGGAAGTCCAAGCGCGAGGAGACGGAGCGCGTCGCGGCCCGTCAACTGGTCCAGATGGTGGAGCGGGACTGGACGAACCTGCTGATGCGCGGCATGGCGAAGGGTGCCTTCCCGGTCCGCGACGCGCACACCCTCGGTCTTGCCGTCCTCGGCATGATCGTCAGCGTCTGGCGCTGGTACCGGCCGACCGGAGCGATTCCCCTGTCGGAGATCAGCGAGATGATCGAGGGGTGCGTGGTGCGGATGGTCGCGGAGTAGCCCTCTCCACCCTGCGCGGACCGGCCCCGTCGCGCGACGTCCCGCCTCTTGTCGGCGGCGGGGCGCTGGGCTTACAGTTCAAATTGAACTGAACTCAGGTTGTTTACTGATAGACGCTGAGGGAGAGCGATCGGCAATGGTGCTTCGCGAGTACATGGCCAGAATGGACGGCCAGGACCCGGAAAAGGCCCTCGAACTCCTGGAATCCGGCTTCCGGTTCCTCATCGCCCTCCCCGGCGGCCAACGGACCGGCACGTCCCGCGAGGACTTCGCCGCGTACATCGCCGGGCGCGACGCCGTGGACCGCAGGCACGAACTCGTGCGGTACGCGGTCGACGGCGATGTCGAGACGGCCTATGGCTTCGTCGTCGACCAGGGCGTGACCACCGGCGCGTTCCTCTCCGCCGTACAGGTGTCACCGGCCGGGCTGATGGCGCGCTACCAGTCGTTCTTCACTCCCGACTTCGATCTCGTGGACCGGCCGTGACCGCGCCGTCCACGTCCGCCGCGCCGTTCCTGGCCGCTTGGTTCGCCATCCTGGACAGCGACGACGCCGACCGGATCCTCGACCTGATCAGTGACGACTTCGCCTTTTCCATCCTGTTCTCCACCGGGGGCGACGAAGGCACCGACTTCCACGGCGGCCGGGCCGAGATGGAGGGCTACCTGGCGCAGCGGGAAGTGGGCGTGCGCACCCACCACCTGCTTGGCGCGAGCACCGTCGGCCGGGACGAGCTGTACCTCGGCGAGGTACGCAGGTCGGGCGTGCCGGAGGCGAGCTTCGTGGCCTCGGCCCGGCTGGACGGCGAAGGCAGGGTGCGGCGCCTGCTGATCGGACGTTCGCCGGCGGTCCTGTTCACCTGAGGAGGCGTGATGTACAACCTCGTCCTGCTGGCCGCCCGGCCGCCCGAGTGGACCCATGAGCGATTCATCGACTGGTGGCGAGGCGAACACGCCGAACTCACCCGCCGGCTGCCCGGACTCCGCGCCTGGCGGCACACCGACATCGACGAGGCTCTCGAACCGCGCTCGGAGGGCTGGGACGGCGTCTCCGTCCTGAGCTTCGACACGGCCGAGGACCTGCGCAAGGCGCTGCGGAGCCCGGAGTGGGCGGGGGCCGTCGCCCAGGTCGGCGACATGCGCGGACGCCGGATCGCCGTCATGGGCGGCGAGGCGGAGATGTACGCCGGCTGAGCACGCCGGGCCGTGGACCCGGCCCGACCTGGGCCACCCCCTTCGCGACGAGGCGAGGAACCGGATGCGACAGACAGTGCGGGAGTTCTACGACCGGGCCGAACTGGCCGACTTCACAGCCGTCATCGACGACCACGGACAGCACTCGGCACGCGAACTTCTGCGGTGCGCGACCGAGCTGGCCGACGAGATGACCCCGGACGGCACGCCGGGCGGCACCGTGCTTCTCCAGGCCGACAACTCGTGGCGCACGGTCGCCGCGACGCTCGCCGTGGGACTGACGGGCGGTGTCCTGGCCCTGGTCAACCGGCACACCACCCAGGCCGAGTTCACCGCCGCCGTGGCAGACATCCGGCCCGATGTCCTGATCGCCGAACCGTCCGCGCTCCATGAGTGGGACGGCGGCCTGGCCCTGCCGGACGCGCTCACGGCCGAGGCCCTCGACGGCTGGTCGGTACGTGCCGCCCGCGGCCCGCGCGATGTCTCCCGCTGGTCCGGCGGCACGCTCATCGGCCTCACTTCGGGCTCCACCGGACGGCCCAAGGGCGTCGTCCAGTCCGAGAGCGCGCTGCGGTACGCGTGTTCCTGCACGATCGACGTCAACGGCCTGCGCGACGGGGACGCGGTGGCCGCCGTCGTCCCGCTCTCCTCGACGGCCGCCTACTGCTTCGGCCCCTGTCTGTCGCTCATGCTGGGCGGACCGCTCGTCCTGACCGGTCGATGGGACCGCGAGGAGGCGCTCGCGCGGATGGCCGCCCACGACGTGCGATGGACCATGTGCGTGCCGACCATGGCCCTCCAGATGGGCTCCGCCGCGGCCGGCTCGAAGGTCCTCGACGGGGTCCGTTCGATCACCGTAGGCGGCGGCCCCATGGACCAAGGGGCGCTGGCCCGCGCCGAACGCTCCCTGGGCACGACGATCCTGCGGGTCTTCGGCATGTCCGAGTGTCTCGGCCACACCTCGCCCCGGCCCGACGACCCCGAGGACATCCGCCTCGGCCGCGACGGACGGCCCTTCCCCGGCACGGATCTCAGGGCCGTCGCCGCCGACGGCACGGTGCTGGGGCCGGATTCGACAGGCCGCGCGCAGGTCCGCGGACCGTCCCTCTTCCTCGGCTACGCCCGCGACGGCAAGGTCGAGCCGCCGGACCTCACCCCGGACGGCTTCTTCCCCACCGGTGACCTGCTGACGGCCGGTGAGGACGGGACGGTCACCGTCATGGGCCGGGAGAAGGACGTCATCATCCGCGGCGGACGCAACCTCGACATCACCGAGATCGAGCGTGCCGTCGCCGCCCACCCCTCGGTGGCCCGCGCCTGCGTGACCCCGGTACCCGACCCGCTCCTCGGCGAACGTGCCGCCGTGCTCGTGGTGGTCGAGGAAGGCAGCGCGGAACTCGGCCTCGACGCGATCACCGCACACCTCGCCGGCACCGGTCTGTCCAAGGCCAAGTGGCCCGAATTCGCCTTCACCGTCGGCGAGTTGCCCCAGACCACCGTGGGCAAGCTCGACCGGTCGGGAGCCCGCAGGCTCGCCCGCGACCTGCACGCGGGTCTCCCCGCACACCACGAACAGCACCGACAAGGAGATGCATGACCATCCCCACGACCCGCACCCCCCGTTTCGACCGCGGCCGTTGGGCGCAGGGCGGACCCGAGACCGTGCGACCCGGTGTCCACCGCATTCCGCTCCCGCTGCCGGAGGACGGACTGCGGGCCGTCAACGTCTACGCGCTGGAGGGGCTGACGGAGGGGCTGGTGCTGATCGACGGGGGCTGGTCGATCCCCGAGTCGCGCAAGGCACTTGAGGACGCGCTGACCGAACTAGGCCACGATCTCGGCGAGATCAGTCACATCCTGGTCACCCATATCCATCGCGACCACTACACCCAGGCCGTCGAACTGCGCAGGCTGCTGGGCTCCCGGGTCTACCTCGGCGCGGGCGAGCGGCGCGGTCTGGAGTTGCTGGGGGAGCTGCGGACGGACCAGCCGGCCGGTTCGCTCCAGACGCTGCGCCGGGCCGGCGCACCCGACCTCGCCGAGCGGGTCGCCGCGCTGGACCACGGCGGTTTCGACGCCGGTGTCTGGGAGGCACCCGACCGCTGGCTGCAGGCGGAGGAACTCCGCTTCGGAGACACCCGGTTGACGGTCGTGCCGACGCCCGGCCACACCCAGGGGCATGTGATCTACCTCGACCAGGCGCGGGGGCTGCTGTTCTCCGGCGACCACGTCCTGCCCCACATCACCCCGTCCATCGGCTTCGAACTCGGGGGCCCTGCCCTGCCGTTGGGTGACTACCTCGACTCACTGCGCCTGATGACCACCCTCGGCGACGCCCGGCTGCTGCCCGCCCACGGGCCGGTCGGCGACAGCGTGCACACCCGGGTCGCAGAGCTGCTGACCCATCACGACGACCGGCTCGCGGAAACGCTGGCCGCCCTCGGCGGTCGTACACGCACCGCGTACGAGGTGGCGGGGGAACTGGGTTGGACCCGGCGCAAGGTGCCCTTCACGGACCTCAGCGCCTTCAACCAGATGCTCGCCGTCAACGAGACCGCGGCGCACCTCGACGTGCTGGCGGCCCGCGGACACGTCCGGTGCACGCGCACCGAAGGCGTCAACTGGTATGAGGCTGCGACTGGTTGAGCCCCTTCGCGAGCAGCCGGCTCAGCGCGCGGTCCAGCCTCCGTCGACGTACAGCTCGGACCCGGTCATGAAGCTCGCGTCGTCGGAGGCGAGGAACGCCACCGTCGCCGCCACCTCCTCGGGCGTGCCGAGTCGGCCCAGCGGCGTTCCCTCGATCATCGCCGCCAACCGGGGTGTGTCGCGCCAGAGTTCACGGGAACGGGGCGTCTCGATGAAACCGGGGTGCAGGGAGTTCACCCGCACGCCACGCTTCGCCCAGTGCAGCGCGGCGTTCTTCGTCATCAGGCGTACGGCCCCCTTGGCCGCGTGGTACGAGAACTGGGCGCCGAAGCCGCCCACGGTACCGAAGATCGACGCGACGTTGACGATCGAGCCGCCGCCGGAGCGCTCGATGGCCGGGCCGCCGTACTTCATGCCGAGCCACACTCCGGTCTGGGTCACGCCGAGGACCTGGTCCCAGGAGTCCATGGTCTCGGTCTCGACGGTGTGCATCGCGGCGATACCGGCGTTGTTGACCAGCACGGACAGACCGCCCAGTGCCGCGGTCGCCGCCGTGACGGCCTCGCGCCACGCCGACTCGTCCGACACGTCCAGGGCCAGCCCCAGGGCGCCGCCCCCGACCTCTTCGGCGAGCTTCTCGCAGCGATCGGCGTCGAGATCGGTCACCGCGACCGCCGCGCCCTCGGCCGCGAGCCGGCGTACCACGGCGTCGCCGATGCCTCCGGTGGCGCCGGTCACCAGCGCCGTCTTCCCGGCCAGCCTCGCTTGCATGGGATCCCCTCGCTTCTTGATGGTGCCGGGTGCCTCTCGGTGGTCCTCAGTCCCGTACGCCGAGCCAGGCGAGCGCGCCGCCGTCGATCACGTACGACGACCCTGTGATGAACCCCGCGTCGTCGGAGGCCAGGAAGCACGCCAGCCTGGCGACCTCCTCCGGGCGCCCGAGCCGCTGCACCAACTGAGGTGCGGTCAGTTCATGTTCCATGGCGTCACGGTCCGCGGCGGCGGCGAAGTAGTCCTGGGCGAGTGGGGTGTCGATGACCCCGGGACAGAAGCAGTTGCAGCGCACCGGGGCCAGGTCGACGGCGGTGACCTTGGTCAGATGGATGACACCGGCCTTGGTGACGCCGTAGGCAGGGGCGTTGGGAAAACCGGTGAGGCCGGAGACGGAGGCTGTGTTGACGATGGCGGGCCCACGAGCAGAGCGGCGCAGATGGGGCGCGGCGAACTTGGTCGTCAGCCACACCGCCTTGAGGTTGACCTCGTAGACCGCGTCCCAGACCTCCTCGGGCAGCGAGTCGATGCCGCGGTCCGGTTCGGCCGTGAACGCCGTCTCGACCACCCCGGCGTTGTTGACCAGGACGTCGAGTCCGTCGAAACGCTCCGCCGTACGGGCCACCATCGCGGCGATGCTGTCCCGCTCACGCAGATCGCAGACGATCGCCTCGGCCTGTGCGCCGGCGGCGCGCACCAGCTCAGCGGTCTCGGCGGCGGTCTCCTTGTTCAGGTCGGCGACGGCCACGGCGGACGCGCCCTGACGGGCCATCTCCACCGCGATCGCCTGCCCGATGCCCTGCCCCGCGCCGGTGACGAGCGCGGTCTTGCCGTCCAAGGAACCCACCATGAGTCTGCTCCCGACCGCCTGTCCCGTACGGTACCTGAACTCCTGAACTTACTTCATTTCAGGCAGTCTAGAGTCAGGGAACGAGGGCGACAAGGCTCAGATCCCTGGGCCTCCTGGGAACGGTTCGGTGGTCGTCAGGCGTCGTCCCTCTCCAGGGCACGGTGGCCGTGTCCGGAGAGGAGCGACCGGGTGCATACGGATGGATTCGCCAAGTGGACGCAGCGGTTCGAGGATGAGCGGGAGCGCCGGGACGCCGAGGGGGACCCGGACTGGGGGCGAGGAGCGACGCTGCATCCGGCGCTGTCGGCGAGCATTCAGCGCTTCCAGGTCGGCGAGGACGGCGACGGCGCCAACCTCGTCGCCAAAGCGGACCAGGCCGGCGACGCCGACTATGCGCGGGCGGTCCGGCTCTTCGTCGCAGAGGAACAGAACCACGCCCGTCTGCTCGCCCGTCTGCTGGCCGCGGGTGGCGTACCGACGTTGACCGGCCACTGGAGCGACACCGTCTTCGTACGGTTGCGGCGACTCATGGGCCTGCGCATGGAATTGCTGGTGCTGATGATCGCGGAAGTGGTGGCGCTGCGTTACTACCGTGCCCTGCGCGACGGCGCCGATGACCCGCTCGCGTCGGATGTGGCCGGACGGATCCTCGCCGACGAGCAGCGCCACGTCCCGTTCCACTGCGAGCGACTGCACACCTCCCTGGCCGAACTGCCCCGCCCGATACGCCGCCCGGTGATGGCCCTCTGGCGAGTGCTCCTCCTTGCGGTCTGCCTCGTCGTCGCCGTCGACCACGGCCCGGCCCTGCGCCGACTCGGCATCCGTCGCCTTCGTTTCGTGGCCGACGTCATGGCATCGGCCGACGCCGTGGTCTCCGCGGTGCTGGCACCCCGCCCGGATGCGTGGTCGAGCGCGCGTTGACGCCCTGGCTGTTCCTGAGGGAGCGGCGGTTCGCGCCGGCGGTCTCGTGAACTACCGTCGTCATCGCCTCGACGAGGTCCCGGCAGGCCGAACCCCGCCGTGCCCGAGCATCGACAGGAGCTTCCGTGACGTACGACGTAGCCGCTCTCCGTGCGCAGTTCCCCGCCCTGAGTGCCGGGATCGCGCACTTCGACGGTCCCGGCGGCACACAGACACCCCGGCCGGTCATCCAGGCCATCGCCGACGCGCTGGCGCAGCCGCTGTCGAACCGGGGCCGGATCACGGCCGGGGAGCGCAATGCCGAGACCATCGTTACCGAGAGCCGCCGGGCCCTGGCGGACCTGCTGGGCGCGGAACCGGCCGGGATCGTCTTCGGCCGCAGCGCCACCCAGCTCACCTACGATGTCTCCCGCACCCTCGCCAAGACCTGGTCGCCCGGCGACGAGGTGATCGTCACCCGACTCGACCACGACTCCAACATCCGCCCCTGGATCCAGGCCGCCGAGCAGGCCGGCGCCACCGTGCGCTGGGCCGACTTCAACCCCGCGACCGGCGAGCTGGGCGTCGAGGACATCCGCGCCGTGCTCTCCGAGCGGACCCGGCTCGTCGCGGTCACCGCCGCCTCCAACCTGATCGGCACACGGCCCGCGATCGCCGCGATATCCCGTGCGGTGCACGAGACCGGGGCGCTCCTCCACGTCGACGGCGTGCACTACACCGCCCACTCCCTGGTCGACGTCGAGCAGCTCGGTGCCGACTTCTACGTCTGCTCTCCGTACAAGTTCCTCGGCCCGCACCACGGCGTCCTCGCCGCCCGGCCCGAGTTGCTGGAGAGCCTGCACCCCGACAAGCTGCTGCCCTCGACGGACGCCGTCCCGGAACGTTTCGAACTCGGCACACTGCCCTACGAGTTCCTCGCGGGCACCCGCGCCTCGGTCGACTTCCTCGCCGGCCTCGACACCGACGCCACCGGATCTCGCCGCGAGCGGCTGGCCTCCGCGTTCGCGGCGCTGGAAGAGCACGAGAACGTCCTGCGCGCGCAGATCGACAAGGGACTGTCCGCCCTGGAGCAGGTCACGGTGCACTCCCGCGCCGCCGACCGCACCCCCACCGTGCTGCTCACCTTCGAGGGCCACAGCACGGCCGACGCGTACGACTTCCTGGCGCAGCGCGGAGTCCAGGCGCCCGCCGGCTCCTTCTACGCCCTCGAAGCGTCCCGCCGACTCGGCCTCGGAGACACCGGCGGCCTCCGTGTCGGCCTGGCGCCCTACAACAACACCGATGACGTCGACCGGCTCCTGGAGGGCCTGGCGGACTTCCTGAGCTGATCAGCTTCACCCTGTGACATGAGAGATCCCGGCACCGGGCCTGAGGCCCGGTGCCGGGATCTGTTTTGTGCTGTCGGCCGCCTGCGCGACCGTGCGGTGCTTAGAAGGCGCTGTTGCTGCAGCCCATGTCCGAGCCCAGGTGCGTGCCCTGGCCGCCCGAGTTGCCCTCGCCGTTGAGTCCCTGGCCCAGCAGGCCGTTGAGGATCCCGACCTGGCCGAGGATGTCGAGGTTCAGGTCGTGCGACTTGCATTCGGTGCTCTGCAGGACGCTGTAGTTCCCGCCGCCCTTGCCGTGACCGTCGCCGCCGTTGGCGCTGGCGGTGCCCGCGCCCAGGAGCCCGACGCTGCTGAGAGCGGCGACCAGGACGGCAGCCTTGTGAAGCTTGTGCATGTCATCTCCGGTGAGTGAGGTGGGTGCGATCCGTGACAGATCGACTTCGTACCGTGACCGAAGATTAGAAGGAAAAGTGATAGGCGAGCCGGTGTGGCGCGCCGACCTTCGCGATCTTGCGGCGAAAGCACCCTGACGCCGTAACGCATGAGCGCCCTTGGGTCGCGATCTCCTGACGGGTTGTCAGCTCACCTTGTGCGTCGACGTCCGGCCCTCGGGCGGCACTTGGGGTTCGCCCTGAGTTCGACACGGCACGCGGAGGCGTCGGAGATCCAATATGGCTACGCGTTGTGTGCTTATCATCACATTACGTAATCAAGCGAGGGCAACTGCCCACGTAAGAAAGGGTCAAACTATGCGCAAGATTCAGCGTGTTGCGGTCGTGGCGGTAGCGATCGCGGGGCTGTCCACCCTCGGTGCCGGCGTCAGCTTCGCCGGCGACCACGGCAAGGAGAAGGACGCCACGGACATCACCGCGGTGGCCGTCTCGCAGTCCAACGCCGTCGCCTCGTGGGACGCGCCCCACGGTGAGAAGCACGGCGACAAGGGTGGGCACTCCACGCCGGAGCAGGCTGTCGACCAGTTCGCCCTTCCGTACATCTCCCGCTAGGACAGGCGTCGAGGGGTCGATGCGCAGGTCTCAGCGCGTTGCGGCCGTAGCCGTGACGGCCGCGGGGCGGGTGGCTTCGTACTCCGTCGCGTAGCGGCCCCATAAGTCGCAACAACCCCGTCAACCAGGCCTCCACAGGCACCGCAGCCCGGACGCGCAACACAGCCCCACCAGGGCGCGCGTCCGGGCTGCAGCTGTGCTGGGGGCTGCTCACTCGATGGTGCTCGGCGACGGTCGCACAGCGCCGGCGAACGCCGGCGCCAGGTGATCAACGGGGTGAGTGTTGCCTGCTGCTCCGGGGTGCGGAGGCGCGGCGGGCGCCGGAGGCTCCGGTTGCGGTGGTGCTGGTGGTGGTACCGGTCGGTGTCGATCGGCGGCCCGATCGGCGGGGAGCCTTGCCGGAGGCGGCACCGGTCGAGGCGGTGTCCGTGGCTCGGCGGTCCGCGGTCCGGCCGGCCGTGCCGGCGGCGGCGCCGGTCGCCGCTCCGGCCGCGCCGTTGCCGTTCCGGCGGCGGTTGGAGCGCTTGCCGGGCTCGTTGCCGGGCTTGCGGTTCGGGCGGGAGGCTGTCGGCGTCTCCGGCTGGGGGACCGGGAGGGTGACGGCGATGCCGGACGGCTCACGGGCACCGGTGATGCTGGACAGGTGGGGGTCGCTCGATGTTATGCGGGCGGTGCGGGCGCGGATGCCCGCGTCGGACAAGAGGCGGGTGACGTCCCGCTTCTGGTCGGGCAGGACCAGGGTGACCACGCTGCCGGAGCCGCCGGCGCGGGCCGTGCGGCCGCCGCGGTGGAGGTAGTCCTTGTGATCGGTGGGGGGATCGACGTTCACGACGAGGTCGAGGTCGTCGATGTGGATGCCGCGGGCCGCGACGTTCGTCGCGACCAGCGCGGTGACCTGGCCGTTCTTGAACTGATCCAGGGTGCGGTTGCGTTGCGGCTGGGACCGGCCCCCGTGCAGGGCCGCCGCGCGGACACCGACGGCCAGGAGCCGCTTGGCGAGCCGGTCGGCGGACCGCTTGGTGTCGAGGAAGAGGAGGACCCGGCCGTCACGGGCGGCGATGCGCGTGGTGACCGCCTTCTTGTCGGTCTCGTCCAGGAGGTGGAGCACGTGGTGCTCCATCGTGGTCACCGCTCCCGCGGACGGATCCACGGAGTGCACCACGGGATCGGTCAGGAACCGCTGCACCAAGCGGTCGATGTTGCGGTCCAGGGTGGCCGAGAAGAGCAGGCGCTGCCCGTCGGGCCGTACCTGCTGGATCAGCTTGGTGATCTGCGGCAGGAAGCCCATGTCGGTCATCTGGTCGGCTTCGTCGAGCACCGTGATGCGGACGCTGCCGAGCACGCAGTCCCCGCGTTCCACGAGGTCGTTGAGCCGACCCGGGGTCGCCACGAGGACCTCGGCGCCGCGCCGGAGCGTACCGGCCTGCTTGGTGATCGACAGTCCGCCGACCACGGTCGCCAGCCGGAGATTCACCGCGGTCGCGTACGGCGTCAGCGCCTCGGTCACCTGCTGGGCGAGTTCGCGGGTCGGCACCAGCACGAGGGCAAGAGGTGCCTTGGGCTCCGCGCGCTGCCCCGCCGTGCGGGCGAGGAGCGCGAGCCCGAACGCGAGGGTCTTGCCGGAGCCGGTGCGTCCACGGCCCAGCAGATCACGGCCGGCGAGCGAGTTGGGCAGGGTGGCGGCCTGAATGGGGAAGGGGGTGGTCACACCTTGCGCGGTAAGGGTCTTCAGCAGCCCCGCGGGCATGTCCAGACCGGCGAAGTCCTCGACGGCGGGAAGTGCGGGTGTGGTGTTTTCCGGCAGCCGGAATTCCCTGGGCGACGCCGCGGGCTGTGGGGGTGACGACGAGCGCCGGTTCGGCTTATTGGGCCTGCGGGACATTGCGGTTGCCTGCCTTCCTGGAAAACACACTGGAAACAGCACTCACCGGGGTCCGCACCGTGACGGTGCGGACCCCGGTGAGCGGATACGCGTGCGGCGATCAGGCGGGGACGATGTTCTCCGCCTGCGGGCCCTTCTGGCCCTGCGTGACGTCGAAGGAGACCCGCTGGCCCTCCTGCAGCTCACGGAAGCCCTGGGTCGCGATGTTCGAGTAGTGGGCGAACACGTCCGGGCCGCCGCCGTCCTGCTGAATGAAGCCGAAACCCTTTTCGGCGTTGAACCACTTCACAGTTCCCTGTGCCATGACTTTCTCCTTCTGTAGGCAGAGGCCCCATCCGGAGATGCCGGGAAAACAACTAATGCGCCTGATGGAGAAACATTCCCGTCAGGCGCACATAGGTTCATGGGTACCACAACTGCAACGCAGAAACCGTAGCACAACTCGGCGGCCGACGTTCGTCGAGTCGCTCGTGTTTGAGTCGAGCCCCTGGGGCCGCGCCGACGCCGCTGATGCCGCCCAACTCGCTCTCAGCGTAGGCTAGTTGGCGCGATCCGGAGATCATGTACCGGACAGCCCCTAGGATGGCTGGCTGCCGCGCTTGTACGCGTGCAGAGTTGCGTTCACCGCAGGGAGAATGCCGATGGGTATGAAAGAGGCCGCACGCACCCCGTCCGACAGTGCGGTAGGGGACGGCGGGTCGGCCGGCCCCGTAGTGCCGCGGCTGGTGCTGGGCGCACGGCTGCGCAGGCTGCGGGAGGAGCGGCACATCTCGCGTGAGGCCGCGGGACATGTGATCCGCGCCTCCCGGTCCAAGATCAGCCGGCTGGAGGGCGGCCGCCACGGGTTCAAGCTGCGGGACGTGGCCGATCTGCTCACCCTCTACGGCGTCACCGACGAGGCCGAGCGTGCCACCTTGCTGGCGCTGGCCGAAGAGTCCAACACACCCGCCTGGTGGCAGTACTACAACGACGTGGTGCCCACCTGGATGCAGACCTACCTCGGGGCCGAGCAGTCGGCGAGCCTCATCCGCTGCTTCGAGGTCCAACGCGTTCCCGCCCTGCTGCAGACCGCCGACTATGCGCGTGCCGCGATTCGGCTCGCCCACCCGGGCGCCGGTGCGGAGGAGATCGAACGGCGAGTCGGACTACGGATGACCCGCCGGCGGATCCTGCACCGCCGTCCGGCCGCTCAGTTCTGGGCCGTGATCGACGAGGCGGCGCTGCGTCGCCCAGTGGGCGGCGTCAGCACGATGCGCGCCCAGCTCAGGCAGCTCATCGAGATCTGCGGACTCCCGCAGGTCACGGTCCAGATCATGCCGTTCCGCGCCGGCGGTTACGCCGGGGAATGCGGTCCGGTCACCATCCTGCGGCTGCCCGGCGGTCAGCTGCCCGACGTGGTCTACCTCGAGCAGCTCACCACCGCGCTCTACCCCGACAGGCCCGCCGAGATCGAGTGCTACTGGGATGTCATGAACCGGCTGGTGGTCGAGGCCGAATCACCGGACGAGACGCCGACGACCCTCCATCGCATCCTCCAGGAAACCTGATCCACGGGCCGGCAGTCGGCGGGTGTCAGCGCTTGAGGGCGACACCGCCGTACTGGTGCACCTCCGCTGGCAGGCCCCAGGCGGCGGCGTCGGGGCGCCAGCGCGAGCATGACGCGACGCCCGGTTCGAGCAGTTCCAGACCGTCGAAGTAGCGCTCGATCTGCTCGGGGCTGCGAAGGATGTAGGGGATCGAGCCACCCTCGTTGTACTGCTGGATGGCCTTCACGTACGACTCACTGGTGCTGGTGCTGTCGTAGTGCACGAGGTAGCTGCCGGCGGGCAGCGCGTCCACCAGCTGCCGCACGATCGAGCGTGCCTCGTCGAAGTCCTCGATGTGGCCCAGGATGCCCATCAGCATCAGCGCGACGGGCTGGTCGAAGTCCAGCGTCTTCCCGGCCTCCCGCACGATGGTGCTCGGCTCGCGCAGGTCGGCGTCGACATAGTTGGTGACCCCTTCCGGGGTGCTGGTGAGCAGCGCACGGGCGTGTGCCAGCACCAGCGGGTCGTTGTCGACGTAGACGATCTTGCAGTCGGGGGCCACCCGCTGGGCGATCTCGTGGGTGTTGTCCACGTTGGGCAGCCCGGTGCCTATGTCCAGGAACTGCCGGATGCCCTCCTCGGCGGCCAGGTGACGCACGGCGCGGGCGAGGAAGTAGCGGGCGGCGCGGGCGCCGGTCT
Organism: Streptomyces sp. 4N124; assembly: GCF_052245395.1. NCBI lineage: Bacteria > Bacillati > Actinomycetota > Actinomycetes > Kitasatosporales > Streptomycetaceae > Streptomyces > Streptomyces sp. 4N124. Next base: position 97,955 of record NZ_JBQQBS010000004.1, read on the forward strand.
CGATGCCGGGGAAGATCTTGCGGAAGGCGTCACCGGCCACCCGGTCGACTTCGTAGTTGTCCTTCCCGCCCAGCCAGTAGTTCCAGATCCGGGCCGACTGCGGCACTGAGGTGTCGATCTTGGAGGGCGTCTCCTGCTCGGAGTTCGCTGCCTCATCAGTCATGGACGCTCCTGTGCGTACGTAGTGACAACCACGAAACCGTCGAACATCAGTCGTGGCTGCCTACGCTATTCCTCGGGCCACGCCTCCCGTGCACCGGCGCCCCCAACCTGCCCGTGTTTTACCGCCTGTTGGCTTGTTTTCGTCCTCTCACCTGCGAGCGGTACGGGGCTGGGCCGACCGGAAGTACGCGCGGCTCGGCGGTGAGTAGAGGAGGCCTACGCCGATGCCTTCCGTGACGATGGCGAGGATGGCGCGTATCGCGTACTCCTCGCTGAACGGGTCGCTCGGGTCCGACAGCCCCCACATCACATGCGGGCCCAGAAAGAGCAGGAAGACCACGGCCGTCACCGTCGCGACGACACGGGCCGTGCGCCCGCCGCGGCAGAAGCGGAGGGCCGCACCGATCGTGACGAAGAGCAGGAGATACACGAACTGCGTCATCGCCGGGTCGTTCACGGCGATGGTGCCGCTGATCAGTGCGGAAAGGATCAGTAGCGCGGCGGCCCCGTTGACGTGCCCGGGCCGCTCGGCCGGAAGCCGCTCCGGCGGGTGGTCCTCGTCTGCTGAGCCAGTCATCCTGCCCTCCTCGTCTCTGGTCCTGAGGCCCGCAGCCGGCGGCGTCGGGCCGTGCCCGGGATCGTCCGGCCAGGGGCCCGGGACCCCTCCCGGGCGGGACGCGCCATCGTGACGGCATGCCCAAGGTCATGCGTGTCGTAGCCGCCGTCATGGGGCTGGTGGTGCCCGTCGTCGCCGGCTGCTCCTCCGAACCGGGTTCACCGAAGGAGGAGTTGATCCAGAGCGCCGACGAGACCTGCCGTGAGATCAGCGAGCGGTTCACCGGTGACCTGGCGTACGGCGAGGGCGTCGGTGTGGGCGACGTACCGAAGTTGCGTGAACGGGCGGTCCTGCTGAAGGACCTGCGCGCACAGGTCCGCAAGATGCCGAAGCCGGAGACCGGCCAGAAGGACCTGGACGCCTGGCTGGGCAAGCTCGGCGTCTACATCGGCGGCCTCGAGGACCTGAGTGGCCAGTTCGAGAACTACCGGCCCGGACAGGACTTGCTGCTCGCGATGCAGATGTCCATCAACGAGCAGGCGGCTCAGGAGATCGCGTCGCCTGCGAAGCGCTTCGGGTTCGAGGACTGCGCGGCCACCAAGAAGTGGGAGTACATCGCTTCCTGACGCGTCAGCGCAGGCATGGGGCCGCTCCAGGCCAAGCCACGAAACGGGAGGAGATCGGCATGGATGAACCGACCTACGTCGTGCGGGAACCCGAGCCGTACGGGGCCAGGGCGCACGATCCGCTGGCCGTCGCGATCGGCAACGCCTCGCTGCTCGGCGTCGGCTATCTGATGCTGCGGCGGTGGCGCTTGGCCGTGTTCTCCGTCGCCGGCACCGTCGTGGTCGTCTCGCTGCTCGCGTCGACTGCCCGGACGTCGTACGAGATCGTGGCGCTGGTGTGGTGGGTGGCCGTCACCGTCCACGGCTGGTTTCTGGCGCGCGGAAGTGCCGGTCGGGGCGGCGCGGTGCGCGGTCAGCGTCTGGTCGCGCTCGCGGTGACGCTGCCGGTGCTGCTGGCGGCGGGACTGCTGCGGTACGACGCGTCGAGGATCGGCGACAGTGTCACCGAGGCTCGCGAGAGCGGTGACTGCGCAGAGGTGTCGGCCGCCCAGGACAGGGTGTGGTTCGGGCACCGCGTCGCCGACGCCCCGCTGACCGCCCGCGGCGACGAGGTCGTCCAGGACTGCCGTCGGCTGGATACGGCCCGGGCGCAGCTGGCCTCCTCGCTGACCGGTGAGACCGGCGCACTGGAGCGGGGCTTCGACACGCTCGCCTCCGTCCTCGCCGAACCCGGCAACGAGAAGACGGTCGAAGCGACCCTGAACGGATTCCTGCGCGCCCTGCCCGCAAAGGACCCCTGCGACACCGTCATCCTCACCTACTGGCTCCGCGACCGCGAGAGCAGCCACGACATACTCGACCGGTCCGCCGAGACGGCCCGGCGGACCGCGCCCGCCGCGCTCGTCGAATGCGGCGACGATCTGATGGATACCGACGACTGGAGGCAGGCCCGCGCGCACTACGAGCGGCTGCTGGACGAGTACCCGGACGACGGGCTCGCGAGCAGGGCCCGCAAGGGAGCCAGGAAGGCCACGCTGAGCATCGAGCTGGACAACGTCCGCAGTCTCCTCGCCGGAGGCGACGACTCACAGCCCGAGTACTGCTCCCACCCGGCGAAGTACAGCGGCGCCAAGCCCCTGAGCAAGGGCGCCAACCGGGCCCTCTACTACGGCCATGACGAGTACAGCGAGGACTACTCGGCGAAGCTCCCCGGCTCCTGGAAGGCCAACGGCCCCACCGACGCCGTCCTGGTGGTCTGCATGGGCGAGGAGACCTTCGGCAGCTCCGTCGAGACCTGCCCGTACCGGGCCCAGTCCTCCGGGAAAACGACCTATGTGACCTTCTACAAGATCGCGCTTCCCGTGAAGGTCTACGAGCTGCGCACCGGCAAGCTCGTCGCCAACCGCAAGATCCAGATCAGCGGCAGCAGTTGCCCCTCGGTCATCAAGTACTACACCAGCGGCGGTATCGACCCGGGCCCGTTGTCGAGCAGGTCCGTCACCGAGTCGACGTCCGATGTGCGGGCCGCGTTCCGTCCCTTGATCAACAGGTGAGGGGCGTACAGAATCTGACGCTCCGTCATCAACCGTGGTTCGTCGCCGTTTTCGGGAGGGCTCCCGGACGGACGGGGTGAGCATGGCGGGGCGCTCTGTGACATGGCGCGCGCACGGCCGAGGGGAGAGACGCTGGTGGCAGGGGAACGGGAGCAGGTCATCGCCGGGCGGTACCGGCTGCGGCAGCGGCTGGGTTCCGGCGGTGGAGGCAGCGTGTGGCTGGCCGAGGACCAGGAACTGCGGGTGCAGGTCGCGGTCAAGGAGATCGACGTACCGCACACCTCGGAGGCCGCCCTCGGCGACCCCGCAGGCCGGGGCCGCAAGGAGGCCCTGAAGGCGGCGCAACTGCGCGAGCACCCGAACGTGATCACGGTGTACGACGTCGTGGAGGCCGACGACCGCCCGTGGATCGTGATGGAGTACCTGCCGGGGACGCGCGACCTGAGCGCCGTACTGAAGGAGCGCGCCCCGCTGCCGAGCGACGAAGTGGCCCGGATCGGCGCCGCCGCGCTCGACGCGCTGTCCGCCGGGCATCGGCTCGGCATCATCCACCGTGATGTGAAGCCCTCCAACATCCTGTTGGCGCCGGACCATTCGGGCGTCGCCGACCGCCGGGTCCTGCTCACGGACTACGGCATCTCGCTGCGGCTGCGCGAGACCCGGATCACCCAGAGCGGCATGGTCGTGGGCACGCCGGGCTATGTGGCTCCCGAGCGCCTGTCCGGCGGTGAGGCGACTGCCGCGTCCGATCTGTTCTCGCTCGGCGTCACGCTCTATGCCGCCGTCGAGGGCACCGCCCCGTTCGAGCGGGACACGCTCGACGCCACGCTCCTCGCCGCACTGAACTCGGAACCCTCCGTGCCGCAGCGGGCGAGCGATCCGCTCAGCCGCGTGATCATGGGCCTGCTGGCGAAGGACCCGGCGGAGCGTATGCCGGTCGCGGAGGCGGCCGAACTGCTCGCCGAAGCGGCAGCGACCGGGACGGCGAGCGTGCCGTTGCCCGAACCGTCCGCGAGCGAGACTCAGGAGCCCCGCACTCCCACCTCCCGTAGGCCGGCCGGGCGCACCACCGTGGTGCTGGCGCTCGCCGCCGTGCTGGTCGGCGGCGGAGGGTTCGCGCTGGGCGCCACCACGTTCCACGACACCGGGGACACCGGGAAGAAGCCCGACGTCAAGGCGAAGGCCGTCGCGACTCCCTCCCCGTCGGTCACCCGCGGCGCATACCCGTACGGCAAGCAGGTGCGGCTGCGTGAGGAGCTCACGCCGGGCCAGTGCGTGGACGCCGACTGGAAGGGCGAGGACTACCAGGGACGGCCCGGCCTCAAGCTCGTCGACTGCTACGACGACGACCCCGAGGGACAGGTCATCACCACGATCGCGGCGGACGGCACCGAGGACGCACAGGACGAGTGCACCCGGCGCACCGCGGAGCTGCGCGGCACCATGGCCGACCCGCTGCTGTACGTCCTCACGCCCGAGACCGGGCAGAGCGAGCCGCCTGCCGCGGCCTGTCTGCTCTTCCTGAAGAACGCCACGATCGGCGGCCCGCTCGGCGACTTCCGGAAGTTCGGCGACCAGGTGTACGTCACCCAGCTGGGCCGGGGGGACTGCATCAACTCCAAGGAGAGTGACGACGGTACGGTCACCGACACCCTGGTGAACTGCGACGAGCCCCACCATGAGCAGATCGTCGGCTGGACCTGGGCCTCGGGCGACGGCTCGGCGGACAGCGTCGACAAGGGAGACCTGTGCCAGGAGAAGTACGGCGTCAACTGGGCCCGCGGAAAGGGACACGAGATGTGGGGCTGGTACTCCACGGACGAGGAGTGGGAGGCCGGTTTCCGCCATGTGCTGTGCAGTGTCGCGCGGGAGGACGGCAAGCAACTCCCCGGCGGAGCGCTGAAACCGGCGTACTGACCCGTGCCGTCGCCCACGTCGACGCGTTCGTGGACGACGGTTCCGCCCCCTCCCCGGAACCGTCGTCCTGGCACGTTCCTTTTATACGGGGGAGTTTTGGGGAGGGGTCCCGGAGGTGATGCCGGATCCTGTAATTGCGCCCGTACGCGTGTCGAGAACACCCCCGATCCAAGGAGCACCGCGATGACCCTCTCCGCCAGCCTCGCGCGCGGAGTCGCGCCCACCCAGCCCGGCACGCTGCATGTGCGCTCGGTCACCGGCGACCTCAGCGCCCCGCCCCGCCCGGGCCTGACGGTCTCCTTCGGCCGTGGCGAGAAGCCGGACGTGGACCTGGGCGTCGGCGTGGACGATCTGCGGGTGAGCCGCCGGCACGGCGAACTGACGTACCGCCAGGGGTACTGGTGGCTGCGCAACATCGGACAGCAGCTCGTCCGGCTGCCCCGCGGCCGGATGATGCACCTCACCACCGAGCCGATCCCGCTCGCCACCGGCTACACGCCCCTGTTCGTGAAGGGCTCCGGCTACCGTGAGCACCTGGTCGAGCTGTATGTGGCGAGCCATGACGACCAGGGGCCGGTGTCGCGGCGGCGCGCCGAGACCGCGCGGCCGGAGACCTGGGCGCTCGACGACGACGAACGGCTGCTCCTGGTCGTGCTCGGCCAGCGGTATCTGCTCTACGAGGAGGATCCGCGCCCGCTGACCTACTCGATGGCGGCCAAGCAGCTCGCGTATCTGCGCCCGGACGCACGCTGGAACGAACGCAAGATCGAGTACCGCGTCGAGGCCGTCCGCCGCCGCCTGGACCGCACCGGCTTCAAGTACCCGCTGATGCACGACAAGGCGCAGGGCCGCCCCGCGGACAACGGCCTGCTGCACAACCTGCTCAAGGGGCTGGTCGAGTCCACGACACTCGTGCCGCCGGACCTGGACCTGATGGAGGACGAGGCGACCTGGCCGGACTCCGCGCCCTGAGCCCCGCCCTCCGTGTCAGCGCGCGCGGAGTGCCGTGGCGGCGGAGCCGGCGAGTCGGGTGGCCATCCCGCAGAGCTTGTCCGTGGAGCGCTCGCCGCCGACGTCCAGGCGCACCATCTCGGCGGCCGTCTCGGCGTCCTGGCCGCTGTACTGGCGGTACTCGACGAAGGCGGAACAGGTGTCGCCGTCGTCGCCCGGCTCGATGACCGTGCGATATCCGCTGAGCGTCACCTCGTCGGCGCCGTCCGCCGCGGACCTCGGCTGGTCACGGAAGAAGGCGATCTCCGCGTCCAGGTCGTCGACATCGCTCGACCACTCGCAGCTCCAGTCCGCGACCCCGACGACCGGTACGTCGACCTTCAGGCCGGGAACGACGGACAGCGCCTTGGTGTCAAGCAGTTCGCAGGCGTTCGCCCAGGCCAGCGACGCGCGCTTGTAGCCGGGGTCACGACGGGGGAGCGGACCCTTGTCGAGGATGTTCGCGGCGCTCTCCGCGGTCTTGGTGGCGACCGTGCACAGCGTCGCGTTGCCGCCGTTCACGGACCCGTCGCCCATGTTGACGCGGATCCCGACGAGGGTGTCCTCGGTGTCGCCGTCGGACGTCAGCAGCAGCTTGCACTCGTCGCTCTCCGCCTCCTCCTCCCGGATGCCGATCCTCCCGATGGTGCTGGAGGGCTTCGACGACTCGGGCGGCGAACCCCGGCGCAGCTGGATCGACACATCGATCCGGGTCTTGGGATCGACGGTCACGAGCATGTCGCAGCGGTCGAAGTTCCCGTAGTCCACGTCGACTTCGGCGGTGCCGAACTGGTCGAGGGCGTCCGGGTCGGCCAGGGCGCACACATCGGCGGTGTGCGGATCGCCGATCAGGGTCGACGCTTTGGCGTTCGCGGCGCCCTGCGCCGCCTGGCTCGGGCCGGCCCCGCCGGCGGCGGCCCGGCCGTCCCCGTCGTCGGGGAGGGCGACGAGCCCCAGCGCCAGCGCGGCACTGAGGCCGAGAACCGCGGCGAGCAGCCGGCGCCGCCTGTGCGGGCGCCGGGCGGTGTCCTGCGTGGTGTCCGACTCCGGTCCGGCGCCGGCGGCGACGGCCTCCAGGAGCCGCTTGACCTCGACTGCGTCGGGGCGCTGCCGGGGGTCGCGCTGCAGCATGGCGGTGAGCACGGGGTACAGCGGTCCCACGGCGTCGGCGTCCATCTCGACGACGCCCTGCTCGGCCTTCCAGTACCGCAGGCGGTCGGTGTCCTCCGAGTCCGCGCCCTCCCAGCGGTCGCCGTCCCGCTCGGTCTCGCCGCCGCGCGGGGGCGAACCGGTGATCAGCGCGTACAGGGTGGTGGCCAGGCAGAACACATCCGAGGCAGGCCGAGGCACATTCCCCCGCGCCAGCTCGGGGGCGGCATAGTCCGGGGTGAAGCTGAAGGGCCCGTTGGCCGTGATGGTGTCGGTGCCACCGACCCGGTACGCGGCCCCGAAGTCCAGCAGCTTCGCCGCACCGCGGCGGCTGAGGCCGATGTTGGCGGGTTTGACGTCGCAGTGGACGATGCCTTCTTCGTGTAACGCGGCGAGCGCGTCGGCGAGTTGGGCACCCATGCGGGCCGCCCGCACCGGAGAGACCGGGGGCAGCCGGTCCAGGCCGCCGCCGGGAACGTACTCCATGACGAACCAGTAGGTGTCCGATCCCTCGCCGTCCGCCGGGACCTTCACGACGTCGAACAGGGTCACGACGTGCGGATGGTCGCGGAACTTGGCCATGGCGCGCGGCTCGCCCAGCAGTCGTCGGACCGCGGTCTCACGGTCCTCGTCGGCCCGCTCCGGTTTCAGCGCGACGTCCTGCCCCACCACCGAGTCGTGGGCCAGCCACACGTCGCCGCTCCGCCCCGCGCCGATGACCTCCCTCAGCACATAGCGGCCGGCAAACTCGTCCCCGGAACGCACGGATCTTCCCCCTCGTTCGAGTCCAGAACGCATACGACCGCGGCCGTGCGCATAGATCGAACCTACTGCGTCGGACGGGCCGTACGCAGTGTCTACCCAGAGCCTTCATCAGTCGCACGCAAGCGTAGAGCCGATGAGAGGGAGGGAGGTGGATGGCCGGGGCTTTCGGCCATGGTCAACAGTGAAGCGGAGGCGCTTCGGGACCGGTCCCGCCGACGACACATACGGTACGGGACGGCCAGAACCGAGCATCCGAGAGAGGGAGGAAACCCTCCATGCCAAGCACTCCGACCAGCGTGCTGGCGGGCGTCGTCACGGCTGTGTCGACCGCCGCGCTCACGCTGTCCGCGCAGCCCGCCGCTCCGGCGGCCGCGCAGGAGCGGGCGGCTGCCCAGTGCACAGCTCCGTCCGACGTCCTCGACCTGACCGACTGGAAGCTGACCCTGCCCACCGGCGAGGACGAGGACCCCACCGAGATCACCCAGCCCCAGCTGAAGGGCTTCTCCGCGTCTCCGTGGTTCCGGGTCAGCGGGGACTGCAAGGCTGTCCGGTTCCGGGCCGCCGTCAACGGCGTGACGACCGGGGGCTCCAGCTATCCGCGCGCCGAACTGCGGGAGATGACCGACGGTGGCGGGGACGAGGCCGAGTGGTCCACGACGGAGGGCACCCACACGCTCGTGGTCAACGAGGCGTTCATGGCGCTGCCCAAGGAGAGGCCGTACCTCGTCGGCGCGCAGGTCCACGGCGGGGACGACGACGTCACGGTCTTCCGTCTCGAAGGCAGCAGCCTCTACATCACCGAAGGCGACGATCGCCACCATCACCTCGTCACCGACGACTATGAACTGGGTACGAGGTTCGAGGCCAAGTTCGTGGCGGAGGACGGGAAGATCGACGTGTACTACAACGGGCAGCTGGAGACCACGATCTCCCACGACGGCGACACCAACTACTTCAAGGCCGGGGCCTACACGCAGGCCAACTGCGACAACTCCGACCCGTGCAGCGACAAGAACTACGGCGAGGTCCGCATCTCCGGCATCAAGGTCACCCACTCCTGACCTCACGGTGGCGCGGAAACGAATCCCGGCGCCGGTCGACGGCGCCGGGATTCGGGCAAGCTCACCAGGTGCGCTGCCGGGATCACACTCTGTGACCGATGAGGCGGAGTGCGGCTTCCGCACGGACCGCGGCTGTGCGCTGACTGTCCGGGTTCCGCCGGAGGTGCGACGCTGGGAGCACAGGTATCCGCCGAGGGAACTCGGGAGGACACGATGGGACGTGATGTGCCGGCCCTTGTGTTCACGCGGGAGGACCGGCGTCGGTACCGGGAGAAGATGCACACCTGCCTCGATGTGCTGGCGCAGATGCTGCGCGAGTCGGCCTTCGAGAGCGAGCGCCCCCAGGTCGGGCTGGAGATCGAGCTCAACCTGGTGGACGGCGACGGGCGGCCGGCGATGCGCAACACGGAGGTCCTCCAGGCGATCGCCGACCCCGCCTGGTCGAGCGAGCTGGGCCGCTTCAACCTGGAGATCAACATCCCGCCCCGGCGACTGACGGCCGGCGGCCCCGGCGCCTGGGAACAGGCGATCCGCGACGCGCTCAACCACGCCGAGGAACGCGCCTCGGCGGTGGGCGCGCACCTGATCATGATCGGCATCCTGCCGACGCTGGGGGAGGCGGACGTGGGCGAGGCCGCCCTCTCCGGAGATCCCCGGTACCGGCTGCTCAACGAGCAGATCTTCGCGGCACGGGGCGAGGATCTGCGGATCAGGGTGGACGGCGTGGAGCGTCTGTCGATGTACGCCGACGTCATCACCCCCGAGGCGGCCTGCACCAGCACCCAGTTCCATCTCCAGGTCGACCCGAAGGAGTTCGCGGACTACTGGAACGCGGCCCAGGCCATCGCGGGCGTGCAGATCGCCCTGGCGGCGAACTCGCCCTTCCTCTTCGGCCGGGAACTGTGGCGCGAGTCCCGTATCCCCCTGTTCGAGCAGGCCACCGACACCCGCCCACAGGAGATCAAGGCCCAAGGAGTACGACCGCGCGTGTGGTTCGGAGAACGATGGATCACCAGCGTCTTCGACCTCTTCGAAGAGAACGTGCGCTACTACCCCGCGCTGCTGCCGCTGTGCGACGACGAGGACCCGCAGGAGGCGCTGGACGCGGGCGGTGTGCCGCAACTGGGCGAACTGACGCTGCACAACGGCACGATCTACCGCTGGAACCGCCCCGTCTACGCCGTCACCGACAGCGGCCCGCATCTGCGCATCGAGAACCGCGTCCTGCCCGCCGGCCCCACCGTGGCCGACATCATCGCCAACGGCGCCTTCTACTACGGCCTCACCCGCGCCCTGGTCGACGAGGACCGGCCGGTCTGGACGCGGATGTCGTTCACGGTCGCCGAGGAGAACCTCCACGCCGCGGCCCGTGACGGCATCGACGCCCGCCTGTATTGGCCCGGCATGGGCGAAGTGCCGGTCACGGAACTGGTGTTGCGGCGCCTGCTGCCGCTGGCACATCGCGGACTGGAGCTGGCCGGCATGGACGCGACGTGGCGTGAACCCATGCTGGGCATCATCGAGCAGCGCTGCGTCACCGCCCGCAACGGCGCCCTGTGGCAGGCCGAGACGGTCCACCACCTGGAGAAGGGCCACGCCTCGGACCGGCGGGAGGCGCTACGGCAGATGACGACGACGTACATGGACTACATGCACCTGAACGCGCCCGCGCACACGTGGCCCGTGGACTGACGGTCTCACCCAGCCGGGGCTCTCCTCCACTCGTCGGCGGCCGTCAGCGGAACGAGGACCGGCGGCTCCACCGAGGTCGTCAGCTCGATGCGCCGCCCCTCGGCGGACGAGCGGAGCAGGGCACTCATCGTCTCCAGCACGTGCAGGGCGAGATCACCGTTCGCGCGGGGTGCCCGCTGCCCGTCGGCGGCGATGAAGTCGAGCAGGCCGATGCCGCGTGCGCCGGCGGCGTAGCCGGCCGACGGCGGGAGTGGGCGCCACTGTGTGCCGCCGAGTTCGTGGAGCCGTACCTCGCCGTCGAAGTGGTTCGGATCCGGGACCGTGAGGGTTCCCGTCTCGCCGTGGACCTCGATCGGCGCGGCGGTGGTGGCCACGCCGTCGAAGCTCGTCGTGAGCGTGGTCAGGGCCCCACTGGCGTGCTCCAGGACACCGGAGACATGGGTGTCCACCTCGACCGGGATCCGCTCGCCCGCGCGCGGACCGGAGCCGATGACGCGCTCGGCGCGCAGCCGGCCGGCCGCCCCGATCACGGCACGCACCGGACCCAGCAGGTGGACCAGGGACGCGAGGTAGTACGGCCCCATGTCCAGCAGCGGGCCGCCCCCGGCGGTGTAGTAGAAGTCGGGGTGCGGATGCCAGCGTTCGTGCCCCGGGGTGACCATGACCGCCGAGGCGGACAGCGGGCGTCCGATGCTCCCCGCCTCCACCGCGGCCCGCGCGGTCTGGATGCCGGTGCCCAGGACGGTGTCCGGGGCGCACCCCACACCGACACCGGCCTTCGCGGCGGCCTCCAGCACGGCGTGCGCGTCGACGAACTCGGCCGCCAGGGGTTTCTCCCCGTAGACGTTCTTCCCGCGTCCGATGGCGGCCAGTGCGATCTCGGCGTGCGCGGCGGGAACCGTGAGGTTCAGTACCGTGTCCACGTCCGCGCTGCTCAGCAACTCCTCGACGGTCAGCGCCTCGACGCCGGGCCGTTCGGCGGCGACCGCGGCCGACCGGGAGGCGTCGAGGTCGGCGACCGCGGTGATGCGCACGGCGGGATGGCCGGCGAGTGTGTCCAGGTACGCCCGGGAGATGACGCCGAGCCCTATGACGCCGATGCGGTGCGCGTCGCCCACAGCATGCCCCTCTCGATGACGGTGCGGACGTTCGGGTTCTCCAGCACGTCGAGGCTGTGCCCCGGTGTCGTCACCACGATCCGCCCGGCGCCCCAGCGGCGGGTCCAGATCGCCGGCGAGGTGACCGGTCGGTCCCAGGGCTGCCACGGCCGGGTGGGATGGGTGGTGGTGGCCAGTACGTCGATGAGGTCGTCGTGGAGCACCCAGTACTGCTCGGTGCAGAGGTCGAAGTCCTCGATGCCGGCCGTGACGGGGTGCTCGCGGCCGAGTTCCGTGAGGGTGACGGTGTGGGGAAGGTAGTTGTCCTCCTGAACTCCCCGGCGTTCGCAGGGCTCCTTGCACGGGTGGGTCGCGAACTGCCCTCCCACCAGGTGGAGATAGTCGGAGGAGGCGCGGAACGAGTCGGCGATGCCGCCGTGCCAGCCGGTGAAGCCGGTGCCGGCCTCGACCGCTTCGCGCAGTCCCGACAGCTGCTCGGCGGTGATCTCCGACATCGTGATGCACTGCACGACGAGATCGGTGCCGGCCATCGCGGCGGTGTCGGCGTACACGTCGGTCGACTCCTCGATCCGGACGTCGTATCCACTGCTTTCCAGGAAGGGCAGGAACAGCTCCGTGGCCTTGACCGGCTGGTGCCCCTCCCATCCGCCTCGGACGATCAGGGCGTTCTTCCGCGTCATCTGGTTCCTTCGTCGGGCCCGTAGAACAGCGCCATCACTATGCGTCAACCACCCGTGTCCGGAAAAGGGTTGGTGGATACACGAAACATTTCGTGGTGACCGGCCCCGACGTCAGGCTCGGGCGCCGACGAACCAACAGGCCCCGGTGAAGCGGACTTCCGTGCCGTCCACAAAGGGGTCGAAGGCGGCGCGGACCGTCTCGACGACCTGTGCGCGGGTCTGTTCGTCGGCCTCGGGCAGGACCTGGCCGACAGGACCGAAGCGGGTGAAGTAAGGGACCAGTTCGCTCTCCGGCAGGACGCATTCCACGTCGACCGGCCGGATGTCGATGCCGGTCCACCCGCTCTCCTCCAGGATGCGGTGGACCCTGTCCGGGTCCGCGAAGGCGAACTGCCCCGGCTGGTCAGGTTGGCGGGCGGGGAGGTTCGGCAGGAACGGTGCCGCGGCGCGTTCGGCGGTCGTCATGAACGGATTCTCCGCGGGGCCGCGCCACACGATGCACCGCAGCTCGCCCCCGTCCCGGACGGCACGCCGGATGTTCGCGAAGGCGCGGACGGAGTCGCTGAAGAACATGACGCCGAAGCGCGAGATGACGGTGTCGAAGGTGGCCGGTTCGAACGGGTGCTCCTGTGCGTCGGCGTGGATGAAGGAGGCCGGTGTGCCCTCCCGTTCGACGCGTTCCCGGGCAGCGGTGATCATCGGTTCCGAAATGTCGACGCCGACGCAGTGGCCCTCCGGCCCGAGGCGTCGTGCGACGGCCAGCGTGGTGCTGCCGGTGCCGCAGCCGACATCGAGCACACGGCCGCCGCGCCCGGCGGCCACCGCTTCGGCGAGCAGGTCCTCATAGGGCCTGAGCAACTCGTCCAGCACCGCCTGCGCCTCGACCCAGGCGTGGCCGGAGGCCCCGCTCCAACGGGCCGCCTGGTCGTCGGTCCTGCGTGTGACGTCCATGATCGTCTCCTCTGCTTGCCTTCGTCGGGCCGGGATGACAGCGTTGTACTTCAAGTCGACTTGAAGTCAAGGGGTGACAGACCTGGACATCGCCGAAGTGGCGCACCGCGCCGGGGTCCCCGCCTCGACACTGCGCTTCTACGAGGAGAAAGGGCTGATCGCCTCGGTCGGCAGACGGGGCCTGCGCCGCCAGTACGATCCCGGCGTGCTGGAGCGCCTGGCACTGATCGCGATGGGCCGCAGCGCGGGGTTCTCGCTCGACGAGATCGCGCACATGTTCGCCCCGGACGGGCAGCCACGCATCGACCGCGAGATGCTCGCGGCGAAGGCGGACGAGCTGGACCGGAAGATCCGTGAACTGGCCGTCCTGCGTGACTCCCTGCGGCACGCCGCCGCCTGCCCCGCGCCGAGCCACATGGAGTGCCCCACTTTCCGTCGCCTCCTCAAGGCCGCCGTGTCGAGGAAGCGGGCTCAGCGACCACTGTGAATCCAGGTGTCCTGCCGCGTCCAGTCCCGCGCGGGGAGGTCGAGGAGCCGCTCGATCCGGGCGCGGTCCGGCAGCGGACCGTGGTCGCTGGTCACCCGGAGCGCGGACGCGGCGGTGATGTGCCCGAGCCGCAGTGCGCGGTGTACGTGGCCGTCCCGCAGCAGCCCGGCCAGGAATCCGGCGGCGAAGGCGTCGCCCGCTCCGACGGACTCCACCACGTCCGTGCGCGGCGCGGGCACGGTCCAGGTGTTCCCCTCGCCGAAGGCGGTGGCGGCGTGTCCGCCGTCCTTGACCACGAGAAGGCGCGGATGCGGCACGAGCCGGCGCACGTCGGCCGCCGCCAGATCCGCACCCCAGAGATCCTGTGCCTCGTCGAGCCCGACGAAGGCGATGTCGGCGCGGTCGGCCAGGTCCCGCAGTACCGCGGCTGCGGTGCCGTCGGACCAGAGCGCGGGTCGGTGGTTGACGTCGAAGCTGATGGCGTGGGGACGTTCGCCCGGCGGGGTGGCGAGCGCCCGCTCCACCAGGCTGCGGCAGGACGGCGACAGCGCCGGGGTCACGCCGGTGAGATGCACGACGGACGCCGACTTCAGCCGGTCGTCGTCCAGTACCTCGGGGCCCATGGCGGACGCCGCCGAGCCGCCGCGGTAGTAGCGGACACGGGTGCCGGTGCGGCCGGTCTCCTTGACGAGCAGGCCGGTCGGCCGGTCCGGGTCGTGGCGTACGCCGCTGACGTCGACGCCCGCCGCGCCGACGGCGGCGCGCACCCGCCGGCCGAAGGCGTCGTCGCCGAGCGCCGAGAGCCAGGCGACCGGAACCCCCAGATCGGCCAGGTACATCGCCACGTTCGACTCCGCACCCGCCACGGACACCCGCAGATCCTCGACGGTCTCCAGCGGCTCCGGCACGGCGGGAGCCAGGGCCGCCATGGTCTCGCCGATGCAGACGACGGGTCCCTCGGCCGGACCCCAGGTGCTCTTCACTCGCTCCCTCCCCGACGGTAGGAGGCCGCCGGTGTTCCCGGCACGTCGACGCGGGCGGTGAACAACGCGCCGTCCAGGGGGCCGGAAGCGGTGAGCCCCACCCGGGCCGTGGTGATGTGGAGGGTGTCCGACTCCAGGCACACACCGGCGGGCTGTCGTGCGGGCAGCCGCAGCACACGGTCGGGGCGGCCGTCGGGCAGATACCGGCGTACGGTCCCGGTGCCCCACACCGCGACCCACACGGCACCCTCGACGTCGACCACCATGCCGTCGGGACTGCCCTCGTCCAGCACGGCGAAGGTCTCAGCTGCTCCGAGACCGCCCGTCACCGGGTCGACCGTATGCCGCCGGACGATGCCCCGCGCGCTGTCGGCCAGGTACATGGTGGTGCCGTCGGCCGTGAACGCCGGTCCGTTCGGCACGGTGAGGCCGTCGAGGACGCGGACCACCGTGCCGTCGTGGTCGACGCGGTAGAGCGAGCCGGTGCCGTCGTCGGCGTCGTAGGACATGCTGCCCGCCCAGAACCGGCCGGAGGGGTCGGCGGTGGCGTCGTTCATGCGCATCGGCAGGGGAGCGCCCGACTCGGGCCGCGCGAGCCACCGTGTCGACCCGTCGGGGGCGATGAGGCAGATGCCGGTGCCCGCGGCGGCGATCCAGGTGCCGGGGGAGTCGGACACGGGGGCCACCGCCCCCAGGGGAACGGGCAGTTGGGCCAGCTGCTTCAGCGGAGCGGTGGGGTCTTCGGGGGCGGTGAGCAGGCGGCCCGCGAGGATGTCCACGAGCACGAGGGCGCCACCGGTCCAGCGGATGCCCTCGCCGAGTTCCAGGCGGTCGGGGCGGCGGACGGCGACTTCGGTCACGGCGTGGCCTTCTGTACGGCGGCACGGAAGACGCGGGCGCGCTCCCGCAGGGCGCTCACACTTCCGCCGTCGGCGGCGTCGCCGACCAGGGGTGAGCCGACGCCCACCGCGGTCGCTCCGGCCGCCAGATACGCGCGGGCGGCCGCCTCGTCGACGCCTCCCACCGGCACGAACAGCTCGTGCGGGAACGGTCCGCGCAGGGCCTTGAGATAGCCGGGCCCGCCGGCTTCGGCGGCCGGGAAGATCTTCAGCGCGGCGGCGTCATAAGCGCGCGCGGCCACGATCTCGGTCGGGGTCATCACACCGGCGAGCACCGGCATGCCCAACTCCCGTGCCGTGCACACTCCTTCGCCCAGCGCGGGGGTCACGGCGAAATCCGCGCCGGCCCGGTGCGCGGCGCGGGCGTCGTCGGCGGTCAGGACGGTACCGGCGCCGAGGGGGCGGTCGGGGCCCAGGGCCTGCCGGGCGCGTTCGATGACGGTGAGGGCGTCCTTGGCGGTCAGCGACACCTCGATCAGCTCGATGCCCTCCGCGGCCAGGGCCAGTACGGTGCTGAGCGCGGCTTCGGGGTCGTCTCCGCGCACGATGGCGACGAGGCGGTGGGTGGTCAGGGCCGCTCGCAGATCCATGAACGGGTGCTCCAATTCCAGGTGATTCAGGGACAGTCGCAGTCCGGGGTGAGCGTCAGCCGCCAGCGCACCTCACCCGAGGCCGGTACGCGCCCGGCGTCCCCCGGGCCCGCTTCGGCGAGGTCGAAGACGCGGCCGATCATCGGCTCGACGCCCGTGCTGCGGTAGGGGTGTTCGGCGGGAAAGCCGCCGAGGTTGCGCCACAGGGCGATCGACACCGGCTGTCCGTCGGCTTCCAGGGCGAACGCCAGGCGGTCCGCGTCATCGTGGACGCAGCAGCGGGAGGCGTCGACGACCGCCCCGACCGCGGTGCCGTCGTCCGGACCGAGCCGGTCCAGACGCACATCCCCTGCGACGGGCCAACTGCCCGTCACACAAGGGCCCGCATCCGGGTAGAGGCGGGTCCGCGCTCCCTCGGCCATGTGCACCGTGGCCCGCCGGGAGAGATCGAGCAGCGCGTGGGCGGCCCAGACGAAGCGGAAGCCCGAGTCGGCTGTCAGGACGTAGTCGACCTCCGCTCCCGCGCGCATCGTCCGGGTCAGACGGAAGCGCTCGCAGTCGACGCTCTCCGTGCCCTTCCCGTCGCTCGTCCACGGGCGTGACCAGGCGTCCCCGTGATCGGGAGTGCCCCGCACCGTCGGCACGCACTCCTCCAGCCCGCCCGCGTCGACGAAGGCGTCACCCGGCGACACGTCCTCGCGGGCCGCGCCCTCCCGGCGCCACAGCCACTCACGGCCACCGGCACGCAGCGAGGTCCAACGACCGCCGTGGGCCGGATCGGTGACGACCGTCAAAGGAACCGTCACCACTCCGCGAACGACCCGTCGGCATGCCGCCACACCGGATTGCGCCAGGCGTGACCGCTGCGGTCGGCGGCGCGCACGGCAGCCTCGTCGACCGTGATGCCCAGGCCGGGTGCGTCGCCGCGGGGCGCGTGCCCGGCCACGAAGCGGAACGGCTCGGGATCGACGACGTAGGAGAGCAGGTCGGCGTCCTTGTTGTAGTGGATGCCCCGACTCTGCTCCTGGATCAGGAAGTTGGGCGTGGCGAACGCGATCTGCAGGCCGGCCGCCAGCGCGATCGGGCCGAGCGGACAGTGCGGGGCGAGCTGGGCGCCGTACGTCTAGGCGAGCGAGGCGATGCGATGCACCTCGGAGATGCCGCCGGCGTGCGACAGGTCCGGCTGTGCGACGGCGACCCCCGCCTGGAGGACGGGCAGGAACTCGGCGCGCCCGTAAAGGCGTTCGCCGGTGGCCACCGGTACGTCGGTTCCCGCGACGAGGCCGGGCAGCAGATGGCTCTGTTCGGGAACCACCGGCTCCTCCACGAACAGTGGGTGCAGCGGCCCGAGTCGAGCCAGCACGCGCCGGGCTCCGGCGGCGGTCAGCCGGCCGTGGAAGTCGACGGCGACATCGCGGTCAGGGCCGAGCGCCTCGCGGGCTGCGGCGACGCGGGCGACGACCGCCGCGGTCTCGGCGGCGGTCGGCACCGGCGAGACGGCTCCGGCGGCATTCATCTTCACCGCGGTGAAACCGGCCTCCACCTGGGCGGCGATCTGCTCGGTGAGTTCGGCGGGCTCGTCGCCGCCGACCCACGCGTAGACCCGGACCCGGTCGCGCACGGGGCCGCCGAGGAGGGCGTGCACCGGGGCGCCGTACGTCTTGCCCGCGATGTCCCACAGGGCCTGGTCGAGGCCGGCGACCGCGCTCGACAGCACCGGCCCGCCCCGGTAGAAGCCGCCCTTGGTGAGCACCTGCCAGTGGTCCTGGATGCGCAGCGGATCCTGGCCGACGAGGTACTCGGCCAGCACGTCGACGGCGGCCCGGACGACCTCCGCGCGTCCCTCGACGACGGGTTCGCCCCAGCCGACCACGCCGTCGTCGGTCTCCACGCGGCAGAACAGCCAGCGCGGCGGGACCAGGAACGTTTCGATGCGAGTGATCTTCAACGGGGGCCTTCCGTCTCGTCGGAGCGGTCGACCCGGTCCAGGTCGCGTACTGCCTGATCGAGCAGCGCCCGCATGGCGGCCTCGGCGGCCTGCGGCTCCCGGTCGCGTACGGCGTCCAGGACGGCGCGGTGCGCCGGCACCGGATCCTCGCCGTGCGGGGAGCTGTGCACGATGCGGTCGCGGTGGGCGAGGCCGGACTCGATCACCATCTCCATGCGTTCGAGCAGTTCGTTGTGGGTGGCGGTGAGCAGGGCACGATGGAAGGCGAGGTCGGCCTCGACGGCATGGGCGGCGTCGGTACCCTGCCGTCCCATCGCGTCCACGGCCGCGTCCAGGGCGGCGAGGTCGGCGTCGGTGCGCCGCTGCGCCGCGAGCCGGACGGCGGCCGGTTCGATGATGGCGCGCACCTCCGCCAGGTTGCGCAGCAGCGCCTGGTCGGCCTCGCTGGTGCGGCCGCCCTCGAACTGCCAGCGCAGGACGTCGGCGTCGAGCAGGTTCCAGTCGGCCCGGGCCCGGACGAAGGTGCCGCGTTTCTGGCGGGCGTCGACCATCCCCTTCGCGGCGAGCACCTTGAGCGACTCGCGCAGCGCGGTGAGGCTCACGTCCAGCTCGCTCTGCAGCGCCGCCAGATCGAGCGTGGCGCCCTCGGGGATCTCACCGCCCAGGATGCGGCGGGCGAGGGCTTCCACCGTCTGGCCGTGCACGCCGCGGCGGGCGTAGGGCGTCATGTCGTACAGCCTTTCTTCTCATGCGACGAGAGCGTCATGCGGACGCCTTGACGACGCTCCAGCCGCCGTCCACGAGGAGACTGGTCCCGGTGATGTACGAGGCTTCCTCGGCGCTGAGGAAGGCGATGGCCGCGGCGACCTCCTCGGGGGTGCCGAAGCGCCGGGCCGCCGTCTCGGCGACGCTGCGCTCGCGCTCCTCGGGCGGCACCCTGTCCCAGGCGCCGGTGAGGATCGGACCCGGCACGACCGCGTTGACCCGCACCTCGGGCCCGTACTCCACGGCGAGCTGCCCGCACAGCGACAGCAGGGCGCCCTTGGAGGCGGCGTAGGCGGGATGCCCGGGGATGCCCCGGTGCGCGTGGACGGAGGAGGTCAGCACCACCGCGCCGCGCCGGGCCCGTAGATCCGGCAGGACCGCCCTAAAGCCCAGGAAGCCGCCGGTGAGGTTGACGTCGAGCTGCCGCCGCCACGACGGCAGGGTCAGCTCGTGCGCGGGCCGCACGTCGACGGTGAAGGCGTTGCTGACCAGGACGTCCACGGGCCCGAAGGCGTGGGCCGCGACCACGATCCGCGTCCAGTCGTCCTCCGCCGCCACATCGGCTCTCACGAACCGCGCCCGGCCGCCGTCCTTGGCGATCCGCTCGGCCACCGCCTTGCCAGGCTCCTCCGCGATGTCGGCGACCACGACAGCGGCTCCCTCCTGCGCGAGGCGTACGGCGGTGGCGGCTCCGATGCCGGAGGCCGCACCGGTGACGACGGCCGTGCGGCCGGTGAACCGGGCGCCGGTCCGGCGTGCGGGCTGGTCCATCGTGGGTTTCGACTCCTTCACCGGGAGGACGGGCCGTACGGGAAACATATGCGCCTCACTCACGCATCAGCACCACGAGGTCGGCGTCGTGATCGGCGCTCCATGCGAACGGCAGCCCGTGGTGGAGCAGATGAGCTCCGCTGTACGTCGTCCCCGTCGCCGTGTCCCGGAAGCGCGCCGCCGGGTCCAGCGCCCGCAGCCGGAGCCGGTCGGGGCGGCCGGGGACGAGCGGGGCACCGTCGAGGCGGCCGGTACTCAGCGCGGCGACGACCGTGCGGTCGGCCGCGTCGAACTGCACGCCGAAGGTGCTGTCTTCGGGGGAGCCGAGCAGCCTTGCCTCCCCGTGGTGTGTGACATGGCACACCTCCTTGTAGCGGACGATCCACCGCCTGGCCTCGGCCCGCTGCTCCGGAGTCCACCTCCGCAGGTCGGCCCCGACACCCAGCACGCCGCACATCGCGTTCACGAACCGGAAGGCCAGACTGCGCGGGCGCGGATCGAACACGCCGGGTGCGTCGGTGACCCAGGAGCTCATGACGTGCGGCGCGTGGGCGTGCAGGAAGCCGTACTGGATGGACAGCCGGTCCAGCGGGGCGGTGTTGTCGCTGGGCCAGACCACGTCCGTGCGGGCCAGCGTCGCGTGGTCGACGCGGGCGCCGCCGCCCGCGCAGCCCTCCACGGTGACGTCGGGGTGGGCGGCGCGCAGATGGTCCAGGACGCGCAGATAGCCGGCGGCGTGCTCCGCGTCCAGATCGACGGGACCGGAGCCGGGGCGGCCGCGCTCGGTGGGCGGCCGGTTCATGTCCCACTTCAGATAGCTGATGTCGTAGTCGCCGAACAGCCGGTCGAGCGTGCCGATCACGAAATCCTGGACGTCGGTCCGCCCGAGGTCGAGCAGCAACTGGTTGCGGACGAGCGTGGCCGGGCGGCCGTCGATCCGGTAGACCCAGTCGGGGTGCTCGGCGTACAGCCGGCTGCCGGGACTGACCGCCTCGGGCTCCACCCACAGGCCGAAGTCCAGGCCCAGCCCACGGACGTCGGCCACGAACCGGTCGAAGCCGGCCGGGAAGGCCTCCGGGTCCGGATACCAGTCGCCCAGCCCGCCGGTGTCGTCACCGCGGCCCGTGAACCATCCGTCGTCCACGACGAACAACTCGGCTCCGATCTCCGCGGCGGCCTTGGCCAGCTCCAGCTGACCGGCCGCGTCGACGTCGAAGCCGGTGGCCTCCCAGGAGTTGTAGAGCACCTTGCGGGGACGGTTGAGCCGCTCCCCGGCCAGCCGTCGCTCGTAGCCGTGCCAGACGCGGGACAGCCCGTCGAGTCCGTCGGGACTGAACGCGCAGGCCAGACGAGGGGTGACGAGGGTTTCGCCGGCAGCCAGGACCACGGCGCCCTCGTGGGGGACCCGGCCCGCCCGGACACGCACGATGCCGCCGGGTTCCGTGTCCGCGGTGATGTGCCAGTTGCCCGGCCAGTCGAGAGCGACACCGTAGGCCGCCGCCGAGTCTCCGTCCTGGACGGCGAGCCAGGGAGCGTACGCGTGCCCGGGCACGCCCTGCGTGCTGCCGATGGTGAACGTGCCCCGCTGAAGGTCGAGTCGGGTGCGCTGGAACTCCTGCGACCACTGACCCGCGAGGTAGGTCAGCCGTGCCGTGCCGCCGACGGGGATGTTCACGGCGGCCGAGTCGAACCGCTCCAGGCGCAGCTCTTCCGTGGCGGTGAGCTCGGTCCAGCGCAGGATCACGTCGGTGCCCGGCACGGTCTCGTAGCACAGGACCGCACGGAGGCCGACGACGTGGTCCGTGAAGGCGAGCCGCAGCGTCCCCTCACTCTCCTCCGCCCCGGCGAAGTCCCACCACACGCCCCGCTCCTCGCCCGATCGCGAGGCCACGAGCTCGGAACCGGTGAACGGCCTGAGTCCGTACGGCAGATACTCGGCGGGCGCGGCGTCGGCGGGCGTGATGAAGTGCGTGCGCCGCGACCAGTCCAGGGCGGAGGGGCCGTGCTCCACGCCGTGCGGTCCCCAGGCGTCGAGTTCGGCCCATGGGCCGTCGGGGGAGAGCCGTACGGCGTACGTGGTGTGGTCGGTGCGCAGGATCCAGCGCTCGTACGACGTCACTTCACCGCTCCCAGGTTGAGGCCGGCCACGAAGTGGCGCTGGAACCGCAGGAACACGGCCACGGTGGGCGCCGCGGCGATGACGGACCCGGCCGCGATCACGTTCCACATCGACACGTACTGCCCCTGAAGTCCGATGAGGGCGGCGGTGATCGGCATCTTGGTGTCGCTGCGCAGGACAGTGATCGCCCAGAGCAGGTCGTTGAAGATCCACGTGAACGACAGCGCGCTCAGTGCGGCCAGGGCCGGTCTCGTCAAGGGCAGGATGATCCGCCAGAAGATCTGCCAGGGCCCGGCGCCGTCCACGACCGCGGCCTGCTGGATCTCCGCGGGTATCGCCCGCATGAACCCGTGCAGGACGAAGACGTAGAAGCCGACGCCGAAGCCGATCTGCACGCCGATCAGCGCGGGCAGGGTGTCGTAGACGCCCATCAGCTCGCTGAGCTTGGACACCGGGATGAGCAGGATCTGCGGCGGGAGCAGGTTGCCGCCGAGCATGAGCAGCAACAGGGAACGCCGGAAGGGCAGTTCGTAGCGGCTGAGGGCGAACGCGGCCATGGCGGCCAGCGCCAGCGTCACGAGGACGCACGGCACGGTGACGACGAGGCTGTTGATCAGGGCGCGCTGCTGGCCGCCGTCGACCCAGGCCTGACGGAAGTTGTCGAGGGTGAAGGAGCGGGGCCAACTGCCCAGGCCGTGGGCTGCGACGTCGTCGAAGGAGCGCAGGCTGGTCACCAGGACCAGGGCGATGGGCAGCAGCCACAGGATCGCCAACGCACCGGCGGACAGGTGGAATCCGGCGGTCGCGGCACGCCTGCGGCGCAGGGCCGTGGAGGTGGCGGACATCAGTCGGCCTCCCGGAACGCGCGGACGAGATAGGAGCAGATGACGCCGAAGGCCAGCACGAAGATGACGACCGCCAGCGCCGAGCCGTAACCCAGGCGCAGAGACTGGAAGGCGGTGGAGTACATGTACGTGCTCAGCAGCTCGGACGAGTGGTAGGGGCCGCCGCGGGTCAGTGACCACACGACGTCGAAGGAGCGCAGCGAGTCGATGACGATGACGGACAGAACGACCGCGTTGACACTGCGCAGTTGGGGGAGAGTGACATGCCGGAAGCGCTGCCACGCACCGGCACCGTCGACCTTGGCCGCCTCGTACAGCGCCGGGTCGATGCCCTTGAGGCCGGCGAGGTACAGCACCATGACGTAGCCGATCTGCCGCCACAGTGCGGGCACGATCACGGCGTAGAGGGCGGTGTCCTGGTCGGCGAGCCAGGCGTGGCGCAGGCTGTCGAGGCCGACGGATCCGAGGAGTTGGTTGAGGACGCCGTCCGGTTGATAGATCGCCTGCCATACGAGGGCGGTGGCGACCAGCGAGAAGACGACGGGCAGGAACAGGGCGGCCCGGTAGAAGCCGACGCCGCGCCGCTCCTGCTGCAGCAGCAGCGCGGCGGCCAGGCCGAGCAGGGCGGACAGGCCGCCGAAGAGCACCAGCCACAGCACCGTGTGCCAGGCCGCGCTGCGGAAGACCTCGTCGTGCGCCATCTCCCGGAAGTTGTCCAGGCCGACGAACTGCGGCGCCGAGACGCCGTCCCAGCTGGTGAGCGCGAGGTAGAAGCCCTGGAGGGCGGGCCAGAACACCCACAGCGCCTCGGCGAGCAGCGGTACGAGCACGAACGCGAGCACCAGCGGGGGAGTGCGGCGCGGGCCCCGGCCCCGACCGCCACGGGACGGCGCCGGGACCGGGAGTTTGCGGTGGGGAGCGGTCAGGACGGCCATGTCAGGCGGTCCAGATCTTCTCGGCGTCCCGCTGCCAGTCGGTGAGGATGCTCCCGATGTCCTTCGGCTTGGCGAGGAACTTGGTCAGCGCGTTGTCCGCGGTGGGCTGGAGGGCGTCGCTGGAGTCCCGGTTGAAGAACTGGGTGATCTCGGCGGCCTCCTCCACGTGCTTGCGGCCCTTCTTCACCAGCGCCGTGCCGGCGTCCTTCGCGTCCGGGTGGCACGGCAGGACGGTGCCGGAGGAGCCTTTGATGTAGATCTCCTGGGCTTCGGCGGTGGCGACGTAACTCAGCAGGTCGGACACCTGCTCACGGCGGCCGGTGCGGGCGCTGGCGAAGCAGCCGTCCGTGGGCGCCTCTTCGGCGAGCGGAACCTTCGAGTCGATGACCGGGAAGCGGAAGAAGTCGATGTCGTCGAGGGCGTCCTTGGGCGCCGCGTCGGCGAAGAAGGTGCCGATCAGCATCATGCCGCTGCGGCCGTTGAGCAGGGAGGTCGTGGCGTCCTGGAAGGGGATGGCGGTGCCGTCCGGGTCGAAGTACGGCAGCACCTCCTGCCAGCGGTCGAAGACCTTGCGCACCTCCGGGTCGTCGAACCGGTGCTTCCCGGCGAGCAGTTGGCGGTGATACTCGGCGCCGTTGATGCGGATGTCGAGATAGTCGAACCAGGCCGAGGCGACCCAGGGGGTGTTGCCGCCCGCACCGAGTCCGATCGGCGCGACGCCCTTGCTCTTGAGCTTGTCGCACAGGTCGAGGAAGTCGTCCCAGCTCTCCGGCTCGCTCACGCCCCACTTGGCGAAGTTCGACTTCCGGTAGAACATGCCCCACCAGTAGTAGGTCATGGGCACGAAGACCTTCTTGCCGGAGCTCGCCGTGCACAGGGAGTTCAGCGCCTTCGAGTACTTCTTCAGATCGGGCGACGAGGCCCAGACGTCGTCGAGGTCGAGCAGCAGGTTCTTCTTGGCGTACGCGTCCGCGACCGAGCCCGGGTACCAGGTGTAGATGTCGGGCGGGTTGGCGGAGGTGAGGTACGTCGGCAGCTGGGTGCGGAAGGTCTCCGCGGCGACTGTGTTGAGGGTGGCCTTCCCGTTGCCCTGCTTGCCGTAGGCGGCGACGAGGTCTTCCATCGCGGCCTTGGCCTGCGGGGCGGAGAGGTTGGACTGGAG
Source organism: Streptomyces sp. 4N124 (assembly GCF_052245395.1). Taxonomy (NCBI): domain Bacteria; kingdom Bacillati; phylum Actinomycetota; class Actinomycetes; order Kitasatosporales; family Streptomycetaceae; genus Streptomyces; species Streptomyces sp. 4N124. The sequence continues at coordinate 122,619 of NZ_JBQQBS010000004.1, forward strand.
GGTCACCGCGCCTTTCGAGGAGCTGTTGCCCGAGGATGTCGAGGTGACACAGCCGCTGAGCAGTGCCGTCGTCCCGGCGGCACCGAGTCCGGCGAGGAACCGGCGTCGACTGGGCTGGTGATGCGTCATGAAGGACTCCGTGGCGGATACGTGCTGATTCATCGGAACTGGGTTCGGTGGACGTAGCCGTCGACTCCGCGGAACACCGCGTCGACCGTGCCGTCCGGCCCGCCCACCGCTCCCAGCGCGCCGTCGAACGCGGCGCTCGGGAACTCCTGCCGCTTGCTCCAGCCCTGCCAGGCACCGTTGTCGTACCGCTGCTGCCAGAGCGTGTAGTCCCCGGCCCGCGCGTACAGCACCACGGCGCCACCCACGGCGACCAGCGTCGGGCTGCCGCTGACGGTTCCGCCGAGCGAGGCCCACGGCGACCAGGCACCCGCCGTGTCCCGGGACCGCGTCCACACGTCGTCCGCCGCCGTGCGCACGGCGACATGGACGCGCCCCTGGGAGTCGACGACGGCGGACGGACGGCCGTACGTCGTGCGGTCGCCGGGCGCACCGAGGGACGACCAGGCGGACGAGGGCCCGCGCTGCACGATCTGTCCGTCGGCTCCCCGGGCGAACAGCGTCCAGTGGCCGGGGTCGGTGAAGGCCACCGACGGTGCGTCGGTCAGCCGGCCGCCGAGGCTCTGCCAGGCGCCCCAGCGCCCGTCGGTGAAGACCCGCCGGTAGGCCCGGGAGTCCGCGCCACGCACGAACACGTCGATACGGCCGCCTGCGGAGGCGTACGCGGCGGGCTGGCCCAGGATCCGGCCGCCGAGGTCCTTCCTTCTGCCGTCTGCCAGTTGGACGAGGGAGCCGTCCGGCCCACGGAAGAAGGTGTCACCGTCCGGCAGCACGGCCGGGCTCGCCGTGGCCTTCACATCCAGACTCGTACCGGGCAGGTCCTCCGCGCCGGTCAGCTTCAGGAATGCCGTGCCGTGCGCGGGAACCTCGACCGTGTACGACGTGGTGTGCGTCCCGCGATCCGCACGCGCCCGAAGGTCACGCACCCGCACCGAGCCGCCGAGCCCCGCGTCGGCGAACCGCACGGTGCGCTCGGCGGGTTGATCGGAACGGTTGAGCAGCACGACCGCCCGCTGCCCGCGTCCGTTCAGGACCTTGCTGTACACGTCGCCGACCGAGTCGGTCGCCACCCGTACGCCCTGAATGCCCAGTGGATCCTGGTCGACGGCGATGATCTCCGGGTTGCGCAGCGTCTTGATCATCGAGTCCGACAGGGTGCGCGGGTCGGAGCCGAGGACGAGGGGCGAGCCCATCTCGGCCCACATCACGAACTGGGTCGTGGACTCCTCCTGCGTCAGCTCGTACGACCCGTCGGTCATCCGGCGCATCGGGATGAGGTAGTCGGGGTCGTTGTAGTGGCCGGGGCCCTGCGCCTCGGGGTGCCAGGCGTTGGCGTCCATGTTGCGCAGCACGTTGGGCCACTGTCCGGGGCTCGGGGTGCCCCAGGCGATGTCGGTGCCGGTGCGCCAGGAGTCCGCGATCGTCGGCGCGAACACGTAGGTGTTGTGCGCGTCCTGCTCGGGGGTGTGGGGCAGACCCCAGTCGTCGGTGAGCGGGTTGCACAGGTTCAGCAGCATCTTGCGGCCGGATTTGGCCACCGCGTCGCTGAACTCCTTGAAGGCGGGGCCGGGATCGAGCTTCGCGCCGATCCCGCACAGGAAGTCGACCTTGATCGCGTCGACCTTCCAGCTCGCGAACTGCCGCGCGTCCTGCTCGTAGTATCCGCGGCTGCCCAGGCCGCAGCTCTTGCCGCCGTCGTAGGTGCCGGCGTCGGTGTAGATGCCGGCCCGCAGACCGCGCTGGTGCAGATAGGAGACCAGGGCGGGAATGCCGGACGGGAAGCGCTCCGGGTGCGCGGCCAGCCGTCCCTGGGCGTCGCGCGGGTTGTCGGCCTGCCAGCCGCCGTCGAGCCACACGATGTCGTAGCCGCTGTCCCGCAGACCGCTGCTGACCAGCCTGTCGGCGACCGCGCGGACCTCGTTCTCGGTGGGCGCGCCCAGCCCGTAGTAGGTGTTCCAGCCCATGTAGGGCGTCGGTGCGAGGCCGCTGTCGTAGTAGTCGGGCGCGCCCTGGTCCTCGGCGGTCCGCGCGTCGGCCGTGGGGGCGGCGGTCACGGCCAGCACCGTGGCCACGGCGACCGTGACGGCTCGGCGCGGGAGTCTGTGACCTGCGGCCTTGCGACCATCGGGGTGTGAAGTCACGTGCCTCTCCGGGTGGTTGGGAAGCGTCCTGGCGAAGACTGTGGCGCGTGGCCGAAACGCTGTCAATATTAATTACTAATTTATCTAAAGAGGCCTCGCTTGCAGGGCCCTGCTCTTGGGGAACATCGCTGTCTCGCCAGGAGTTGGACGGGTGACAGTCGAAACGGGGAGGGTGAGATGAGCCAGGAACAGATGAACGCGGACGCGGCCGCTGCCGAGACGGCGCGCCGGGCGCGGTTCGGCACACTGCCGGAGCGGGTTCGGTTGGAGGACACGGTCGAGGAGCGCCCCGCCACGGCGCCGGATCCGGCGCGAGACGCGTACAACGAGGACGAGTGGCTCGTCCGCTACGCCCTCTGATTTCTTTTTTCCGGACTGTTGACGAAAAACGCGGGCCGTCCGCATGCTGTGGTCCATGCCACAGCATCACGACGGCCCGCTGGCACGGCTGCGCCGGGGGCACGAAGAACTCGTACTCGATCTGCTGCGCAGGCACGGTCCGCTCAGCCGGGCCGAGTTGGGCGGACACAGTGGGCTGTCCCGGACGACGCTGTACGACATCATCGCCGCGCTCGTCGACAGCGGAGCCGTCGTGGCGTCGGCTCCCGCTCCCGCCGAGCGCAGGCGGGGACGGCCGGTCGAGAAACTGACGCTCCGCCCCGAGGCGGGGCAGGCGATCGGCATCGACTTCGCCCGGCGTGCGGTGCATGTCGCCGCGGTCAACGTCGCCCATGAGGTGATCGGTTCGGCGAGCGAGCCGCACGCACCTGGCCTTCCCTGGGAGGAGCGGGTGGACCTCGCCGAGCGGCTGGTGGGTTCGCTGGCCGGCGGCTCGCTGCGGCTCGGCGCGCTGAGTGCGATCGGCGTGGGTGTGGTCGGGCCTGTCGAGGATGTGGCGGCCGGTCCCCCGGACGCGCCGGTTGAGGCCCACCCCGAACAGCCCGACACCGCCCCCGGCCCTCAATCCCCCCGCACCGACCTCGCCCTCCTCCTCCGTAAACGCTTCGGCGTCCCCGTCCTCGTCGACAACAACACCCGCCTCGCCGCGCTCGCCGAGGCGACCTGGGGAGCGGCCGCCGGCGACCAGGACGTGCTCTATCTGCGGCTGTCGCACGGCGTCGGCGGCGGGCTCGTCGTGGGTGGCTCACTGCACCGGGGCGCGCACGGGCTGTCCGGCGAGTTCGGGCACATCACCGTCGAGCCGGACGGGCGCCGATGTTCGTGCGGCGGGCGAGGGTGTCTGGAGACGGTGGCCTCCGTCGGCGCCGTACTCGACGCGTACGGCAGGGCGGACGACCTGCCCGCGCTGCTCGCGGCCCTCCCCGCCGACCCCGCCGCGCGGCGTGCGCTGGACGCGGCCGGCTCCCGTGTCGGCACCGTACTGGCCGCCGTGTGCAACGCGATCGGACCCGGCGTCATCGTGCTCGGCGGCGCACTGGCCGCGGCCGGCGACGTCCTGTTCGAGTCCGTCGAGCGGGCGTTGACCGCCGACCTCATGCCGATCTCACGGCACCGCGTCGACCTGCGCCCCGCCACGCTCGGCGAGTCCGGCGGCGCGCTCGGCGCCATCGCCCTGGTCCTGCACGAGTCGCCCCTGCTCGCCCGCTACCCCGCACCCCCGGATCCCCTGGAGGACACATGACACCCCTCGACCGGGCGAGGCCGCCATGGCCGTGATCACCGCGCCCGACAAGACCCCCACGACGTCCGCGCCCCGCCGCGGCAGGCGGACCGTCCCCGCACTCCTGCTCAACCTGATCGCCCTGGTCGTCGGCGTCGCCGTCTGGGCCGTGGCCGCCTCGACCGGCCTCGTGGACGTCCCCGGCCCGCTGTCCGTGGGCTCCAGGGCCGTCGACCTGCTGAAGGACGGCACCCTCGTCGAGGACGCGCTGGCCAGTCTGCGCCGGGTGTTCCTCGGATTCGCGCTCGGCACCCTGCTCGCCGTTCCGGTCGGGTTCCTGATGGGCTGGTACCCGGTGGCCCGCGGCCTGCTCGAACCGTACGTCCAGTTCTTCCGCACCGTCCCACCGCTGGCGATCATCCCGCTGGCCATCGTGCTGATGGGCATCGGCGAGACACCGAAGATCTTCGTCATCTTCCTGGCGGCGTTCCTCTCCAGCGTGGTGGCCGCCTTCCAGGGCGTGATCGGCGTGGACCGAACACTGATCAACGCCGCCCGTGTGCTCGGCGCCCGGGACCGGGTCATCTTCCTCAAGGTCGTGATCCCGGCGGCCACCCCGTTCCTGCTCGTCGGCATGCGGATCGGCCTCGGTGCCGCCTGGGCGACCGTCGTGGCCGCCGAACTCATCGCCGCCGACAAGGGATTGGGCTACGAGATGATGCACGCCCAGACCTACTACGACATCCCCACGATCTTCGTCGGCCTGGTCACCATCGGCGTGATCGGGCTCCTCATGGACCGGCTGCTGCTGCTCGCCGAACGGCGTCTGACCGGATGGCAGGAGCGGCGATGAGCACGGACCTCCACAAGGCGACCGCACAGGGCGCCACCGCACAGGCCAAGATCGCCTTCCGGGACGTCGTCCGGACGTTCCCCATGAAGGGCGGCGACTTCACTGCCCTCGACCAGGTCTCGCTGGACGTGGGAGACCGGGAGTTCGTCACGGTCGTCGGGCCGTCCGGCTGCGGCAAGTCGACGCTGCTCAACCTGGCCGGGGGACTGGACGAACCGACGGCGGGTCAGGTCCTCGTGGACGGCGCGCCCGTCACCGGGCCCGGTCCCGAACGCGGTGTGATCTTCCAGCAGTACGCGCTCTTTCCCTGGCTCACGGTCCGCGGCAATGTCGAGTTCGGGCTCAAACTCACCTCCCTGCCGGCTTCCGAGCGCAAGCGGCGCGTCGAGCAGGCGATCGACCTGGTCGGGCTCTCCGACTTCGCCGACGCCCTGCCCAAGACGCTCTCCGGCGGGATGAAGCAGCGGTGCGCGATCGCTCGCGCGTACGCGGTCGACCCCGAAGTGCTGCTCATGGACGAGCCGTTCGGAGCGCTGGACGCACTGACCCGGGTGCAGCTCCAGGACCAGCTGCTTGAGACGTGGACGCGACAGAAACGCACGGTCATGTTCGTCACGCACGATGTCGACGAAGCCGTCTATCTGGCGCGCCGCGTCGTCGTCATGGCTGCCCGGCCGGGCCGGATCCACCGCATCGTCGACGTGGATCTGCCGTATCCGCGGACCGAGGAACTGCGGCTGTCGCCGGAGTTCGCCCGGATCCGCAACGAGGTCTGGCACTCCGTCTACCACCAGGCACCGGCTGCCTGAACTCCCGTATCACTCAAGGACGTTCAAAGGAATCGCATGTCATGAGCATGACCCGACGTGGCTTCATATCCGCACTCTCCGTCACCTCACTCTCGCTTTCCGTGTCCGCATGTGGCTCGTCCGACTCCGACTCCGGCAGCGGTGCGGGCATCCGGTTCGGCTACATCGCCGACTACAACGGGGCGAGCCTGCTGGCCATCGCCGACGAGCGGGGGCTGTGGAAGAGGCACGGCATCTCGGCCTCGTACAAGACCTTCGTCAACGGGCCGATCCAGATCCAGGCGCTCGGCACCGGAAATCTCGACTACGGCTATATCGGCCCGGGTGCCATGTGGCTGCCCGCGTCCGGCAAGTCGAAGATCGTCGCGATCAACACGCTGACGTATGCGGACCGGGTCATCGCCAAGCCCGGCATCACCTCCCTCACCGGCCTGAAGGGCAAGAAGGTCGGCGTGCCCGAGGGGACGTCCGGCGAGATGGTGCTCAATCTGGCGCTGCAGCAGGCCGGGATGACGATGGACGACATCGACAAGGTGGTGATGGACGCGCCCACCGTCGTCTCCGCGTTCGCGTCCGGACAGATCGACGGCGCCGGGATCTGGTATCCGCTCATCGCCACCATCAAGGAGAAGGTGCCCGGCCTGGTCGAGGTGGCGAGCACCCGTGAGATCGGCGGCAGCTTCCCCACCGCCTTCGTCGCCGGGAACGAGGTCGAGCCCGCGACCAACGAGAAGGTCGTCAAGGTGCTGCAGGAGGCCAACGACTGGCGGGCCGCGCACCCCGAGGAGTCGGTCTCCCTCGCCGCGAAGCTGCTGAAGGTCCCCGAGGACAAGGTCAAGGCGGATGCCGACAACGTGGAGACGATGACGACCGCCGACCTCGTCGCCAAGACGAAGGACGGGACCGTCGGCAAGTGGCTCGACGGCATGAGCGACTTCTTCGCCCGCACCGGACAGCTGGGGCAGGCGCCCGCCGCCGACACCTTCTACACGGCCGACGTCTACACGAAGGCGGCCACCCGGTGAACGTCCTGTTCCTGATGACCGACCAGCACCGCGTCGACACGCTGGGCTGTTACGGCAACCCGCACATCAACACCCCCCACCTCGACCGGCTCGCGGCCACCGGCACCCGTTTCGACCGCTTCTACACGCCCACCGCCATCTGCGCCCCGGCCCGTGCCAGCCTGCTCACCGGCCAGGCCCCGTTCCGGCACCGGCTGCTCGCCAACTACGAACGCAACGTGGGCTACCTGGAGGACCTGCGCGAGGACGCCTTCACCTACCCCGCCGCCCTCGCCGAACGCGACCACCAGCTCGGCCTGATCGGCAAGTGGCACGTCGGCACCCACCGAAGCGCCGCCTCGTACGGCTTCGACGGCCCCGACCTGCCCGGCTGGCACAACCCCGTCGACCACCCCGACTACCTCGCCTACCTGGAGGAGCGGAACCTGCCGCCGTACCGCATCACCGAGCCGGTACGCGGCACCACCCCCAACGGCAACCCCGGCAACCTGCTGGCCGCCCGCCTCCAACAGCCCGTCGAAGCCACCTTCGAGCACTACCTCGCCACCCGCGCCATCGAGCAGCTGGAGAAGTACGCGGCGGACGGGCGCCCGTTCTTCCTGGCCACCCACTTCTTCGGCCCGCACCTGCCCTACCTGCTGCCGGACGCCTACTACGACCTGTACGACCCCGAACTCGTCGAACTCCCGCCCTCGATCGCCGAGACCTTCGAGGGCAAACCCCCGGTGCAGCGCAACTACAGCGCCCACTGGGCCTTCGACACCATGCCGCTGGAGGCCACCCGCAAGCTGATCGCCGTCTACTGGGGCTACGTCACCCTCATCGACGCACAGATCGGCCGGATCCTCACCCGCCTCGACGAACTCGGCCTCACCGACGACACATCCGTCTTCTTCACCGCGGACCACGGCGAGTTCACCGGCGCCCACCGGCTGCACGACAAGGGCCCGGCGATGTACGAGGACATCTACCGCATCCCCGGGATCATCCGGGTCCCCGGCCAACCACCCCAAGTACGGCAGGAGTTCGTCACCCTCACCGACTGCACCGCGACCATCCTCGACCTCGCGGGCTGCGACACCTCACCCGCCACCGACAGCCGCAGCCTGCTGCCCCTGGTGCGCGGCGAACACCCGCAGTGGCCCGCCGAGTTGCTCGCGGAGTTCCACGGCCACCACTTCCCCTACCCGCAGCGCATGCTCCGCGACGACCGCTACAAGCTCGTCGTCAACCCGGAGTCGGTCAACGAGCTCTACGACCTGCGCGCCGACCCGCACGAACTCGTCAACCGGTACGACCGTCCCGAACTGGCCGATGTGCGCCGCCGCTTGATGCGCCGCCTCTACGACCTGCTCCGCGAGCGCGGCGACAACTTCTATCACTGGATGACATCGATGGTCGACATCGGCGCCTTGGACCACGACCCGACCCTGAGCTCCTTCGAATAGCTTCGAGCAGAGAGGTCACTCCCGCATGAGTCGCAGACGCAAAACCCTCGCCACGCTGTCCGGCGTGCTCCTCGCCGCGCTCCTGTCGCCCACCGGCAACGCGACAACCCAGCCGCCCACCTATCAGAACCCCGTGACCGCCGATGTCGTCGACACCTTCCCCGACCCCGTGATGATCCGCGGCAAGGACGGCTACTGGTACGCCTACGGCACCCAGAACCCGGTCTTCCAGAGCAAGGGCGAGACCGGTGAACGCATGCTGCCGATCCTGCGGTCGGCGGACATGACGCACTGGGAGTACGCCGGTGAGGTGTTCACGCCCGAGACCCAGCCGGCCTGGCACGAGGGCTCCCGGCTGTGGGCACCCGACATCCGCTACACCGACGGCCGCTACCACCTCTTCTACTCGGTGCCGGGCCAGGACACCGTCGGCGTGGCCACCGCGCCCACGCCCACCGGACCGTGGACCGACCGGGGCGCCGTCCTGCCCGCCGCGAGCGGCTGCGCCACCGGCGACATCGACCAGGCCCAGTTCACGGACGTGGGCGGACAGCCGTATCTCTACTGGGGCAGCTACGACACGATCTGCGTGGCGCGGATGAACGGCGACCGCACGCGGATCGAGGGCCCGGTCACCCAGGTCGCCCAAGGACGCCGTATGGAGGGCGGGTTCGTCGTCCGGCGGGGCGGCTACTACTACCTCTTCTACTCGGACGCGGGGTGCTGCGACGGCGCCTACAGCGGCTACCAGGTCAAGGTCGGCCGCGCCACCAGTCCCACCGGCCCCTTCACCGACGACCGGGGCGTCGACCTGATGGCACCCACCAGCAAGGGGGGAGTGGTGCTCGGCGCGAGCGGCAACCGGTGGATCGGGCCGGGACACAACGCCCTGCAGACCGATCTGTCGGGCCAGGACTGGCTCGTCTACCACGCCATCCCGGCGGACGATCCGGACCTGAAGCCCGTGCCCGGCATCGACCGCACGCTCAGCAAGCGACCCATGCTCATCGACCGGCTCGACTGGATCGACGGCTGGCCGGTCGTGCGGGCCGGCGCCGGCCCGTCGGAGGGTGCCGAGCGGGCGCCGGTCACCACCTGGGACGTCGGCAGCACCTTCAACGACGGCTCGCTGTCCGGCTGGCACGGCGAGGGCGGCTGGGTGACAAGGACCGAACAGGACGCGGGCGGTTTCGTCACCCCCACCGGCGGCACCTCCGCCCGCCTGGTGTCGGACCGCACCGCCCCCGCGGCCCTGCGCGCCGAGGCCGACCTGCGTGTGACGTCCGCGTTCGGAGCCGCCGGGCTCCTCGTGGACTACGTGGACCCGGACAACCATGTCGTCGCCTGGCTGGACAAGGACCGGAACGCGCTGGTCACCGACGTACGGATGAAAGGCGTCAGCGTCGGCGAGCAGGTGACGGCCCTCCCGTCCGGTTTCCGGTGGAGCGCCTGGCGCAACGTCGCCGCCGAGATCCGCGGCACCCGGCTGACCGTCGAGGTCAGCGCCGACCGGCTGCGCGACGCCGTGGCCACGCAGACGCGCACCCTGCCCGCGGCGGCGGCACGTGCGGGCAAGGTCGGCATCGCCGCCCGCGGTACGGGTGCGCAGGCCGACAACGTGGGCGCCGCCCGCCTCCACACACCCGTCACCGCCCGCGTGCCCGCCCCGAGCCCGGGACGCCAACTGCCCGCCCACAGCGATGAGTTCGACGGTTCCTCCCTGTCGCCCGAGTGGACCTGGGTCCGCGGCCCGGCCGCCGGAGCCGCGACCGGCGACGGGGTGCTGTCCTGGCCGACCCAGAACGCCGAGCTCTACCTCGGCACCAACACCGCCTCCGTGCTCACCCGGCCCGCACCTCCCGGCGACTTCACCGTGGAGACCAAGCTCCGGCTCACCTCCGGACCGGCCAACCAGCAGGCGGGCCTCGTGCTGTACGGAAGCGACGACCGGTACGTCAAACTCGTGCACTCCGTGCTGCCGTTGAGCCACACCGGCGGCAAGGTCACCCACGTCACCGAGTTCGGCAAGGAGGGCGCACGCCCCACCACCACGCCGCCGACACCGGTGGCGTACGGCCCGATGTTCGGCGGTCCTGCCGCGGACACGGTGTGGATGCGCCTGTCGTACCACGCCGACTCCGCCCACGACGAGCACGAGGTGCGGGCCGCCACGAGCACGGACGGGCGGCACTGGACCTGGACCGGGGTGTGGACGCTGCCCGACGAGCAGCCGCTCAGGATCGGCCTGGTCTCCCTGAACACGGCCGGAGCCACCGCACGCTTCGACTACGTACGCACTTCGCAGAACTTGCCCCGGTGACCGCTTAGTTCTGCGGTGTCGCGCGGTCTAACTCCATGAAAGGCATACCGAACCCGAACAGGAGACCTTCCCATGAGCGTGACCGCGCCCCAGACCCAGACCCTCGCCCAGTCCCCGTCCACGACCCGCTCTGCCGACACACGCCCCGTGTGGCTGGTGGGTGTCCTGGCGACCCTCGCGGGCGCCGTCGTGACAGAGGTGTTCGGCCTCGTCTGCCGGGCGGCGGGCGTCCCGATGGACGCGGCCAGTCCCGGCGCGAAGGAGGCCGCGGAGATCCCGGTGGGCGGCTTCGCCGGCGGCGTGCTGTTCTGGGCGGTCGCCGGGATCGTCCTGGCTGTGGTCCTGGCCCGCTGGGCCAAGCGTCCCGCCCGTACGTTCGTGGTGATCACGGTCGCGCTCACGGCGCTGTCCCTTGTCGGCCCCGCAGCCGCCCCGCACACGGCCACCTCCACCCAGATCGTCCTGGCCGTGTCGCACGTCGTGGCCGCTGCCGTGATCATTCCCCTGCTTGCGCGGCGCCTTGCCCGCCGGTCTCGGTGACTCGGCCGAGGCCGAGCCCGAAGCCGCCCGACCAGCCCTGCCCTCAGGAATCCGCCGAGGGCAGGGCTGTCAGCCGTCGAGCCACCACCGTGCCGCCGCCCAAGCGAGCGCGTAGCTGAAGCCGTTGACCGACCAGTGCAGGGCGACGGGCGCCAGGAGACTGCCCGAGCGACGGCGCAACTCGCACAGGACGACCCCCGCGACGGCGGTGACGGCGATGGCCACGGCGACGGTTGCCGCCACGGCTGCCGAGCCCTCCCCGAACGCCGCGCCGACAGCGGCATTGGAACGGTTGAGGCCGCGGGAAGGCAGCAGATGCCAGAGCCCGAACAGCAGCGATGACACCGTCGTGGCCCACACGGTGCCGCGGCGGCGCCGGATCATGGCCCACAGCACGCCACGAAACGCGGCCTCCTCCAGCAGCACGGTGCCGAACGGCACCCGTACCAGCACGCCCCACAGCAGCCGTCCCACGGACAGATCGGCCGCCCGGGCGTCCCGGAACGCCTCCCGGCCCGCCGGAACCGCCAGGGCGACCAGCAGGACCAGGAGCACGACTCCCGCCAGGACAGGGGCCCATCGCAGTCCCCGGCGGATCCCCGCCTTGTCCAGTCCCAGCTCGGCCGGGGTGAGACCGTCCCAGCGGGCGATCATCAGCAGGACGGCCGTGGCGGTCACGCAGGTGATCACGTACATGACGGGATTCCGCGCGAGCCAGTTGTTGAGCAGGTTCGCGACGGCCAGGACGGCGACGGCACACACGATCGGCATCGGCTACAGAATCCACCACAGCCGTGCCGCTCGCCGCACAGTTACGGCTTGATGCCCACCCCGGTCCACAGGCTGACCTCGGCGTCCGAGGCACTGGGCTCGTCGTCCGGGCGCCAGCGGTGGCCGACCGTGATGCCGGGTTCCAGCAGGTCGAGGCCGTCGAAGAAGCGGGCGACGTCCTTCTGGGCGCGGAACTGCACCGGCGTGCCGGCATTGGTGTAGATGTCGGTGACCTTCTGCCAGGTGTCCGGATCGAAGTCGGGTGTGCAGTGGCTCAGGGCCAGCGCGCTGCCCGAGGGGAGAGCGGCCAGCAGACGGTTCACGATGCCGTACGGGTCCTGGGCGTCCGTGACGAAGTGCATCAGGGCGTTGAGGGACAGTGCCACGGGCCGGTCCAGATCGAGGACCTCGGCCAGCTCGGGGGCGCTCAGCAGCGCGTCCGGGCTGTTGACGTCGGCCTCGATGTAGGTGGTGCGGCCCTGGGGCGTGCTGCGCATCAGGCGCTCGGCGTACTTGAGGACGAGGGGATCGTTGTCGGCGTAGACGACGCGGGCCTCGGGGACCGCGGACTGGGCCACCTGGTGCAGGTTCGGCTCGGTGGGGATGCCGGTGCCGATGTCCAGCCACTGGCGGATGCCGTGCTCCTGGGCGAGGACACGGGTGGCGCGGTGCATGAAGGCGCGGTTCTCGCGGGCGCAGACGAAGATGCCGGGGTAGGCCGCCGCCACGGTCTCGGCCGCCTTCTTGTCCACCTCGAAGTGGTCCTTGCCGCCGAGGTAGTAGTCGTACATCCGGGCAGAGTGGGGCCTGCTGGTGTCGATGTCCCGGGCGGCGTGGGGGTTGGTCATCCTGTCCCTTTCGGAGTTGTGCGTGGGGGCGTCGGGCAGGTCGTGGCCGGGGCGGCTCGGGTCCTTCCCGCTGGTGAGAGGGTTCAGCCGGCGGCCAGATGGTCGGCGAGGCCGCGCTTGACTCCCGCGACGAACGCGGCGATCTCGGCCGGGGTGTAGATCAGCGCGGGACCGGCGGGATCGGTCGACTGCCGCAGCGCCACGCGGCCGTCGGCGAGTTGCTTCGTCTGCACGCACTGGCCCCCGTTGGGGCCGCTCCACGGAGACTCCCAGCCCTGCTCGCCGAGGTCCGACGCGGGCATTCCGTTGTAGACGTGACCATCGATGGTCGTCATGAGTACTCCTTGCGCATGCGGTTCAGGAGTGCCCTGCTGTCCGCGTCGGACGTCAGCAGGGACATGCGGTTGTGCGCCTCGAGATGCGCCGCGACATCGGAGCGCTGGTCCAGGTACATGGCACCGGACAGGATCTCCGTGTAGACGATGTCGGGCAGTTCCGGCTCCTCGAACCGGAAATACGTGTACGGGGCGCACACCCCGACATGGGCACCGGCGGCGAAGGGCACGACATCGACGCTGACGTGCTCCCACTCCGAGACCTCCAGGAGCCGGTCGATCTGCTCCCGCATGACCTCGGGGCCGCCGACCACCCGGTGCAGTACGGCTTCCTCCATGACCACCCACAGCGTGGGTGCGTCGGGTCTCTCCAGCAGGCCCTGGCGACGTAACCGCAGGTCCACTCTGCGCTGCAGGTCCTCGTCGCCGGCGCCCGGGAAACCCCCGCTCAGCACTTCTCGTGCGTACCGGCCCGTCTGCAGCAGCCCGGTGACGTAGTGCGGCTCATAGGTGCGCAAGGTCTTGGCGCCGGTCTCCAGACTCACGTAGGCGCTGAACCAGTTGGGCAGCACATCGCGGTACGCATGCCACCAGCCGGGCTCGTTGGCCCGCTCGGCGAGGACGACGAACTCGTCGATCTCCTGCCGGTCGGCCCCGTAGGTCTCGAGCAGCTTCTCCACGTAGAGCGGCTTGAGAGCGACCTCGGCCTTCTCCAGCCTGCGGATGGTCAGCGGCTTCACACGCAGGGCCTTCGCGGCGTCCTCCAGCGACGCGCCGGCCCCCAGCCGGCGCTCTTGCAGCCGTCGGCCGAGGATCATGCGGAGAACGGTGGGGGCACCCGTGGCGCCCGTGCCCGAACGACCTTCGCTCACGCCCTACCTCCTGAGGGACTGTCACCAGTTCGAGTCTGACAGTGACTTGATGATGCGGCCAGACCGATACCGGCTGACTGAAATTATCAGGGAGCCGGTTGCAGCTTGAACCAGGGTGCGAGCATAGTTACTTGTGTGATCCGTCTCGCCACCCGCGAGGCGCTTCACCGCCGATCTCCCATGTCCCCCAGGGGAGTTGGTACACGCCGCTACCCACGGCGACCTTCCTCCGCTCCTCGCGGCGCCCGCCCCCCACGGAAGGCGAACCCGTGTCCCCCAACACGACCTCTTCCCCCCAGTCCTTAGCCGCCGTCGGCCCGGACCGGACCCACTGGCTCGAACTCCCGGCGCACCGCTCCAGCGTCGGAGTGGCCCGCCGCGCGATGAGCGAGCGGCTGACCGCGTGGGAACTTCCGGGCGAGCTGTGCGCGGACGCCGTCCTGCTCCTGTCCGAGCTGGCCACCAATGCCGTACGGCACACCCTCAGTACACGCTTCCTGTGCGGCGTCGGGCTCATCGAGGACGGGTGCCTCCGTGTCGAGGTGCACGACCGCAACCACGTCCGCCAAGGTCTGCCCCCGTGCGCGCCCGGCCCCGACGACGAGGGGGGCCGCGGACTGTTCCTGGTGGATCAGCTGGCCGAGACCTGGGGAGTCGATCGGTCCGGACTCACCGGTGGCAACGCGGTGTGGGCGACGTTGCGGGCCTGAGCGCGCGGCGGGAACGACTGGCCGGCCCTCGTTCGTTTCCCGGGTGCCATGGCCCGCTCCCGAGTTCGTCCCGCCTTCCTGACCGGCGTCGGCATCGCCGTGATCCTCGGCTGCTCCGGCGGCGGGGGCACGACCGGCGAGTCCACGCGGGCCAAGGAGACGACGCCCTCTGCGACGAAGTCGGCGCAGCCCTCATCGCCGTCCCCTTCGGACCGGCCCACCGCCCCCAAGACCGGTAACCAGCGTCAGAGCGCGTGGCTGACCATCGAGGCCATCGGCCTCAAGAACCTGCGTGTCGTCCCGTACGAGGGCACGACGGACGACTGGCCGGGCACACGCATCCAGAACCGCGGCTTCGCCGCCAGCCCGTACGGCCAGCGGGGCGGGGTCGGCCCCGGCGACATCGGCAACTACCTCGTCACGGCCCACCGCCTCTCCGCCGGCGGCCCACTGCGCCTGCTCCCGAGCCTTGACGAAGGGGAGCGGGTCTTCGTCACATCGGCCGGAACGCGGTACGAGTACGAGATCACCGACACGCGGGAAACCTCCTTCCGTTCCGCGCGCTCCCTCGCCGAACAGCGTGCAGCCGTGCCGGGCCTCCCCGGTGAGCGCCCCACTCAGGCCATGATCACCATCTCCACCTGCCTGACACCCGAGGACAACGCGGCCGGGAACTACTGGCGCGACGACAGGGGCAACCCCGAGCACCGCGTCGACAAGATCGGCGTGCTGACTTCGGCGCAGTCGGCGGAGTGAGGTGGGGTCCCCTTTCCGGGGGGCAGGGTGTAAGCATGTAATCAATCCTGTGGACCAGCGGAAGGATCCGCTCGTGGCCGAGACAGTCTCCGAGCCCGACCGCTCCGGCATGGAGCAGTCCGCGCTCGACGCCTACTCCCTGACCGTCACCTCGGTCGCCGCCGAACTCACGCCGAAGGTGGCGGCCGTGAACGTCGCGCACCGCAGGTTCAGAGGGCGCTTCGTGGTCGGCACCGGCTCCGCGGTGGTGTTCACCGACGACGGCTTCCTGCTCACCAACGCCCATGTCGTCGGGCACTCCGACGCCGGTACGGCGTCCTTCGCCGACGGCACGACCACCCCCTTCCACGTCATCGGCGCCGATCCGCTGTCCGACCTCGCGGTGATCCGCGCCGACGGTCCGACTCCGTCCCCGGCCAGGCTCGGCGAGGCCAACGGGCTGCGCGTCGGGCAGCTGGTGGTGGCCGTCGGCAACCCGCTCGGACTGGCCGGCAGCGTCACCGCCGGTGTGGTCAGTGCCCTGGGGCGGTCGCTGCCCACGAGCGCCGGGGCCGCCACCCGCATCATCGACGACGTCGTCCAGACCGACGCCACGCTCTACCCGGGCAGTTCGGGCGGCGCACTCGCCACCGCCGACGGGAGGGTCGTCGGCATCAGCACCGCGATCGCCGAGGTCGGCCTCGGCCTCGCCATCCCGATCAACGCGAACAGCCGCCAGATCGTGGCTGCCCTGCTCTCGGACGGGAGGGTCCGCCGCGCCTGTCTCGGTGTCGCCGGGACCCCCGCACCGCTGCCACCGTCGCTACGGCAGCGGACCGGCCGGCGCACCGGCCTGCGTATCGTCGAGGTCGTACCCGCCTCTCCCGCCGCCCGCTCCGGGCTGCGCACCGGTGACCTGCTGATCACCGCCGGCGGTGAGCCGGTGACCAGTGCGCAGACGCTCCAGCGCCTGATGCTGGAGGACGCCATCGGGCGCCCGCTCGCGCTGACCGCACTGCGCGGCGGCGCCCTCGTGGACGTCATCGCCATGCCCGTGGAACTGCCCGCGGACGACTGAGGGGAGCGGCACAACCCTGGGCCCCACTCGGGTGTCACCACTGATGAGAATCCTCTGTCCCCTCAAGAGAAAGATCGGGGGGCGTCATGTTCAACCGTCCAAGAGGTACCGCCATAGCCGTGGGCGTCCTGCTCACCGCCGCCGGCACCACGATTCCCGCCTCGGCCTCCGCCCAGGCACCGCCCGTCGCGCTCGTCGTCAACGCACGATGGGGCGGGCACTGCACCTACGACCGGCTGGTCATCGACGTCCGGGGCACCATGCCCCCGGTCACCGTGAAGCCGGTGAAGGAACTCCGGTACGACGGCTCCGGGAAGAAGGTCCCGCTCGCCGGGAAGTACTTCCTCGAGATCAAGCTCTCTCCCGCGGCCGCCCACAACGAGGCGGGCCAGTCGGTCTACCGCGGACCCAAGCTGCTGAAGATCCATCTGCCCAAGCTCAAGGGGCTCGCCCTGACCGGTGACTTCGAAGCCGTGGTCACCTTCGGAGCCGCCTTCAACTCCAAGCCCGTCTACAAGACCTTCAAACTGCACTCCCCGGAGCGCTTCGTCCTCGACATCAGGCACGCCAACCGGTGTGCCTGACCACGGCGCCGGCCGCGGTCAGTCCTCGGCGGCAGCCTTCTTGATCGCTTCACGGATCCGGGAGTAGGTGCCGCAGCGGCAGACGTTCTCGATCCGGTCGATGTCCGCGTCGCTCGGATCGGTCGTCCGCTTGAGCAGGGCGGCCGCGGTCATGATCTGGCCCGGCTGGCAGAAGCCGCACTGCGCCACGTCCATGTCGAGCCAGGCCTGCTGGACGGGGTGCAGCCGGTCACCGTCCGCCAGGCCCTCGATGGTGGTGACCTCACGCTGCGCGCAGTCGGCCACGGGGACGACGCAGGGCTGGATCTCCGCGCCGTCGAGATGGCTGGTGCAGGCACGGCAGACACCGACCCCGCAGCCGTACTTGGGGCCGGTCACCTCCAGCAGATCGCGCAGCACCCACAACAGCGGCATGTCGGCCGGTGCCTCGACGGTGACCGGCTTGCCGTTGAGGACGAAGGAGTAGGACGGCATCGGCACCTTCTCAGAAGTTGATCGGGAAGCGGCGGGGCCGGGTCCCGGTCGCGCGGGCGTAGGCGTTGGCGACGGCGCCGGCCGCGGCCGGGACACCGAGTTCGCCGGCTCCGCCGGGCTCCCGGCGGGAGGGCAGGATGTGCGCCTCGAAGTGGAGAGGGGCGTCCTGCTGGCGTGCGTAGCGGAAGTCGGCGAAGCTGTCCTCGCGGACGGCGCCCCGGTCGATGTGCAGTCCGGCCCGCAGCACGGTGGAGATGCCGTCGATCGCGGTTCCCATGAGCTGGGCCTCGAGGCCGCGCGGGTTGACGGCCGTACCGACGTCGGCCGCCATGACGACCTTGGTCACCCGGGGCTGCTTCGGATCGGTGGCGTCGATCTCGACCAGACAGGCCACACAGGAGCCGTACTCCTCGTGCACGGCCACACCCTGGGCCCGGCCGTCCGGCAGGGCCCTGCCCCATTTCCCGGCGGCGGCGACCTTGTCCAGTACGGCTTTGACGGACTTGCTCCTGAGTGTCGTACGACGGAAGGCGACCGGATCCTTGCCCAGGCTCCTGGCGATCTCGTCGACGACGATCTCCTCCGCGGTCCGCGTCGTCCCGGAGTCCACCGAGCGCCAGGCGCCCAGCGGCATCGCCAGCTCCACCGAGCCCGAATCCCCTGAAATACGCCCGAAGTTGTAGAGGCCGCTGTCGCTGGGGAGCGGGGCCGCGGCGCCCTGCGTGGAAAGTCCGTCGTACGACTCGCTCACCGACGCCGTCGCATGGGCGAAGGCCACCACCCGGCCCCGTGCGTGGCTGGCGCGGATCCGGTGGTGGGAGGCCGGGCGCATCCTGCCGTGCCGGATGTCGTCGGCGCGGCTCCACATCAGCTTCACCGGCCGGCGGGCGGCCTTCGAGATCAGGGCCGCCTCGATCGCGAAGTCGTAGTTCAGCCGCCGCCCGAACGAGCCGCCGCCCCGCAGGACATGGACCTTGACCTTCGACGCCGGCAGGCCGACGGCGGAGGCGATGCTGTCCCGTGCGTCCATGGGGGTCTGGGAGGAGAACCAGAGCTCGGCGCGATCGGCCCGCACATCGGCCACCGTGGTCAGTACCTCCATCGGCGCATGGCTGACGAAGGCGAACTCGAACTCGCCCGCCACCTGCGCCGATCCCCGGGGCGGAGCCCCGAGCGCGGGGACGGCGGCCCGCAGCCGGGCGCGGATCGCGGCGTCGGACAGCCGGGCCAGCGGACCAGGAGCCCAGGTGATGCGCAGGGCGTCCCTGGCCTTGAAGGCGTGATGGAAGGAGTCCGCCACGACGGCGACACCGGTGTCGACCTTGACGACCTTCAGGACACCCGGCATCGCCCGCGCCACCCGCGAGTCCACCGAGACGACCTTCCCCCCGATCGTCGGCGGCCGGGCCACCACGGTCGGCTTCGCTCCGGCCACCGACAGGTCTCCGGTGTACTTCGCCTTGCCTGTGACGATGTCCCGCGCGTCGATCCGGGTCGCCGGCCGCCCGATCACCCGGTGCCGGGACGCCGGTTTTGGCTTGCTGGAGACCGCCGGCCGACGGATTCCGGCCGCGCTCGCGGTCAGGGAGCCGTACGTGGCCGTACGTCCGTCCGGCGCGATGACCATGGTGTTCCACGTACGCAGGGTGCGGGCCGGAAGGCCCCAGCGCCGGGCCGCCGCGGTCACCAGCCGGGCCCGTGCGGTGGCGGCCAGGTTGCGCGCGGGGCCGTACAGCGAACTGACCGAGTTCGAACCGCCCGTGTACTGATTGCCCTTGCTGCGGGCGTCGGCGAGCGGGATGCGCACATCCACCAGCCGGGCGTCCAGTTCCTCGGCGATCATCATGGCGACCGCGGTGGTGATGCCCTGGCCGACCTCGACCCGCGGCAGCCGTACGACCACCTTGTTCGCCTCGGTGACCTCCAGGACGAGCATCTCCTCGTCGGTGCCCCGCACGACGACGTCGGATGCCCCGCGCGCGCCCTGAGCCCTCGGCTCCGCACCTTCGGCCCGGGGCGCGTCGCAGCCGAGGGGAGCCGCGACGGTCAGCGTGGACGCGGCGAGCGAATAGACCATGAACCCCCGGCGCGACACCCCCCGCCGATCCGGCCCGTCCTTGGACGTGTCGGCGCCCATGGCGGAAGTCTCGATACCGTCCAACGAACACTCCTCTCCGTGCGCTCGCCCCCTTGCCCTGATATGAGGGTCCGGATCGCCTGGAGGTTGCATGGCACGGCAGTTGAAACCACGGCCCGCGCGCTGGGCGGGCAGGGCGGGCCGGACGAATTGAATTTCGTGCCCGCGGGCCCTTCCTCGGTTCGCGAAGCGAAGTATTGTTCACAGGCCAGAAACACTTCCGGCTGCTCCAGAAGCCGGACGGAGGTCCCTCGAGGAGTCGGCTATGAGCAGTGGCGAGTTTCCGGAGGCCATGACCGCGGCGGGTGCGGTCCGCGGTCGCCGTGAGGAGGGCCTCGCGGTCTTCCGTGGCATCCCGTACGCGCAGCCGCCGGTGGGCGCGGCGCGCTTCGCGGCGCCCAGGCCGGCGGACCGCTGGGACGGGGTGCGGGAGGCGTTCGTTTTCGGGCCGCCTCCGCCGCAGGAGCCGATGGGGCCCGTGCCCGTCGCCGCCGTGGACCCCGCCGCCGGGGACGAGTGGCTGACGGTGAATGTCTGGACGCCCGACGCGGATCCCGCGGCCCGCCGGCCGGTGATGGTGTGGATCTACGGCGGTGCCTACAAGATGGGCTCCGCCGACGATCCCGCCTACGACGGCAGCCGCCTTGCCCGCGACGGTGACCTCGTCGTGGTCACGCTCAACTACCGCGTCGGCATCGAGGGATTCCTCGAGATCGAGGGCACCCCCGCGAACCGGGGGCTGCTGGACCAGGTCGCCGCCCTGGAGTGGGTGCGCGAGAACGTCGCCGCGTTCGGCGGCGACCCCGGCCAGGTCACCGTCTTCGGCGAGTCGGCCGGCGCCGGATCCATCGCCGCGCTGATGACCATGGACCGGTCCCGCGGCCTGTTCCACCGGGCGATCGCCCAGAGCGTGCCCGGCACCTACTTCTCAGCCGCGCTCGCCCGGGACATCGCCGAGGCCCTGGCCGGTGAACTGGGGCTGCGTCCGACGGTCGCCGACCTGTCCGGCGTGGACCCGCGCAAGCTGCCCGAGGCCGGGGCCGCGCTGACCGCCCGCATGCGCGAGTACGTGCACCGGTGGGGCTCCGTCGCCCTCACCCCCACACCCTTCTCGCCGGTGGTCGACGGTGACGTTCTGCCCACCACACCGTGGGAGGCGCTGGCGAGCGGTGCCGCGCGCGACGTGGAGCTGATCACCGGGCACAACCGGGACGAGTTCCGCCTCTTCCTCCTGCTCGGCGGGATGCTCGGCCGGGTCGACGAGGGGCTGGCGTCCATGGCTCTCGGCATGTTCGGGCCGACGCCGGACGCCGAGCGGGACTACCGCGCCGCGTTCCCGGAGGCCTCCGCGGAGTACCTCTTCGAACTCGTCCAGTCCGACTGGCTGTTCCGCATGCCCTCACTGCACCTGGCCCAGGCACAGGCCGCGGGCGGCGGCCGGGCCCACCTGTACGAACTGACCTGGCCGGCCCCGGCGAACGGCGGCGCCCTGGGCGCCTGCCACGGCCTCGACGTGCCGCTGACCTTCGGCATCTACGGCGGCCTCGGCCAGCTGCTCATCGGGACCGCGCCGACCCCCGAGACCGAGGCCCTCTCCGCCCGCTTCCGCTCCGCGTGGACCGACTTCGCCACCACGGGCGACCCGGGCTGGCCCGCGTACGACCCCCAGCAGCGCCTCGTGCAGCTTCTCGACGTCGAGGCGCAGGTCACCGCCTACCCGGAGGAGGCCTCCCGGCGCCTGTGGGAGCAGCACACGTTCGCCGCGCTGCCCCTGACGACACCGTCGGCCGACCGGTAGTGAGGCCGCCCGTCAGCCGGAGGCGCGGGTGCAGCGGCCCGTAGGGCTCGTCGCCGGCGGTCGGCACTGGAGAGCGAAGTCGGCCGGGCTGGTGCTCAGATAGCGGCCCATGCAGGTGTTCGGCGTCGTCCGCCCGCGCTCGGCGCAGAAGGACAGTGCCGCCCGGCCGTCGGCGAACGGGCCCGGGGCGTAGAACACCCAGTAGCCCGGGCGGAGCGAGGCGAAGTCGTCACTGCGCACGTAGACGGCCTCGGGCACCGACTCGCGGATCACGGCGAGGCGTTGATCGCGGGCCGCGGTGCCCGTCGAGACCGGTTCGGAGTGGAGCTGGGCGACCCAGCCGCCGTCGCCGGCCGGTCTGGAGGACGGCGCGGACTCGGGCGGCGCGGCTGACGGTGTGCGTTCGGGCGTCTCAGTAGGGCTGGGACTGGTGCGGGCGTCCGGAGCGGAGGGCGTGCTCGCGGTGGCGTCGCGCTCCGCGCCCGCCTTCTTCTCCTTGTCGCCGGAGCCGGAGCCGGGCAGGGCGAGGGCGAGAGCCACCGCCGCACCGACGGCCACGACGGCGGCCACGGCGACGAGGACCGGAGTACGGCGGCGGCCCGACAGCTGAGGGCGGGTGGGGTCCTGCGGTGCGGGCGTCACCACAGGCGCCGGCGGCGGAGGCGGAGTTGGAGTAGTGGTCGGCGTCGGTGCCGCGACGAGTGTCGGCTGCGCCCAGTGCGGTGCGGTACCGGACTCGACCTGCGCCAGCATCGCGTCCAGCTGCTCGGCGCGGGGGCGTGCCGCCGGGTCGCGTACCAGGAGGGACTGGAGCACGGGGGCGAGTGGGCCGGAGCGCACGGGCGGGGGCACCGGGTCCTCGAGCACCGCGGCCAGCGTGCCGAGCGTGCTCGTGCGGCGCAGCGGACTCACGCCCTCCACGCACACGTACAGGACCAGCCCCAGGGACCACAGATCGGACGCCGGGTCGTTGTCGCGCCCGCGGAGGCACTCGGGAGCGATGTACTCGGGCGAGCCGACGAATTCGCCCGTGGCCGTCAGCGCGGTCGCCCCCTGGAGGGCGGCGATGCCGAAGTCGGTGAGCACGGCGGTGCCGTCGGGGGAGAGGAGGATGTTCGCGGGTTTGACGTCCCGGTGCCGGATGCCGGCCGCGTGCGCGGTGCGCAGGCCGGAGAGCACCTGACGGCCGATGCACGCCGCCTCCACCGGGACCAACGGGCCGTCGGCCAGCCGCTGTTGGAGCGAAATGCCCGGCACCAGCTCCATCACGATCCACGGGTGGGGGTCCGCCTCGATGATCTGATGGACCGTCACCACATGCGGGCTGTTGAGCCGCGCCAGTGCCCGCGCCTCGCGCATGACCCGCTCGCGTACGACGGGAGAGTTCTCGGCGTCCGGGCGTACGGCCTTGAGGGCGACCTCGCGATGCAGCACGGTGTCCCGGGCCCGCCATACCGTGCCCATCCCCCCGCTGCCGAGCCGCCCGAGCAGTTCGAAGCGTCCGTCGACCATGTCCCCTGGTGCGTTCACCCGCCAAAGGTTAAGGCAGTGGCCGGCTCCCGATCGCGTCCACCCCACTCGCATGCTCATGCCACGGATACGTCATTGGTATGGAGCCGTAACACCCCTGACGGACGCTCATGGGGTTCCTCCGGTCTCAGCGACAACTCGCCCCCCACGTGACCGGGTTGATCGGACGATGACGCGTCCGGACAGCGGGCGCGGATGTGGAGGAGTGGATGGCTGAACAGAGATCCGCGGCATCCAGGCGCGACTTCCTGCGTTCCGTGGGGGTCGCCGGGGGCGCGGGGGTGCTCTACTCGGCGATGGGCGCGCTGGGACTCGCGCCGGTGCCGGACGTACGGGCAGCGGAGTACCGGGCACCCAGCGGGAGCGACTTCGCACTCAGTGGCCACAGCGCCAAGAAGGTCCTGGTGCTCGGCGGTGGCATCGCCGGCCTGGCCACCGCGTTCGAACTGCGCAAGGCGGGATACGACTGCCGGATCCTGGAGGCGAAGGACCGGCCCGGCGGCCGCAACTGGACCGTGCGCGGCGGCACCACCCTGACCGATCTGGACGGCCGGAAACAGACAGCGTCGTTCTCCAAGGGCCAGTACATGAACGCGGGGCCCGCCCGGCTGCCCCAGTCGCATGTCACGCTCGAGTACTGCCGTGAACTCGGCGTCCCCGTCGAGGTGTTCACCAACCAGAACGCCAACGCGTACATCTACCACGAGAACAGCGCCGCCCTCGCCGGACAGCCGATCCGCTGGCGCACCGCGAAGGCCGACGTCTTCGGCTACGTCTCCGAACTCCTCGCCAAGGCCACCGACCAGGGCGCCCTCGACGCGCGGCTCACCGCCACCGACAAGGAGCGGCTGATCGCCTTCCTGCAGAACTTCGGTGCCATCAAGGGCAAGGCGGACGGCTTCGCCTACACGGGCACCGACCGGCGCGGTTACTCCGTAGAGCCGGGGGCCGCGTTCGAGGCGGGCACAGTCCTGGGGTCGGTGCCCTCGCTGTCGGACGTCATCGCGAGCGGTGTCGGGCAGCGCTTCTCCTTCGAGTTCGGCTATGACCAGGCCATGCTCATGTTCCAGCCCGTGGGCGGCATGGACGCCATCCCCCACGCCCTCGCCGAGGCGATCGGACGGGACCGGATCACGTACGGCGCCGAGGTGCTGGAGGTGAAGAACCTGGCGGACGGCGCCGACGTCACCTACAAGGACGCGCAGGGCCGTACCCGCACCCGTCACGCCGACTTCGTGGTGGCCGCCGTGCCGCCCATGGTCATGGCCCGCATCAAGCACAACCTCGGCGCCGACGTCACCGCCGCGCTGAAATACCCGAGTCCGACACCCGTCGGCAAGATCGGCCTGGAGTACCGCAGCCGCTGGTGGGAGACCGACGAGCACATCTACGGAGGGATCACGCCCACCGATACGGACCTGGCCACCATCTGGTATCCGTCCCACGGCCACTTCGGCCGCCGCGGCACCCTCATCGGCTACTACAATTTCGGCGCGAACGCCCTCGCGTACAGCGCCCTGCCGCACAAAGAACGCGTCGCGCGGGCGGTGAGCCGCGGTGTGAAGATCCACGGCGAGAAGTACCGCACCGAACTCGACCGCTCCTTCAGCGTGGCCTGGCACCGCACCCCGCACATCGAGGCCGGCTGGGTGGGCTGGCCCTCGCAGAACGGACCCGAGTACCGGCTTCTCAACCAGCCCGCAGGACACGTGTACTTCGCCGGCGACTGGCTCAGCCACGTCATCGCCTGGCAGCACGGCGCGTTCACCTCGGCCCGCAAGGTCGTGACCGACATCCACGAGAGGGTGATGGCCGCATGAAGCGGCGTACGAAGGCAGTCATCGGTACGGCGCTGACCGCGTCGCTCCTCACCGGCGGCACCGCGCTCGCCGACGCCCGGGGCTGGTGGCCCGGCGCCAAGGAGGTGCGCGTCATGCTGCCCGAGGGCCAGTCCAACCCGGCCATCGCGAACGGCGTTGCGATGGGCGGGGAGGTGGCCGTGTACCAGAGCAGCGGTCTCGGGCCCTCCGCGCTCAACCCCTCGGCGCCGCAAGGCACCCCGGAGTACTACACCGACCCGTCCCTCACCGAGGGCGCCGAAGGGGTCACGATCACCGAGGCACAGGCGCTCGTCGTGCTGCGCAACATCAAGACCAACCTGGCGGCCGCGGGCCTCACTCCGGCCGACGTCATCACGATGAAGTGCTATCTGATGAAGCCGCCCGGCACCGAGACCGCCGATTACGCGGGCTGGAACCGCGCCTACCGGCAGTATTTCGCCAACATCGACCTGACGACACATCAGGTCGTGCCGGTGCCCATGGGCACATCCGCCCCGAAGCAGCCGCTCCTCGCCAACAAGGCGCGCCCGGCGCGCGCCACGATGGAGGTGGCCTCCCTCGCCGTCAAGGGCTGGCTGGTGGAGGTCGAGGTCACCGCGGCGTACCGGAAACGCTGAGGAGTGAAGATCGGCTGAGATACGTCGGGGCGGGGTCCGCAAGCGGGCACCGCCCCGTACGTTGCCCTCAGCGGTCTCTCTTGTCCGGCACACCAACTCCGTGCACTGGGAGCTCTCTTGGACACCGAAGGCACCTCGGACGCCCCCCGTTCCGGCCCGCTCTCCCGTCGTAGATTCCTTCAAGCCACCGCCACCGCCACCGCCACGGCCACCGCGCTCGCCACCGTCACCGCGACCGCCGCGTCCGGTACGACGACCCTCACCTTCACCGCGGCAACAGGCGGTTCCGCGACCCTCGCCCCCTCCGGGGACCGGCTGATCGCCGAGGTCCAGAACGTTCTCTGGTCCGTCCCCCGCGACGGAGGCCCCGCCGTCGCACTCACCCCGCCCGGCCTCGAACCCACGCGCCCGCAGTACTCGCCCGACGGCAGCCGTCTCGTCGTGTGCGCCTACCGAGGCGGCGGCTTCCACCTCTGGACACTGCGTCCCGACGGCACCGGGCTGCGCCGGCTCACCGACGGGCCGTGGGACGACCGGGGTCCGGCCTGGTCGCCGGACGGCACCCGGATCGCGTTCGCCTCCGAGCGCGGCGGCGACACCGTGACCGGCGCCCCGTACCGCATCTGGGTCGTGGACGTGCGCACGGGCGCGCTGACCCGGCTCACCGGCCGCCCCGGCCAGGAGGGTCCCGGACAGGGCGCCCGCTGGGAGGACTTCGACCCCACCTGGTCGCCGGACGGCGAGCGGGTGCTCTTCGTCCGTGCGGCCGTCACCGAGACGGGCACCCTCCGCGCGACCACCGTCGCGTCGGTGGCCGCCGACGGCTCGGGCCCGGTCACCACCGAGCACACCGACGACTCCGGTGCCCAGCTGATGACCCCCGCCGTCTCGCCCACCGGACGGCTGACCTACCTGCGCACCACCGCATCGCCCGCGGCCTCCTGCACCCTGATCGTCGACGGCGAACCGGTCGCCCTCGCCGGCGACGTCCTCCCGGCGCCGCCCCGCTGGACGGACGGCGAGCGCCTGCTGCTGAACATCGACGGCCACTTCCGCCTGGTCGACCCGGCTACCCCGGGCGACGGCGAGGAGATCCCGTTCACGGCCACGCTGCCCGTGGACCGGCCCCGCTACCGCGGAAAGTCGTACGACTTCGGCGGCGCCGGCAGCCGTCCCGTCCGCGCGCTGCACCTGCCCGCCCTGTCCCCGGACGGCCGCTCCGTCGCCTTCGCCGCCCTGAACGCGCTGTGGACCGCCGACACCACGGGCGGTCGCGCACCGCGCAAGGTCCTCCAAGTCCCCGCCACGCGCTATGTGCTGGCGCCGACATGGACGCCCGACGGCAGGGCGCTGGTGTGCTGCGATGACCGCGACGGCCTGCTCGCCGTGCGGCGCCACGACCTCGGCTCCGGCGAGGAGACCGTGCTCGCCCAGGGTGGCCGGGTCTTCCCGGCGCTCTCACCGGACGGGACGCGGCTGGCCTGCCTGGACATGTCCGGCAACCTCGTGGTGCGCGACCTGCCCGACGGCGCCGAACGGGTCCTCGCCGCTCCCCTCGGCGCGGGCGGACTGCCCGGCCGCCCCAGCTGGTCGCCGGACGGCCGGTACGTGGCTCTGTGCGACCGCAACCGCCTCAACCAGCGCTTCCGTGAGGGCTACAACCTCATCCGGGTCGTCGACACCACCACCGGGACCGCCGTCCTGCACGCCCTCGCCCCGCACACCTCGCTCGCGGACCGCTACGACTCCGGGCCCGTCTGGTCCCCGGACGGCCGCTGGATGGCCGTGGTCGCGGAGTCGGCGCTGTGGCTGCTGCCGGTCCGGCCCGACGGCACCCCCGACGGTGAGCCGCGCCAACTCACCACCGAGCCCGCCGACCACCCTTCCTGGTCCGCCGACGCCCGCACCCTCCTCCACCTCTCCG
Source organism: Streptomyces sp. 4N124 (assembly GCF_052245395.1). Lineage (NCBI taxonomy): Bacteria > Bacillati > Actinomycetota > Actinomycetes > Kitasatosporales > Streptomycetaceae > Streptomyces > Streptomyces sp. 4N124. Next base: position 149,756 of record NZ_JBQQBS010000004.1, read on the forward strand.
CGGGCACCCTGCGTCTGATCGACATCGGCACCGGCAAGTCCCGTACCGTGCGCGTCCCGCTGGACTACCGCAGACCGCGCCCGGCCGACACGGTCGTGCGCGCGGGCCGCCTCTGGGACGGCACCGGGTCCGAAGTGCGCGAGGACATCGATGTCGTGATCCGCGACGGCCGTATCGCGGAGGTTTCACCGCACCGCGGCGGCCGCCCGGCCGCACGCCACATCGACGCGAGCGACCGCACCGTGATCCCGGGCCTGTGGGACGCGCACACCCACCCCTGGCAGTCGACTTACGGTGGTCGCCAGACCGCCCTCCAAGTCGCCTACGGCGTCACGACGGCCGTCTCGCTGGGAGGCTTCGCCTACGAGCAGGCCCGCATCCGGGAAGCGGTCGCCGCCGGGGCCCTCGCCGGACCCAGGCTGCTGGCCACCGGCGAACTCCTGGACGGGCCGCGTGTCGCCTACAGCATGGGCCGGGCCCACGGCACCCCCGAGGGCCTGCGCCGTTCACTGGCACGCGGGGCCGCGCTGGACTGGGATTTCGTGAAGACGTACGTAAGAGCCCCGGGCTGGGTGATGAAGGAGGCCGCCGACTTCGGGCACCACCGGCTCGGCGTGCGCAGTGGCAGCCATCTGTGCACGCCGGGTGTGCAGTTGGGACAGGACCTGACGACCCATCTGCAGGCCACGCAGCGGCTGGAGTTCGGGCACGCGACCTCCGCCGCAGGGCGTGCGTACCAGGACGTCGTGGAGATCTACACCCGCGCCGGCTTCCACCTCGTGGCCACACCGTTCACGGCCGCGCCCCTGCTCGGCGCCGACCCCGCGCTCGCGGACGACCCGCGCGTCACCGCTCTGATGCCGCCGTGGGACACCGCGCTGGTAGGGCAGCAGGCCGGGGTGCCACCGACCGAGGCCCAACTGGCGACGCTGTCCCGGGAGATGGACGTCTACCGGCGCATCCTGGCGGGCGGCGGCATGATCGCGCTGGGCACGGACCAGCCGCTCGTCCCGGTCGGGCTGCATCTGCACCTGGCCCTGCGCGCACTGCACCGCTCCGGCCTGTCGCCGGCCGACGCGCTGCGCACCGCAACCCTGCTGCCCGCACGGGTCTTCGGCGCCGACGACGATCTGGGCACGGTGGAGGAGGGCAAGCTCGCCGACCTCACCCTCGTCGACGGCGACCCGTTCACCGACTTCGCCACCCTGATCCGCACGGTCGCGGTCCTGCGCGGCGGCATCCTGTTCGAACAGGCTGACCTGGTCGAGGCCTTCGAGTCCGCGCAGTCGTACCGGGCGTCGGCTGCCCAGGACTGGCTGGAGGTCAGCCGCCAGATGCGGCGTGAAGGGTGCTGCGACCCGGAGAGCGGGGCCTGATCACCCGCTGACGGAGCGGGTCAGCAGTTCGGTGGCGTGCCGGCGGACCGTCTCCCAGGCGGTGGAGTCGAGTGTGCCGAGGTCGGTGCGGTGCAGGGCGTCGAGCGCGTCCGCGCTGTCTTCGGCACACGCGACACTGCCGCTGAGGACTTCGTAGCCGTCGCGGACGGCGACGCGCAGTCGGTTGCCGCCGTCGTCGGCGTGCAGGGCGGAGGCGACGACGAACGGAGGCGGTCCGCCCGCTTCGGCCTCCAGTTTGCGATAGCCGCTGATGATCGGTGCACTCCAGCGCAGGCCGACCAGCAGATGGTGTTTGGCCAGCACGTCGGAGAGGTCGGTCTCGAAGAGCCCCTCCGGTTCCAATACCACCGCGCGGGCGTCCAGTACGACTGCCGCGGGCAGCAGACAGCGCAGCGTGCTGCCGACCAGGTTGCCGCCGACCGTGGCCGCCCGGCGCACCGCTCCGGTTCCGACACCGGCCGCCGCCCGGTGCAGCACCTCCGGCACACGGTCGTCGATCTGATGCAGCACGACGGCCGCGCCCAACTCCTCGGCCCCGATCGTGTTGGCCTCCGGCAGTTCGCGCAGCGACACGGCCAGTTCGGGGAAGCCGTCCCGCTGCCAGGTGGCCCACACCAGCGTCGCCCCGCCTATCGGCACCGCCCCGTCGGCCAGGCACTCCTGCACTTCGGGTATGGACGTAGGCAGACGCAACTGCACGGCGACCGACCTGCTTTCCCGGAAAGTTGGCGGCGGGGGAGGCGTCAGGACACCTCGGCCACATGATCACTTCTATGGCGCATTCTTACCCACATACGCGGGGCGCATACAGGGCTCAACGCGTCACCGCGTGCGCCCCCCTGGGTTGAGCAACTGGCCGCGCAGAGCGTCGAGCTGGTGGGCGTGCTCGACGGCGGACGTCTCGTCGAGCGTGGTGAGGGCGAGCAGGAGGACGTCCGCGATGACGAGGCCGGTCAGCGCTTCATTGGTGCTTCCGGTCGGGGTGTAGGGGGCGAGCAGGACCGAGTCGACGCGGTCCCCGAAGGCCTCGCTCAGTTCGTCGGTCACGAAGACGACCCGGGCGCCGACCGCGCGGGCCCGTTCGACCAGCACGGTGAGTTCGGACAGCGGCCGCCCCGGCTGGAAGATCACGACGGCATCGCCCTGGCCGAGGGCGAGCAGCGCGTCGGCGAGGGCGAAGCCGGTGTCTCCGACGAAGCGGGCCCGGCGGCCGATGCGGCCGAGGGAGCGGGCCAGGTGGCGTGCCGCCAGTTCGCAGGCGGCCACTCCGTAGCAGAGCACCTCGCGGGCCTCGGCCAGGACCGTGACCGCTCGTTCCAGAGCCTTGGTGTCGGCGAGCCGGCGGCACTGGTCGACGCGTTCCTGGGTCTCGTCGAAGACGTCGTTCCAGATCTTGTCGAGGTCCTTGCCGACATGGGCGATGCGCTGGGCGAGCCGGACGTCGGGGGCCTGGGCGGCGGTGAAGTCGGCGGCCAACTCCCGCTTGAGCGCGGGCAGTCCGGCGTATCCCAGGCGCTGGAGGGCGCGTACGACGGTGGCGTTGCTGGTGCCGCTGGCGGTGCCCAGCTCCTGGGTGCTGGCGAACATCACCTGTTCCACCGGGGCGCTCACCAGATACTGCGCGACGGTCCGCTCGGAGGCGGACAGCTCCTCCCACAGCTCGCGGACGGTGGCCCGCAGGCGCGTCAGGCCTCCGGGGGCCGCACTGCCTGCCTGTGAAATTTCCATTACGACTCTTGACTCCCGTGGCATCGACGTTACGCTCTGAACAACTCGTTCCAAGAACATGAACACCTGGAATGAATGTTACGGCACTCGGTCTGTCGGTCCTCCTAGGAGCCTCTCAATGAAACGCAGCCTTCCGGTCGTTGACATCTCCGGGACCCCGTCCCAGAGGGGCCGGCAGTACGGAGAGGCCGTGGCGCCCCAGCTGGGCGCAGCCCTCGACTACTACGCGGAGGCCTTCGGTGTGTCCTCCGGCCTGACCTGGCCGCAGGTCACCGCGCGTGCCGCCCGCTGGCTGGAGCCCGTCCGTGACTACGCGCCCCACCTGCTGGAGGAGATGCAGGGCATCGCCGACGGTGCCGGCGTCGACCTGCTCGACGTGCTCGCGCTGAACGCACGCGGCGAGGTCATCTACGACGACTCCTTCGCGCGGATGCGGGAAGGGCGTACGACCGTAGCGGAGGAGGAGCCCGCCGAGGGCTGCACCTCGTTCGCCGCGTACGGCCCGGCGAGCGGTGACGGCCATGTGTGGGCGGGCCAGAACTGGGACTGGCGGGCGGGAGTCGGCGACACCGTCGTCATGCTCCGGATCGTCCAGCCGCCGAAACCCACCGTGATCATGCAGGTGGAGGCCGGGCAGATCGGCCGCCAGGGCGCCAACTCCGCGGGCATCGCCCTCAACGCCAACGGCCTCGGCGGACGCTTCGACGACGCCGTGGGACTGCCGCAGACCGTGATCCGGCGCAGCGTCCTGGACCAGTCGAGCATCACGGACGCGCTGGAGGTGCTCTGCCAGACCCGTGCGCACATCGCCAGCAACGCCCTGCTGACCTGCCGTGAAGGCTTCGCCGTCGACATCGAGACCACCCCGGCAGGCCACGGCTGGATGTACCCGACGGACGGACTGCTCGTACACGGCAACCACTACCAGGCCGGCGTCCCCGTCGCCCTCGCCGCGGACTACCGGCCGCTTTCCCCCGACTCGCTCGTCCGCGTCCCCCGCGCCGAGGACGGCCTGCGTCTGCTGCGCGAGGCCACCGGTCCGGACGAGTCCCGCAAGCTGATCAAGCAGGCGATGTCGGACCACCTCGGCTTCCCCGAGTCCCTCTGCACCCACGCCGACCCACGCAAACCCGAGGTCAGGCACTGGTCCACACTCGTGTCCTCCTGTGTGGACCTCACCGCGGGCGACTACCACGTCACGGCCGGCACCCCCTGCGACCGCGAGTACCAGCACCTGCCCTGGAACCTCTACGACGGCCCCCACGCCCCGAACTGATCCGGTCTTCCGCACCCCCCACATGCCGAAGCTCCCCGCCCTCCGCCCAGCCCCGCCCAGGAGCCCCGCCATGAAACTCTCGACCTGTCTCGCCGCCGTCGGCCTCGCCGGAGCGATGACCCTGACCGCCGCGTGCAGCGGCGCCGACACCGGGTCCGCCGAGGGCACCGCCAACGTCGACGTCTCGAAGCTGAAGCTCACCCCGACCACCGCGGCGGCCAACGGCGCCGTCGACTCGGTGAACTGGCTGCTCGAGGACGAGCCCGAGTCCCTCGACCTCGACACCCAGGGCGGCAGCGCCGGCCGCACCGTCCTGAGCAACGTCTGCGAACGTCTCTACCAGCTCCAGCCGGACATGTCCGTGCGCCCCTCCCTCGTGGCCAAGGAGACCAGGCCGGACGCCAAGACCCTCGTCCTGACCCTGCGCGACGACGTCACCTTCCACGACGGCTCCGCGATGACCGCCGACGACGTCCTCTACAGCCTGCGGCGCCACGCCGAGCCGGAGATGGAGCAGTCCGACGAGTTCGCGAACGTGAGCCGGATGACCAAGACCGGCGACCATGAGATCACCGTCGCGTTCAAGCAGCCCGACGCCCTGTTCACCAAGGCGCTCGCGGGCGACGCCGGGCTCGTCTTCGACCGCGAGCAGGTCGAGAAGGCGGGCGACGACTTCGGCACCCCCGGTCAGGGCGACGCCTGCTCGGGACCGTACGAGCTGACTGCCTGGAAGTCCGGCGACTCGATCACCCTCACCCGCTCCGACGACTACTGGGGCGAGCAGCCGCTGACCAAGCAGGTCGTCTTCCGCTGGGCCGCGGACAGCGCGATGGTCAACGCGCTGAGCACCGGCGCCGCCGACGGCGCCTACCTCGACACCGTCTCCTCGGCCGCAGCCCTGCGCGGCAAGTCCGGCCTCGACCAGCACTACGGACCCAGCACCGCCGCCCTCGCCCTCATCCCCACCGAACGCGGCGGGCTGGCCGACCCCGACGTCCGCAAGGCCCTCTCCCTGGCCCTCGACCGTGAGGGCATCGCCAAGTCCGGCTACGGCGGACTCGTCGAACCGTGGGCCACCGCCGTCGGCTCCGGGGCCTGGGGCTACGAGAAGGCCGCCTTCCAGGCCGCCCAGAAGCAGCTCACCGGAGCCCCCGTCAAGCCCGACGCGGAGGACCTGGCCGAGGCGAAGGACCTCGTCAAGAACGCCAAGTCCGCGCCCGACACCCCCATCGTGATCGGCACCGACAGCACCCAGGGCCGCCTCGTCATCGCCAACGCCGTACGCGCCGCCCTGACCCAGATCGGCCTCAAGGCCCAGATCAAGACGGTCCCCTCCGCCACGTACGGAGAGTTCTACGGCGACAAGGAGGCCCGCGCGGACATCGACGTCCTGGTGGCCGACTGGTACATCTCCAAGAGCGATCCGGCCGGCTTCTACGACAACGGCGTCTCCGACAGCTCCAACAACTGGGTCGGATTCAGCAGCGCAGACTTCGACGGCAAGATCGAAGAGGCGTTGCGCACGATCGACGACAGCAAGCGCGCCGCGCTCGTCATCGACGCCCAGCGGCTGTTCAGCGAGGCCGCGGTGTGGATCCCCGTCGCTCAGATGCCGGCCGTCCTCGTCCTGAACGACGAGCTGACGGGCCCGCCGGCCTCCATGGCGTACCTCTACTCGCCGTGGGCCGCGCAGCTCGGCGCGAAGAAGGGCTGACAACCATGATCGGCGCCTTTGGACGGCGGATCGCGGGACTGGTGGCCACCCTGCTGGCGGCATCCTTCGTGATCTTCGCCGCCGTGTACGCGGCCCCCGGCGACCCCGCCGTCTTCCTGGCCGGCGGACGCGACAAGCTCACCCCGGAGCGGCTCGCCACGGTCCGGGAGCAGTACCACCTCGACGAGCCCCTGGTCGTCCAGTACGGCCGCTGGCTCTGGGACTGTGCGCACCTCGACCTCGGCCGCTCCTTCCAGTACAGCGACCAGGTCACCGACCTGCTCGGAGCGCGCTTTCCCACCACGCTCGCCCTCGTCGGCTACGCCACCGTCCTGTTCGTCGTCCTGGGCGTCGGCGCCGGCATCCTCGCCGCCGTCCGGCGCGGCACCTGGGTCGACTCGGCCGTGGTCGGCGGCACCACCCTCGCCGCGTCCGTGCCGTCCTTCGTCGGCGGCATCGCCCTGGTCGCCCTGTTCGGCGTCGAACTCGGCTGGTTCCCGGTGACGGGCGGCGGCGAGGGCTTCGCCGGAACCCTGCACCACCTGACTCTGCCCGCCGTGGCCATGGCCCTCGGCGCGCTCGCCGTCATCAGCCGGGTCACCCGCCAGGCCATGGTGGACGCGGGCACCGCCGAGCATGTGGCGGTGGCCCGGGCGGCAGGGCTGCCCGAACGGGAGATCATCCGCAGGCATGTCCTGCGCAACGCGCTGGGCCCGATCGTCACGATGTGCGGCCTGGTCACCGCGGGCATGCTCGCCGGCACCGTCGCCATCGAGACCGTCTTCGGGATCAGCGGCATCGGCTCCCTGCTGGTCGGCGCCATCAACAGCCACGACTTCCCGGTCGCCCAGGCGGTGCTGCTGCTGATGGTCACCTCGTACATCGTCGTCACCACCGTCGTGGACCTCGCGCACCCCCTGCTCGACCCGCGCCTCAAGAGCATGAGGAGCCCCGCATGACCGCCGTCCCCGCCGGCGTCCTTCTCCCTCTGCGGAAGCGCCCGCGCCGCCCCCTCGGCGTGGTCGTCTCCAGCGCCTTCCTCGGGCTGGTCGTACTCGCCGCCGTCCTCGCCCCCCTGCTCGCGCCGTACGCACCGGACGCCGTAGACCTGTCGTCGTCGCTGGTCGGCACGACCGGCGCCCACCCCCTCGGCACCGACGCCTCCGGCCAGGACCTGCTCTCCCGCGTCCTCTACGGAGCCCGTACGAGCCTGATCGCGCCGCTGCTGCTGCTCCTGCTGGCCGCCGTCCTTGGCGTCACCCTCGGCACGGTCGCGGCCTGGCGGGGCGGCTGGGTGGACACGCTGGTCTCCCGGATCACCGACGTCATGTACGCGTTCCCGGGCCTGCTGTTCGTCGTGCTGATCATCGCCGTGTTCGGCACCGGCATGACGACGTCCGTGATCGGGCTCGGGCTGGCCTTCGCCCCGACGATCGCGAAGTACACCCGCAGCGTCGCCCTGGCCGAACGGTCCAAGTCCTACATCGACGCCTACCGCGTCCAGGGCATGAGCGGCGCCCGGATCTGCGTGGCCCACCTCGTGCCCAACCTCGCCCGCTCGATCGCCGGCTATCTGGTGGTGCTGTTCGGCGAGTCCCTGATGAGCCTCGCCACCCTCAGCTACCTCGGCTTCGGCGCCCAGCCGCCCAGCTCCGACTGGGGGCTCATGGTGCAGGAGGGGCAGGCCGCGATCGTCCAGGGTGCCCTGCTCCCCGCGCTCGTGCCGGGCACCGCCATCGCCGCCGTCGTGGTGGCCTTCAACGTGGTCGGCGTCTGGGCCGCCGACCGGCTCGGCGCCAGGAGGTAGCCCGCCATGCTGCTCGACATCGAGAACCTGACCGTGCTGCTGCCCGGCGCCGCCCGGCCCCTGCTCGCGGATGTGTCCCTGCAGGTCCGCAGCGGAGAGGTCGTCGGCCTCGTCGGCGAGTCCGGCTCCGGCAAGTCCACCACCGCCAAGGCCGTGCTGAACATCCTCCCCGACGAAGCGCGGGCAGAGGGCCGCGTCCTCGTCGACGGCACCGACGCCCTGTCCCTGACCGGCGCACGGCTTCGCGAGCATCGCTCCCGCACGGTCGCCATGGTCCACCAGGACCCGCGCTCCGCACTGAACCCCGTACGCCGCATCGGGGACTTCCTGACCGAACGGCTCGCCCGCACCGGAACCACGGACGCGCGCGCCGCCCGCAGCAGAGCCGTCGAACTCCTCGACGCCGTGGGCCTGCCGGACCCCGAACGACACATCCGGCAACATCCCCACGAACTGTCCGGCGGCATGCTGCAACGCGTCGTCATAGCCGGCGCCCTCGCCACCGAGCCCGCGCTGCTGCTGGCCGACGAGGCCACCAGCGCGCTCGACGTCACCACGCAGGCCGACATCCTCGCCCTGCTGCGCACCCTGCGCGAGCAGCGCGACCTGGGGCTGCTGTTCATCACCCACGACCTGCACCTGGCCGCCGCCTACTGCGACCGCGTGTACGTCATGTACGCGGGCCGCGTCGCCGAGGAGCAGGACGCGCACCGCCTCTTCTCCGACGCCAGCCACCCCTACACCCGCGGGCTGCTGGCGTGCTCACCCGAGCTGGGCGAGACGATCCGACTCCTGGCCCCGATCCCCGGCCGGCCGCCCTCGCTCGCGGACACGTTCCCCGGCTGCCCCTTCGCCCCCCGGTGCGCACACGCCGAACCGGCCTGCGACACCTGGCAGCCGGAGCCGCTCCCGGTCCCGGGCGGCGGCGTGGCAGCGTGCCGCCGTCTGCCCGACCTGCCGGACCTCGACGTCCCTGCCCCGTCCGACCAGCTCGATCCGGCCGCGCAGGCCACCGGGAGTACACGGTGAAGGAAATCTCCACGCCCCTGCTCGTCGTCGACGCCGTGCGCAAGACCTACCGGCTGCCGGACGGCGGCCGGCTCACCGCCGCCGACCAGGTCTCCTTCACCGTTCCCCGCGGCGGCTCCGTCGGCATCGTGGGGGAGTCCGGGTCGGGCAAGAGCACCGTCGCCCGGATGCTCGTAGGCCTGACCCGGCCCGACTCCGGCACGATCACGGTGAACGGAAAGGACCGCACACCCGGCCGCGGACTACGCACCCGCCGTGACCGGCTGGCCCGGGCACGCGAGATCCAGATGGTCTTCCAGGACCCCTACGTCTCACTCGACCCGCGGCTCACGGCCCGCCAGTGCCTGCGCATCGCGCTCGGGCTGCACGGCCACCCCTCGACGGACACCCATGTCGCCGCCCTGCTCGACCAGGTCGGCCTGGGCACCCGCGAGGCGGACGCCAAGCCGCACGAACTCTCCGGCGGCCAGCGCCAGCGCCTCGCCATCGCCCGGGCACTCGCCGTCGAACCACAGATCCTGGTCCTCGACGAAGCGGTCGCCGCTCTCGACGTGTCGATCCAGGCCCAGATCCTCCAGCTCCTCGGCGACATCCGACGGGACACGGGCGTGGCCCTCGTCTTCGTCAGCCATGACCTGGCCGTCGTGCACCACATCACCGACGAGACCGTGGTGATGCGCCGGGGCGTCGTGGTCGAGCAGGGCCCGACCCCGACTGTGCTGAGCGCCCCCGAGCACGCCTACACCCGGCGGCTCCTCGCCTCGGTGCCCCGCCAGGGCTGGGACCCGGCCGAAGCCCGGCTGTAAGGGCCCGGCGGCCGGTGGGCGGAGGCGCGCCCGGGATGCCGCCGTCCGGGGTGCGGGAGTAACCCGAGTGATCGCCCCGAATGGTGGGACGGTCCGGTTCGGCTGACGGTGGATCACGTCAAGGCCGGGTCACCCAGCTGGCGAAACGCCGGCTGCCCGGGTGTGACGGAAGGATTCACAGATGCGCTCTGCACGCATGCTGGTCGCGACAGCCGCGGCCACGGCCGCGCTCGCGATCGCCGCACCCGCCTACGCCGACTCGACGGGTGAGTGGGACCACGACGACTCCTCCTACGGCAAGGAGAAGGACCACGACGAAGACTCTTCCTACGGCAAGAAGCACGACAAGGACAGCAGGCACGACATGCCGCGCGGCGGGATGCACACGGGTGGCGGAGCGCTGGCCCTGGTGAACCAGGACGACTGGGGCACGACCAGGGACCCCAAGCACGACCCGGACACCTACCGGGACGACCACGGCCGGAGCGACGAGGACTCCTGGGGCCACCGGAAGGACGGTGAGCACGACCACGGCTCGGACCACAGCGATCACGGCCGCGAGTCGGGACACGGCGATCACAACGATCATGGCCGGGAGTCGGGGCACGACGAGCACGACCACGACGCAGGGCGCGGCGAGCACCACGAGGAGTCCGGGAAGTCCGACCACCACAAGCCGCGTGGCGGCGTGCACACCGGCGGCGGCGCGCTCGCCTCGCCGGGCGTGACGGCCGCCGGGCTGGCCATGCTGGGCGTGGCCGGTACCGGCATGTACGCGCTGCGGCGCAAGAAGGCCCCCGAGGGCGCGGCCTGACTGCGCGATGCCGACGACATGACCGCCGAGGCCGCCGCACGTCCCCCTCGCGTCGCGGCGGCCCGGCGCGTCCTTCCCGCGAGATGAGTCCGCTGCCGTGCCCGAGTGAGGTGGTGTCCTATGGCAGCCAGCCCTCCTTCCCCTACCGACGCCGAAACGGCGCCCACGTCGCTGACATCCCGCAGACTCGCGACGATCTTCTGGAGTGGGGTTGCCCTCGTCGTCGTGGCAGTGAGCCTGCTCGGCGGTGAGAACGAGCCGTCCGGCACCGGACACGCGCACCATGCCGCACCGGCCGCCACATCGTCCTCGTACCCGCCCTCGTCCGCGTCCGCGACGCCCCGAGCCGGAAAGCACCTGCCCCGTTCCAGGCCGATCCGTCTGCGCATCCCGAAGATCTCGGTCGACGCGCCCTTCACCCCCCTCGCCATCGGCCGCTCGGGACAGCTCGATGCCCCACCCGCGGACGAGGTCAATCTCGTGGGCTGGTACGCCAAGGGGGTGTCCCCGGGGGAGGCGGGCACGTCGATCATCGCCGGGCATGTGGACACGGCGACGTCTCCGGCCGTGTTCGCGGAACTCGGCGAGCTGGAGAAGGGCGACCGGTTCCGGGTGAAGCGAGACGACCGGCGCATCGCGACGTTCGTGGTCGACAGCGTGGAGACCTTCGAGAAGGACAGCTTCCCCGACGAGCGGGTGTACGCCGACACCCCGCAGGCCCAGGTCCGCCTCATCACCTGCGCCGGGGACTACGACCGCAGCGCCAAGGACTACACGGAGAACCTCGTCGTCTTCGCCCACCTCGTCTGACGTCGGCCCGTGTTTGCCCCATGTGGGCCTGCGGGACGGGCCGTTGTCAGTGCCGCGCGCTAGCGTCCTAGGCATCGGCTTTCAGCCACATTTCCGGGAGGATCCATGGCCTCGCGCCTCAACCCGTACCTCAGCTTCGACGGCGACGCCAGGCAGGCGTTGGAGTTCTACAAGGAGGTCTTCGGCGGCACGCTGAAGCTCAACACCTACGGCGAGTTCGGGCAGTCGGACGCGCCGAACGCCGACAAGATCATGCACGGCATGCTGGAGACCTCGGGCGGCTTCACCCTGATGGGCGCCGACGCCCCGCCCGGGATGCCGAACAACCCGGGCAACAACTTCTCTGTGAGTCTGAGCGGCGACGACGACGCCGAGCTGCGCGGGTACTGGGAGAAGCTGTCCGACGGCGGCACCGTGTCCGTGCCGTTCGAGAAGCAGATGTGGGGCGACATCTTCGGGATGTGCACGGACCGCTTCGGCATCCCGTGGATGGTCGACATCGTCCAGCAGAGCAGCTGACCGATCGGCCGGCAGAGCAGCGACCGCAGCCGCCCGCCGACGGCCCCCTCTGTAGGGGGCAGTCGGCGGGCGTACCTGTGGGCCGGCTCCCGTGCCGACTCGAGCCTCGGCTCACTGGAGCGCGGCGACTCCGGCAGCCAGGCGGTCTTCCTGCGCCGAGGTGAGGGCACGGACCATCAGCGCACCGGCCACGGCCGCACCCACCACGGCCGCGTCGGCCGCCAGCAGCAGCCCGACATCGGAGTAGGCACGCGCGATGACCTCGTCCGTGGAGTCCTTGTACATCAGCCCCACTCCGCTGACCACCCCGATCAGCCACAGTGCCCACCACCAGTTCACGACCCGCGGCAGCGGCCGCTCCGGGGCGCCGGTGCGGTGAATGTCGGCGACGAGGCCGCGGGGGATCCAGAGGTTCACGATGGGGACGATCCAGCCGAGGTAGACCCACGGCCAGGAGTAGCGGGGCCGCTGTCCCGAAAAGGCGTAGGCGTTGTCCCGGACGCGCCACAGCCAGCTGATGAAGGCGATGGCGCAGACCACCGTGGCCGCGTCTCCCAGGGAACTGACGATGTGGTAGGCGTCCTCGAGGCCGGTCAGCGGACGGTGTACGCCGTCGCCCTGGTCCGGTGGTCCGGAAGACGGCTGTCCCGCCGCCGCGAGCCGGATCTGCCAGACGGCTCGGGCCGTCCAGGCCACACCGACGAGGACGAGGGCGGCGACGGCACAAAGGGCGGTTCCGCGGACCGGGCGCAGGGCCGACTGGGCTATCTGATCTTTCACCCGGTCATCCTGCCGTGCGGGCAGCCGCGCCCGCCAGATACCCAGGGTGACAGTGCCGTGCGCAACCGGACACGGCACTGTCACGAAGACGGGTGGTCAGACCGCCATGGCCGGGTAGGTCGGGTACTCCACCCCGGAGACGTGCTGGACGACGCGGATGACCTGGCAGGAGTAGCCGAACTCGTTGTCGTACCAGAGGTAGAGGATCGCGTTGTCGCCGTCGACCTTCGTGGCGCCGGCGTCGACGATCGAGGCGTGGCGGGAGCCGATGAAGTCGCTGGAGACGGCGTCGGGGGCGCTGGTGAAGTCGATCTGGCGCCGCAGGGGCGAGGTGAGCGACACGTCGCGGAGGTGGTCGAGGACCTCCTCGCGGGTGGTCTCGCGGCCGAGCCGCAGGCTGAGGATGGCGATCGAGACGTCCGGGACCGGGACCCGGATCGAGCTGCCGGTGATCGGGGCCTTGAGGTCGGGCAGTGCCTTGGCGACGGCGGAGGCGGCACCCGTCTCGGTGATCACCATGTTGAGCGGCGCGGAGCGGCCACGCCGGTCGGCCTTGTGGTAATTGTCCAGCAGGTTCTGGTCGTTGGTGAACGAGTGGACGGTCTCCACGTGGCCGCGCAGCACGCCGTACTCGTCGGCCATCGCCTTCAGCGGCGGGACGATCGCGTTGGTGGTGCAGGAGGCGCAGGACAGGATCTGCTCGTCCGGCTTGATCGTGTCGTGATTGACGCCGTGCACGATGTTGGGGACGTCGCCCTTGCCCGGCGCGGTCAGCACGACCTTGTCGATGCCGGGACGCAGATGCTGGGACAGGCCCTCGCGGTCGCGCCACTTGCCGGTGTTGTCGATGAGGATGGCGTCCTTGATGCCGTACGCCGTGTAGTCGACCTCGGACGGGTCGCTCGCGTAGATCACCTTGATCTCGTTGCCGTTGGCGATGATCGTGCTGTTCGCCTCGTCGACGGTGATCGTGCCCTGGAACTGGCCGTGGATGGAGTCACGGCGCAGCAGCGAGGCGCGCTTGACGATGTCCTGCTCGCCGCCCTGACGTACGACCACGGCACGCAGCCGCAGACCGTTGCCGGAGCCGGCCTTCTCGATCAGCAGCCGGGCGACGAGACGGCCGATGCGGCCGAAGCCGTAGAGGACGACGTCACGCGGCTCACGGCGTTCGATCTTGTTGGCGCCCGTCGCGCCGGCGACGGCCTCGGCGGTGAACTCGGCCACCGACAGTCCCCGGTCGTCGGCCCGGTACGTCTCCGCCAGCATGCCGAGGTCGATCTGCGAGGGGCCGAGATCGAGCGCGGTGATGGCGTGCAGGAACGGGAGGGTGTCCGTGACCGACAGTTCCTCGCCGGCGATCTGCCGGGCGAAGCGGTGTGTCTTGAGGATGCTCACCACCGACTTGTTCACCAGGGAGCGGCTGTGCAGCAGGACGGTCACGTCCCGCTCGCGGTGCAGCTTCCCGATGATCGGGATCATCGACTCCGCGATCTCCTCGCGGTTCTTCCAGTTGGTGAACGAGTCCTCGTTGACAGTCACAGGATCCATCTCTTTCGAGCTAGGTAGCGCTCAGATGGTAACGGCACGCACATTCGATCAACGGAGGCGGGTCGACAGGTATCCGGTACGTACCGTTCCTTTGCAGTGGGCACGCTTGACAGCGTGCGTGGTGTTTCGCGACGTTTGATCCCTGCCGAGCAGTTCGAGGGGGGCAGGGCGCGGAGACCGCGTCAGGGGGAGCTGGGGGGAGGGATCGCCCGTGCGATCCACGAAGAAGCACCAGGGCATCACCATTCACCGACCCGAAGAGCTGAGCACCTCGCTGCGCCGGGCCTGGCACGAGGCGATGGACGAGTCGCCCGACTACGCCAACCCGTTCCTGGCGCCGGAGTTCGCGGCCGGGATCGGCACCCACCGCGGCCGGGCGCAGGTGGCCATCCTGCACGAGGGCAGGGCACCGGTCGGGTTCTTCCCGTACGAGCGCAACGCCTTCGGCGTCGGCCGCGCCATCGGCCTCGGTCTCTCCGACTGCCAGGCCCTGGTGCACCGGCCCGGGGTCGGCTGGGACATGCAGGAACTGCTGCGGGCCTGCGGGCTGTCCGTCTTCGAGTTCGACCATCTCGTCGACGAGCAGAAGCCGTTCGGCAGGTTCGTCACCGGGACGTTCGCCTCACCCGTGGTCGATCTGAAGCCCGGCGACGGCACCTACGCGGAGTGGCTGCGCGCCACGTACCCCGGGATGGCGAAGACGACGCTGAAGAAGGAACGCCGGCTGGGGCGCGACGTCGGCGAGGTGCGCTTCGTCTTCGACGAGCGCGACCCCCGGATGCTGCACCGCCTCATGGAGTGGAAGTCCGCCCAATACCGGAGGACGGGACGGATGGACCGGTTCGCCCGGCCGTGGATCGTGGACCTGGTGGACCACTTCTTCGAGGTGCGCGAGGAGCACTTCACCGGGGTGCTGTCCGTGCTGTACGCCGGCGACCGGCCGGTGGCCGCGCACTTCGGGCCGAGATCGCGCACCGTGTTCGCCGCCTGGTTCACCACGTACGACCCTGAACTCCGCTACTACTCGCCCGGCTTGATGATGCACCTGCGCATGGCGCACGCCGCGGGCCGGAACGGCGTGCGGGTCATGGATTTCGGGCGGGGCGACAAGGAGTACAAGGACTGGCTGAAGACCCGTGAGCTGCGCGTGGGCGAAGGATTCGCCACCCGGCCCCATCCGGTGGCGGCGGCACACCGGCTGTGGCGCAGACCGGTGCGCGGCCTGCGGAACACCGTCCTCGCCCATCCCGGGCTGCGCGAGCCCGCCGACCGGTTACTGAAGTCGGTCGGCACGCTCCGGACGTCGGGCCGGGCGGGCCTCGGGAAACCGGCACCCCGCACCCGCTGAGCACACCCTTTCCTCGACGGAGGCAGGTGACGATGCCGTACGGATCGCGGCTCGCCGCGATGATGACACGGCGACTCGGACGCGCATGCGTCTACACGCCCTCGGCACGGCTGGCCCTCTTTCTGGCACTGCGGCGCTGGTGCCGCCCGGGTGGACGGGTGCTGATGTCACCGGTGAACGACGACGTGATCCTCTTCGTCGTCCTGGCGGCCGGACTGCGCCCGGTGCAGGCTCCCGTCTCCGTGTGGGACGGCAACATCGACCCGGCCGCCGTACCGGAGTCGACCTGGCGGAACATCGACGCCGTCCTGACCACCAATCTGTACGGCATGCCGGACCGGGTCGTCGAACTGCGGCGGCGCTGCGGGCAGTTGGGGATCCCGCTGATCGAGGACGCGGCGCACGCGATCGGCACGCATGTGGACGGGCAGCGGATCGGCACCTTCGGTCAGGCGTCCGCGTTCAGCCTGTCCAAGCATGTCGCGGCGACGGCCGGAGGATTCCTCGCCGTCGAGGACGCGCGCACCCGTCGGGAGCTGGAGCTGCTGCGCGACGACCTCCTGGTGCCGGGCCGCCTGCGCGCCGACCTGGCCGTCACGTTGCGACCGCTCGCGCGTTCCTCCGTCCGTGCCCTGCATCTGGTGCGTCCGGTGTGGCGGGCGATGCGGCGTCTCGGACTGCTGGAGCGCGAGAAGTTCCGTATGGCCCTGCATGCGCCGCGGCTGACCGGCTGCGCACGCCAGGCGCCGAGCCTGGCCGCGTACGAGCCCTGGGTCCGCGTCGACCTGCACGGCTTCCGGGACCGGCACGGGGCCTTCGTCCGGGGGCAGTTGGTGCTGCGGCTGGCCCGGCTCGACGACGACCTCACCCGGCGCAGGGCCGGTGTCTCGCTGCTGTCGGGAACCGCCTGGGCGTCCCGGGCGGTGCGCGACAGCGCGGCACACGACGGACCTCCACCCCTGTTCCGCGTCCCGTTCCTGGTCCATGAGCGCGACGCCCTCGTGGAACGCCTGGTGCGCCACGGCATGGTCTGCGGCTACGTCTACGACCCACCGCTCGACGACTACGCGGGCGCGGAGTTCGTCGAACCGTCCCCCGACCCGTCGGCCGCCCGCTGGTTCGCCTCCCATGTCCTCCCGGTCGATCCGCTCCTGGCCCGCAGGATCACGGGAGCCCTGACGAGGGAACGGGCGACAGCCGCGACTCCCGTGATGCGGGACCGGGAACACACCCCGGTCCCGCCGCCGTGACGATCAGCGGGGCCCGTACGCCTTGGGCAGCCGCATCCCGCGCTCGGCCATGATCTCCCGTACCCGGTCGGGGTAGTTGGTGATGATGCCGTCGATGCCGAAGTCCATCAGCGCTTCCACGGTCGCCGGGTCGTCGCAGGTCCACGGGACGACCTTCAGGCCCCGGGCGTGCGCCGCGTCGACCATGGCCTGGTCGGCGTAGAAGCGGAAGCCCGGGTCGCCGACCTTGCCGCTCTGCGGGAAGCCGTAGTTGGGGGAGAGGGTGGTGACTCCGGCGATGCTGTCGGCGGCCTTCACGAAGTCGCCGTCGTAGTCGTCGGCGTCGATCCCGCCGAGCCAGGGGGAGGCGCCGTCCTTGCCGACCTGGAGGAAGTCGTAGTTGGTCAGGGCCACCAGCGGCCACCTCGGCGCGAGCTTATGCATCGCCTTGAGGGCGCCCCAGTCGAAGGACTGGATGGTGACCTGGCGCTCGATGCCGGAGCGGTGGATCTCCTCGTAGACCCGGCGCACGAACAGCTCGCGCGGCGCGGTCTGTTCGGGGGCGCCCGCCTCGACCTTCGTCTCGACGTTCAGGGTGACCTGCCGGGCCTTGTAGCGCTTGACCAGGTTCAGGACGTCCCGGAGCTCGACCATCTTCTGGCCCTTGATCTGCTCCTGCTCGGGGAAGCCGGGCAGCTGCTGGTAGCCGCAGTCCATGGTCCTGATCTGGGCCAGCGTCAGGTCCTTGATGTACTTGCCGACGTACGGGTACATCGGGTCGCCCGGCGTGAGCGGCGCGGTGTCCTTGCACTTCTGGGCGCTGACCTGCCGGTCGTGGGTGACGACGACCTTCTTGTCCTTGGTGATCTGGGTGTCCAGCTCCAGCGTGGACACACCGAGGCGCAGGGCCTTGCCGAAGCCTTCCAGGGACGACTCGGTCGTCATGCCGATGCCACCGCGATGGGCCTGGAGGTCGAAGGACGGCTTGTGGTGCGGCCCCCCGGAGGTGTGCGCCGTCGTCGCGTGAGCGGCCGCCGGGAAGGCGAGCGCCGGCACCAGGGCCAGGCCGGCGAGGACATGCCTTGAGGACATCGAAACCTCACTCTTGTTCGGTTCGGGGGGGGCGACCCGAAGACGCTAATGCGGCCCCGGGGAGCCTACGACGACCTGGGTGTGAGGGGGCTGTGAACGCTGGGCGTCATCCGAGGGGGCGGAAGGCCCGCAGGCGCAGGGAGTTGGCGACGACGAACACCGACGACAACGCCATGGTCCCGCCGGCGATCATCGGATTGAGCAGTCCGGCCGCGGCGAGCGGCAGGGCGGCCAGGTTGTAGGCGAAGGCCCAGAACAGGTTGGACCGGATGGTGCCCAGGGTCCGTCGGGCCAGCCGCACGGCGTCGGCAGCGGCCCGCAGATCGCCTCGTACGAGCGTCAGGTCGCTCGCCTCGATCGCCGCATCGGTGCCGGTGCCCATCGCCAGCCCCAGGTCGGCCTGGGCGAGCGCGGCCGCGTCGTTGACGCCGTCACCGACCATGGCGACGGAACGGCCCTCGTCCTGAAGGCGCTTGACGACGGCGGCCTTGTCCTGCGGCAGCACCTCGGCGAAGACGTCCTCGGGAGCGATGCCTACCTGGCGTGCGACGGACTCGGCCACGGTCCGGTTGTCGCCGGTCAGCAGGATCGGGGTCAGACCGAGGGCGCGCAGCCGCTCGATCGCCTCCGGGCTGGTCTCCTTGACCGCGTCGGCGACTTCGAGGACCGCCCGCGCCTCCCCGTCCCAGGCGACGGCGATCGCGGTGCGCCCGGCCGCCTCGGCCTCGGACTTGGCCCGCTTCAGCTCCTCGGGCAGCTCCAGCGCCCAGTCGGCGAGCAGCCGTTCACGCCCGACGAGAACGGCGTGACCGTCGACGACGCCCTGCACACCCAGGCCGGGTACGTTCGCGAAGTCCTCGGGCGTGGGCAGCGCGCCCAGCTTCTCCAGCGCCCCGTCGGCCACGGCGCGGGCGATCGGGTGCTCCGAGGCGTGCTCCAACGCGCCTGCCAGCCGCAGCACTTCGGACTCGTCGGCCCCTTCGGCCGCGTGCACGGCGAGCAGCGTCATCCGGCCGGTGGTGACCGTGCCCGTCTTGTCGAGCAGGACCGTGTCGACCTTGCGTGTGGACTCCAGCACCTCAGGACCCTTGATCAGGATCCCGAGCTGGGCGCCGCGCCCCGTGCCGACCAGCAGCGCGGTCGGGGTGGCGAGACCCAGGGCGCACGGGCAGGCGATGATCAGGACCGCGACAGCGGCGGTGAACGCGGCCGTCAGCCCGGCGCCATTGCCCAGCCAGAAGCCGAGGGTGCCCAGGGCGAGCGCGATCACGACCGGCACGAACACTGCGGAGATCCGGTCCGCGAGCCGCTGCGCGGCGGCCTTCCCGTTCTGCGCGTCCTCCACCAGCCTGGCCATCCGGGCGAGCTGGGTGTCCGCGCCGACCCGCACGGCCTCGACGACCAGCCGCCCGCCCGCGTTGACCGTGGCGCCGGTGACCGGATCGCCCTGGCCCACCTCGACCGGCACGGACTCACCGGTGAGCATGGAGGCGTCGACGGCGGAAGAGCCCTCGACGACCGTCCCGTCAGTGGCGATCTTCTCGCCGGGACGCACCAGGAAGCGGTCGCCGACCTTCAACTCGGCGACGGGGACGGTCTGTTCGCGGCCATCCCGGCCCAGCACGGTGACGTCCTTCGCACCCAGCTCCAGCAGCGCCCTGAGCGCGGCTCCCGCCTTGCGCTTGGAGCGGGCCTCGAAGTAGCGCCCGGCCAGGATGAACATGGTGACGCCGGCCGCGGCCTCCAGGTAGATGTTCCCGGCGCCGTCACCACGGGCGATGGTCAGCTCGAAGGGATGCGTCATCCCCGGTGTGCCCGCGGTCCCGAAGAACAGCGCCCACAGCGACCACAGGAACGCCGCCGACGTACCGACCGAGATCAGCGTGTCCATGGTGGCCGCACCGTGGCGCGCATTGGTCAGCGCCGCCTGGTGGAAGGGCCATCCGGCGTACGTCACGACGGGCGCCGCCAGTGTCAGGGAGAGCCACTGCCAGTTCTCGAACTGCAGGGCGGGAATCATGGCCATCGCGATCACGGGGACGGCGAGCGCGACCGAGGTGAGCAGCCGCTGCCGGAGGGACCGGAGCTCATGGTCGGCCTGCTCGGGCTCGGGGTCGGCCCGCGCGGGCTCCTGCGCGGTGTACCCCGTCGCCTCGACCGTGGCTATCAGATCCGGGACGGAGACCTCACCGGCGTAGCTGACCTTGGCCTTCTCGGTGGCGTAGTTGACGGTGGCCGTGACCCCGTCCATGCGGTTGAGCTTCTTCTCGACGCGTGCCGCGCACGAGGCGCAGGTCATGCCGCCGATGACGAGTTCGACCTGGTTACTGGCCATCATCGCTCCTGGACTGCATACGGGACCGGGGTATCCTTCTTTCGTGGTCATGTATACCCCTGAGGGGTATCAAGAGCAAGCGTGTCGAAGACTTGACTTCATACCCCCTGGGGGTATGGTCGGTCGCATAGAGATCCGGAGATCGGAGAACACCATGCGCACCGCACTGAAGCTCACCGCATTCGCCGCCGCGCTGGCCGCCACCTTCGGCACCGCCTACGGCGTGGGCCAGGGCGTCGCCCCGGTCGTAGAGGACCGCCCGCCCGCACGGCACGACACGCACACCGAAGCGGCAGCGGAGGGAGGGGACGACCACGGCGGGCATGAAGCGGCACCGGCCGGCGGACTGCAGATCTCCGAGGGCGGCTACGCACTCGACCTGAAGACCCCGCGCGTCACCGCGGGGGAGCGGAGCGAGCTGCGGTTCACGATCCGGGACGCCGGCGGCGACGCCGTCACCGCCTACCGGCGCGAGCACGAAAAGGAACTGCACCTCATCGTGGCCTCACGCGACCTGATCACCTACCGCCATCTGCACCCCACCCGCGCCGCCGACGGCACCTGGAGCATCCCCGTCGAACTGCCCCGCGCGGGCGGCTACCGCGTCTTCGCCGACTTCACCCCGGCGCAGAAGGGCGCAAAGAACCTCACCCTCGGCGCGGACCTGGCGGCAGCGGGCCCCTACGAGCCGAAGCAGCTGCCCGCGCCCAGCGACACCGCGAGGATCAACGGCTACGAGGTCGAGCTCTCCGGCGGCCTGCGCCCGGGCGCCGAAAGCGAGCTGAAGCTGACGGTGTCCCGCAACGGCAGGCCGGTCACCGACCTCCAGCCCTACCTGGGTGCCTACGGCCATCTGGTCGCCCTGCGCTCCGGCGACCTCGCCTACCTTCACGTGCACCCCAACAGCACGACGAAGCCGGGCCCCGACATCTCCTTCTCGGCCACGGCACCGAGCAGCGGGACCTACCGGCTGTTCCTCGACTTCAAGCACGCGGGCACCGTCCACACCGCGGCCTTCACGGTCCGCGCAGGACAGACGACCGCGGAAGAGCCCGCGCACGAAGAAGCAGAAGGGCACGGGCACTGAGACGGAGGCCGGTCGACTGCGACCGGCCTCCGCACATGTCCGGGCCGAGGTCAGGACGTCGGCTCGGTCACCTTCGTCGAGGTCTCGCCGTCGACCGCCGCGGCGAGCTGCGGCACCAGACGCTCGAGCATGTAGGGCAGGCTCAGCACCGACACGAAGGAGACCGAGTTGCCGTAGTCGCTGCTCTCCTTGACGAAGACCTCGCGGTCCTCCTTCGCCACCGTCAGATCGGCGTACAGCGAGTTCTTGCGCAGCTCGGTCTTGTCCTTGGCGGTGTCGGAGACGATCCAGACGACGGCGTCAGTGTCCAGCAGGTCGGTGCGCTCCTTGCTGATGTTGGCACCGAACTCGTCACCGATGACCTTGTCCAGGTCCTTGGGCAGGGTGAATCCGAGGTCCGTGAGCAGACGCGAGCGCGGGTCCTGGCTGCCGAAGACGAAGATGCCCTCGTACGGCGTCGCCATCACGGAGCTGGACTTGGCGAACTCCGGGTGTTCGTCGGTCGCCTTCTTGAAGTCGGCCTCGACGCCCGCGACGAGGTCCTTGGCCTTGGTCTCCTGGCCGAGCGCCTTGCCGATGATCTCCGTCTGGTTCTGCCACGGCACGCCGAAGTCGTTGTACTCCTTGGGCTGGGCGACCACCGGGGCGAACTTCGACAGGGTGTCGTACTGCGCCTTGGTCAGACCGCCGTAGACGGCGAGGATCAGATCCGGCCTGAGCGCGGCGATCTTCTCCGTCTGCGGGCCGGTGCCGGTGTCCTTGAGGACGGTCGGGGCCGCCGCGCTGCCCAGCTTGTCGGTGGCCCAGGGGCCGATCGCGCCCTTGTAGCCGCCGAGCCACTCGGTGGTGCCGACGGGCACCTTGCCCAGCGCGAGCACCGCGTCCTGGTCGGTGAGACCGACCGTGACGATCCGCTTCGGCTCGGACTTGATGGTCGTACTGCCGTACTTGTGCGGGATGGTCACCGGGAAGGCGGTGCTCGATGACTCGGTGGCTTCCGAGCCCGCCGTGTCGGAGCCGTCGTCGGATCCGCAGGCCGTGACGGTGACGAAGAGGAGCAGCGCGGAGGCGAGTGCCGCGGCGAGCCGGGTGCCTCTGAGAGAGCCGAGCATCAGTGGTCCTTCTTGGTTGTGTCGGTGCTGGGACGGGGCGTGGGGGGCTCGTCGACGGGTGCGCGGGTGCCGGACCACGCCTGCCACAGCGAGGCGTAGGGGCCGGCGGTGGCGCACAGTTCGTCGTGGGTTCCGCTCTGCACGATCCGGCCGCCGACCATGACGACGATCCGGTCCGCGTCGGCGGCCTGGGTGAGGCGGTGGGCGACGACGAGCGCGGTGCGGTGCTCGATCGCCCGGTCCGCCGCCTTCTCCAGCAGGCGGGCGCCGGTGCTGCCCGCCTCGGCCGTGGCCTCGTCGAGCACGGCCACCGGCGGATCGGCCAGGACCAGCCGGGCCAGGGCCAGTTGCTGCACCTGGGCGGCGGTGAGGCGGTGTCCGCCCTCACCGACGACGGTGGCCAGACCCTCCGGCAGCGCCTCGGCCCAGTCCAGCGCGTCCACCTCCGCGAGTGCCGCGCGCAGTTCCTGATCCGTGGCGTCGGCGCGTGCCAGGCGCAGATCGTCGGCGAGCGGCCCGGCGAAGACATGCGTCTCCTGGGTCACCAGGGCCACGGGCAGGCCGTCGGTGGGAGCGTTCAGCCGTACCGAACCGGCGGTCGGCCGGTGCACGCCCGCGATCAGCTTGGCCAGCGTCGTCTTGCCCGCGCCGCTCGCGCCGACGAGGGCGACGCGTTCGCCTGCCGCGAGGGTGAGGTGCACGTCGTGCAGGACGGGGCGGCCTGGCTCGTACGCGTGATGGACGCCCGTCACCGTCACCGCACCGGACCCGGGACGGTCGTACGGACTCGGTGCTATGGCTGATGCCTCGGCCGCCGGCCCGTCCGCGACCCCGACCAGCCGGGCGAGCGCCGCCGTCGCCGACTGGGCGTCGTCCAGCAGGACGAGGGCCGAGTTGATGGGGGTGAACAGACTGTGGAAGTAGAGCGCTGCGGCCGTGGCGGTGCCGATGGAGACGGAGTCGCCGCGCACCAGCAGGAAGCCGGTGACGAGGACGGCGGCGAGACCGGTGTACTCGGCGATGTGCAGCCGGTTGTAGAAGTCCAGCACCAGCCGCACTCCGCGCATGGTCAGCGCGACCGCGGCCGAGGAGCGTTTGGTCACGTGCGCGGTGTGCTGCTCCTCCATCCGGAACGCCCGTACGGTTCGGGCGCCCGCGATGGTGTCCAGGAGCTGCTGTTGCTGGGACCCCATGGCGATGCGCTGCTCGGCGTACAGGGGGACGGCATGGCGTACGTACCAGCGTGCGGTCCCGGCCTGGATGGGCACGGCGAGCAGGGCCGCGAGCAGGAACCGCCAGTCCAGCGCCGCCATCGCGGCCAGCGTCAGCACGATGGCCAGCAGAGAGCGGGCCAGTTCGGGCAGCGCGTTGCGCACCGCCTCGCCGACCACCGACACGTCCCGGGTGACCCGGGCGTTGAGGTCTCCGGAGCCTGCCTTCTCCACCTGTTCCAGGGGCAGTCGCAGGGCCCGCTCGACGAACCGCTCGCGCAACTGCGCCAGTACCGTCTCGCCGAGCCGGGAGACCAGCGACAGACCGAGCGCGGTGGCGCCGCCCTGCACGACGGCGACCAGCACCAGCAGGACGACGGGGAGGGTGAGGTCGTCGGCCGGGCGGTGCTCGGCGACCACGTCCACGATGCGGCCCAGCAACGGCTGGATGAGCAGTCCCACGCCAGTCGCCGCGATCATCACGGCGAAAGCGGTGAGCATCAGGCGGCGGTGCGGACGGACGAGTTCACGGACCGCGGCCCGGGTGCGGACGGGTGTCGCCGTGGGCAGCAGTTCGCGGGTGAGGGTCGGGTCGGTCATGCCAGCACCGCCGCTCGGTAGGACTCATGACGGCGTATCAGATCGGCGTGCGGCGCCGTGTCGGAGACCCGTCCGTCCTCCAGCAGCACGACCCGGTCGGTGACCGACAGGAGCCCGGGGCTGGTGGTCACCAGGATCGTCGTACGGCCCTTGCGGATCTCCCGGATTCCGGTGGCGATGCCCGCCTCGGTGACCGCGTCCACCGCGGTGGTCGGATCGTGGACGACCAGGACAGGCCGGTCGGCGGCCAAGGCGCGGGCCAGGGCGACCCGTTGGCGCTGCCCGCCGGACAGGGAGCGGCCGCGTTCGCTGACCGCCGTGTGCTCGCCGTCGGGCAGGGACTGGGCGACCTGCGCCACTCCGGCCGCCGCCATCGCCGGCTCCGGATCGGCACCGTCCGGGGCGGACGCCGTGACGTTGTCGTGGACGGTGCCCTCGAAGAGGTCGGCGTCGTGCTCGGCCACCAGCATCGCCGTACGCAACTGAGCCGGGTCCAGGTCCCGCAGGGGTACGCCGTCCAGCTCGACCGTGCCCGAGTCCGGGTCGGTCTGCCGGGCCAGGGCGCGCATCAGGTCCGTGGCCTGGGCGGGGTCGGTCGTGACCACGCCGAGCAGCTCGCCGGGCGCGACGTCCAGGTCGACGTCGCGCAGCCCACCGAGGCTGACGCCGCTGAGCCGGACCGCGCCGCGCACCGGCTGGGGGAGGGTTCCCTCACCGGCGTCGACGGTGTGCGGGGCGGCGAGCACCTCCGCGATCCGGGAGGCGGAGGCGCGGCCCTGGGCGAGCTCGGCGTTGACCCACGCGAGCACCTCCAACGGGCCGAGCAGGAAGAGCGCGAGCCCGACCGCCGACACCAACTGGCCCAGACTGATGTCGCCGTGGGCCGCGAGCCGGCCGCCGACGAGGGCGACGGCGGCGATCAGACAGCCCGTCAGGGTCAGCACCATGCCGCTCTGGAACGCCTGCGCGCGGGCCGCCTTCAACGTGGCCTGGAGGGAGTCGCGGCTGGTGGTGCGGTAGCGGGCGATGGCGGTCGACTCGCCGCCGATGCCCTTGAGGATCCTGAGGCCGGCCACCAGGTCGGCGGCGACGGCCGAGGCGTGCGCGGCCCGTTCCTGCTCGGCCTCGCTGCGGGACTCCAGCGGCTTGCTGAGCAGGTGGCCGAGCCACAGCAGCACCGGCGTGCCGAGCAGTACGACCAGACCGAGCGTCACCGACGCCCGCAGCAGGACGACGGCGCAGGCAAGGATGCCGGCCAGGGCCGAAATCCCCGCCATCAGCGCCATGTTGACGGCGCCGACCCGCTTGGCGTCCTCGGTGGCGACATTGGCGAGCGCGCCGGGCAGCCGGCCCGCCTCCGCCCCGCCGCGTGGATGAAGGACGCGTCCTACGAGGGTGATGCGCAGGTTGTGTTCGGCCTGCGCGGCGGCCCGGTCGCCGGACCAGGCGCCGTAGCGGTAGCTGAGCGCGAGTCCCGTGTAGACCACGGCGAGGACGGCGAGCCACCGCAGCAGGGCGCCGGTGTCGGAGTCCGTGACGGCGCGGTCGATGACCACACCGATGAGGACCGGCACCAGCGCCTCGCCCGCCTGGTGTCCCGAGCCGAGGAGCGCGCCGAGCGAGACATCGCGCCGCTGCCCCTTGATCGACCGTCTCAGGACGTCCCGTCCCGACGGATTTGAAGGACCCACCCGCACCCCTCCGGGATCGGACAACCGTTGAATCGCTCGACAGGCTGAAAACTGTCGACAGGCTGCAAACTTAGGTGAGGCTACTCTGACTTGATAAATCTTGCCCAGTGGCGTCGTCCGCGTCGCCGCGCCGGTGAGTGATCAGGGAATCGAGGATCTCGCCGGAGCGTACGGCGGTCGTGGACAGCAGGGTGGACGTGAGGCCGTGCGTGTGCTCGGTCGCGCCCTGCAGATAGATACCGGCGGTGACCTCGGGCGCGGCCTCCACGCGGTGGTCGCGTCCGACGCGTACGGCGTCGTTGTCGTCCCGCAGGCAGAGCTTCGCGGTCCGGCCCAGCAGGGGGTCGAGCTCCCTCGGGCGGTAGCCGGTCGCATGGACCAGGATGTCGCAGGCGATCACCTCCCGTTCTCCGGTGGGGAGGTACTCGACGGTGACCTCAAGCCGGTCGGGCAGTTGCCGCACGTCCCGGATGCGGGACACGTTCCGCAGCTGGAGGCGCTCGCGGCCCTGGACCTTCTCGCGGTACATGGTGGCGTACAGGGACTCGATCAAGTCCATGTCGACCACTGAGTAGTTGGTGCTGCGGTGGTAGTCGTACAGGGACTGCTTCACCTCGGGCCGCGCCTGGAAGTACACGTCCACGGCCTCTGGGTCGAAGATCCGGTTGGCGAACGGGCTGTCGTCGGCGGGTGTGTAGCCGTACTTGGCGAAGACCGCGCAGATCTCCGAGTCGGGGAACGAGCGGTGCAGGTAGTCGACCGCTTCGGCGCCGCTCTGTCCCGCGCCGAGGACCAGGATGCGGTGCACCGATCCGCCCCGGCCGGTCAACTCGCGGGTGCGCGGGATCAGTTCGCTGTTGTGCCAGATGCGGTCCGAGAGGGCTATGTCGGGCGGCACATGGGGTTCCAGGCCCACGGCCACCGAGATGTTGCGGGTGCGGCGGACCACCGTGCGCTGTGGATCGCCGGGGACGCGGCTGACCACGTCGAACCAGCGGACCTCGCCGCCCTCGGCGGTGACCGGTTCCACGGAGAGGACTTCGGCGTCGTACGTGACCAGGTCCGCGACCCGGGCGGCCGCCCACTCGAAGTACTCGTGGAACTCGATCCGCAGCGGGAACAGGGTCTTCGCGTTGAGGAAGTCGACCAGCCTGCCGCGCTCCCGAAGGAAGCACAGGAAGCTGAAGTCGCTCGTGGGATTGCGCATGGTGACCAGGTCCTTCAGGAAGGACACCTGCATGGTCGCGTCGTCGATGAGCATTCCGCGGTGCCAGCCGAAGCTGGTCTGGCGTTCCAGGAATCCGGCGCGGATCCGTTCCTGTGGGGCGGCTCGGACGTTGTGTTCCCCGATTGCTATGGCCAGTGCGAGATTTGACGGTCCGAAACCTATTCCGAGCACGTCGTGGACGGCGTCAGGTTCGTCGTGCAGTGCGTTCACCGCAACTTCCCTTCCCCTAGGCGCCACCGATGTTAAATAAGGTTAGCCTTACCTTGCAATGGTGTGTCCTACGAGAGGATCGACTATGCGGGTCGTCATGTTCGGCTATCAGACCTGGGGGCACCGCACGCTCCAGGCTCTGCTGGAGTCCGATCACGAGGTGGTCATGGCCGTCACCCACCCCAGGAGCGACCACGTATACGAGAAAATCTGGGACGATTCGGTGGCCGAACTCGCCGAGAAGCACGACATCCCCGTGCTGCTGCGCAACCGCCCCGACGACCCCGAACTCCGCGCCGCCCTGCGGGACGTGGAGCCCGATCTGATCGTCGCCAACAACTGGCGCACGGTGCTCCCGCCGGAGATCTTCGACCTCCCCACGCACGGCACTCTCAACGTCCACGACTCGCTGCTGCCGGCCTACGCGGGCTTCTCCCCGCTGATCTGGGCGCTCATCAACGGCGAACGCGAGGTCGGCGTCACCGCGCACCGCATGAACGCCGAACTCGACGCGGGCGACGTCCTGTTGCAGCGGGCGATCCCGGTGGGCCCGCGCGACACGGTCACCGATCTCTTCCACCGCACCGTCGACCTGATCACTCCCGTGGTCCACGAGTCGCTGGACCTGATCGCCTCCGGCCGGGCCCACTGGATTCCGCAGGACCGCAGCAGGGCCAGCTTCTTCCACAAGCGCTCGATGGAGGACAGCCGCATCGACTGGACCTGGCCCGCGGAGGCCCTGGACCGGCTGGTGCGCGCCCAGTCCGACCCGTACCCCAACGCCTTCACCCACCACCGCGGCGAACGCATCCGCATCGTCGAGGCGGAGGTTTCCCAGGGCTGCTACGGCGGCACGCCCGGGCGGATCTTCATCCCCGAGGGAGACGGCGTGGTCGTGGTGGCCGGTGCCGAGGCGCGGACCGGCAAGCTGCACGGACTCCTGGTCAAGCGGGTCCGGACGGAGGACGGGACGGAGCTTGCCGCGTCGGAGTACTTCCGCACGATGGGCGGGTATCTGACCGCGCGGCCCTGACGGCGTCCGCGTCTCAGTCCGCCGCCTGGGCCATCGGCTGCAGCGGCGCGCCCTGGTGATGGCGTCCCATCGGGATCACCATCGGCGTGCCGCTGACCGGGTCCAGGGTGATGCGGCAGTCCAGGTCGAAGACGTCCGCCACCGTCTCCGCCGTGATGACCTCGGCCGGAGTGCCCTCGGCGGCGATCCGGCCGTTCTTCATGGCGACCACGTGATCGGCGTAGCGGCAGGCCTGGTTGAGGTCGTGCAGGACCATCACGACGGTGCGGTTCTCACGCCGGTTGAGGTCCGTGATCAGGTCCAGGACGTCGATCTGGTGGGCCAGGTCCAGGTAGGTCGTGGGCTCGTCGAGGAGGAGGACGGGGGTGCCCTGCGCCACGGCCATCGCGATCCAGGCCCGTTGGCGCTGACCGCCGGACAACTCGTCGACGGGGCGGTCCGCCAGGTCCGTCATACCGGTCGCCGTCAGCGCCTCCTGCACGGCCTGCTCGTCCGCCTTCGACCACTGCCGCCACCAGGTCTGGTGCGGTGAACGGCCCCGGTTCACCAGGTCGATGACCGTCAGGCCCTCCGGCGCCACCGGGCTCTGCGGCAGGATGCCCAGGCGCTGCGCCAGTTCCCGCGTCGGTATGGACTGCAGCGCCCTGCCGTCCAGATGGACCGCACCTTCACGGGGTGCCAGCAGCCGGGCCAGGGCGCGCAGCAGCGTCGACTTGCCGCAGGCGTTGGCGCCGACGACGGCGGTGATCCGGCCGGGCGGCACGGCCAGGTCGAGGCCGTCCACCACCAGGCGGTTGTCGTACGCCAGGCGCAGCCCGCTCGCCCTCAGGTCCGGGTCGGCCAAGGGCAGCGCGTCGGCCGGCCCGGCATCGGTCGGCATACGGTCGGTCGACATGGGATCAGCCTCCTGAACCCGCGCGGTTGGCGCGGACGAGCAACCAGAGCAGAACGGGCGCGCCGAGCACGCCCGTGACGATTCCGACCGGCAACTCCGTGCCGGAGATCAGCGTACGGGCGATCAGGTCGCCGCCTAGGACCACCAGCGCCCCGGTCAGTCCCGAGGCCACGGTGGGCGGCCAAGCGGTGCCCGCGAGCCGCTGGGCGATCTGCGGTGCGGCGAGCGCCACGAACGCGATCGGGCCCGCGGCCGCGGTGGCGAAAGCGATCAGACCGACTCCGCTGAGCAGGATGGCCAGACGCACCGGTTGGACCCGCGTGCCCAGGCCGGTGGCCACGTCGTCGCCCAACTGGAGGGTACGCAGCAGCCGGCCGAGCAGCAGCGCCGTCGGCAGCAGGACCGCCAGCGCGACGGCGAGGGGGCCGACCTGGGACCACGTACGGCCGTTGAGGTTGCCCACCAGCCAGCCGAGCGCGGCCTGGGCCTGGAACCGGCCGCCCTTGGCCACGAGATAGTCGGTGGCGCTCGTGCAGATCCAGGCCACGCCGATGCCGACGAGGATGATCCGGTAGCCGGTGGTGCCGCCGCGCCAGGCGAGGACGTACACCAGCAGCGCCGTGGTCAGCGCGCCGAGCAGTCCGAGCGCCTGCGTGCCCAGGCCTCCGTCCCAGCCCAGCACGATGCCCGCGACCACGAAGGTGCCCGCCCCCTGGGTGAGGCCGATCATGTCGGGGCTGGCCAGCGGATTGCGGGTCATCGTCTGGAACAGCCCGCCGGAGACACCGAACGCGATGCCGGCCAGCAGTCCGACCAGGGCGCGGGGCAGCCGCAGTTCCTGGACGACGAGCACGGTGCCGGGATCCCCGGAGCCGACCAGGGCCCGCACGACGTCGGTGAAGGCGATCGGGTAGTCGCCGATCGTCAGGCTCCAGCAGAAGAGGAAGAAGGTGCCGACACCGAGCACGACGCTCAGCGCCACCAGACGGGGGCGGATGATGCCGGACAGCGGTGGCACGGTCAGGCGGTAGGTCCGGACCGGTGCGGAACGGGATTTCGCCGTAAGGGACTTGAAGGTCGTCGTCATCCTCATGCCTCCGCGAGCTTGCGCCGTCTGACCAGGGCGATGAAGAACGGTCCGCCGATGAAGGCGACGACGATCCCGGCCTGTACCTCGGTGGGCCGGGCGATCATCCGGCCGATGATGTCCGCCGCGAGGAGCAGGCTCGGCGCGAGCACCGCGGACAGCGGCAGCAGCCAGCGGTGGTCCGGGCCGATGCCCGCCGACTGGGCCAGCACACGGGCGACATGGGGGACGACCAGACCGATGAAGACGACCGGGCCGATGGCCGCCACCGCCGCTCCGGTCAGCAGGGTGATCGCGGTCACGCCGCCGAGCCGGATGAGGCCGATCCGCCGTCCCAGGGAGGCCGCCACGTCCTCGCCGAGGGCCAGGCTGTTGAGGGCGGGCGCGGCGGCGAGAGCGAGTACGGCACCGACGGCCAGGAAGGGCAGGATCCGCACCACGGTCGCCCCGTCCTGGTCGGCCATCGAGCCGGCGGTGAAGAAGCGGTAGCGGTCGAGCGCGTCCGGGTCGGTCAACGCGATCGCGCTGGTGAGGGAGTTGAGCAGCGCGGTCACCGCGACCCCGGCGAGCGCCAGCTTGACCGGGGTCAGACCGGAGCGACCGAGCCTGCCGAGCAGGAAGACCAGGACGCTCGCCACGAGCGCACCGGCGAAGGCGAACCAGACGTACCCGTAGAACGAGCCGAGCCCCAGCACACCGACGGCCAGCACGATGGCGAAGGACGCACCCGCGGTGACCCCCAGGATTCCGGGGTCGGCCAGCGGATTGCGGGTCAGGGCCTGCATCAGTGCCCCGGCCAGTCCGAGCGCCGCCCCCGCGGTGAGTCCCAGCGCGGTTCGGGGCACCCGCGCCGACCAGATGACGTTGTCCACGAACCGGCTCGGCGCGTCACCGAACAGCGCGCGCACCACCTGGTCCGGCGGAATGCTGGCGGCGCCGAGGGCGAGCGAAAGCAGACAGAGCGCGAGCAGCACCACGCCCAGCAATGCGACGAGGAGAACAGGGCGAACCCTTCTGCCCCGCGTCACCGTGCGGTCTCCAACGGGCAACTCCCTTAGGTTAGGCAGGCCTTAATCCTAGTGGCCGGTAACAGGTCGGCCCAGACAGGGGTCTTTTGGTTAGGTAATCCTTACCTTAGTATCGCCGTGGTCCTCCGGCTGAGCCGGTTCCACACTCTGGAGGCGCGGTCACCAGTGTCCGGTTTCGAAGAACGTGTGTCCGGTACCGACGACGAAACAGCGGCCGCATTCTGGCGGCGGCAACTCGATCCCCTCCCGCTGGAGACCCCCCTCCCCGCCGATTTTCCTTACCCCGCACGGCCCGACGCGGAACGCCGAACCCTGAGCCGCGCGCTGGACGTCACGGCCGACACATCGACACTCCTGGCCGCCTATGTCGCCCTGCTGCACCGCTACGGAGGCGGGCACGACATCACCCTCGGGTATGAGGGCCTGCCGCTCCGGATCACTCTGGGCGGCGGCACGCCCTTCGCGGAGCTCGTACGACGGGTGACCGAGGCGGCCGAGCAGGCGCGGGCCCACCGCGTCGAACTCACCACGCTGATCGACCGGCTGCGACCGGAGCCCACCCGGGGCGGCGGACTGTTCTTCAACACGGCATACGGCGGCATGCGCGAGGGTTCCCTCGACGTGGCGCTCGACGTCCGCGCGGGAGACGTCCTGGTGACGTACCGGCCGGATCTCTTCGAGGCCGGGACCGCCCGGCGCATGGCGGATCACTACGCCACCCTGCTCGCCGACGGCCTCGCCCGGCCGCACAGCCCCGTCGGCGAACTGGCGCTGCTCGGCGCCGAGGAGACCCACCGCGTCCTGCGGGAGTGGAACGACACCGAGCACGACGTCCCGCCGCGCACCTGGCCGGAGATGTTCGCCGAGCAGGTCCGTACCCGCCCGGACGACATCGCGCTGATCTTCGAGGACACCGAGCTCACCTACGCCGAACTCGACGAGCGCGCGGCCCGGTTGGCCCACGCCCTGATCGCGCGGGGCGCCGGACCCGAGCGCGTGGTGGCCCTCGCGGTGCCCCGCTCGGCCGAACTCGTCGTCGCGGAAGTCGCCGTCCTGAAGTCCGGTGCCGCCTATCTGCCCGTGGACACCGACTACCCGGCCGACCGCATCGCCTACATGCTGGCCGACGCCACACCGGTCTGCCTGGTCACCACGGCCGAGGTCGAGGAGGACATCCCGCCCTGCGACGGCATGGACGTCGTGGTCCTCGACGCGCCGGAGACCGTACGGGAGTTGGCCGGGCGCCCGGCACAGGGACCGGACCACGGCACGCTGTCCGTGACCAACTCCGCCTACGTGATCTACACCTCCGGCTCCACCGGCCGCCCCAAGGGCGTGGTCCTCACCCACGCGGGCGTCGCCAAGCTGATCGCCACGCAGACCGAACGGTTCGGGATCGGTCCGCACAGCCGGGTGCTCCAGTTCGCCTCGCCCAGCTTCGACGTGGCGTTCTGGGACCTGTGCCTCGGCCTGCTGTCCGGCGGCCGGCTCGTCGTCGTACCGAGCGAGCTGCGGGTGCCCGGCGCGCCGCTCGCCGACTACGCCCACGCTCACGGCATCACCTTCATGATCCTCCCGCCGGCGCTGCTCGCCGCCATGCCCGAGGACGTCGAACTGCCGCCCGCCACGCTGCTCGCGGGCACCGAACGGGTCTCGCCCGAGCTGGTCGGCCGCTATGCCCGCGGCCGGATGATGTTCAACGCGTACGGCCCCACCGAGGCGACCACCAACTCCACCCTCGGCCTGTGCGACCCCGACATCCCGGCCGGCTCCATCGTGCCCATCGGCATCCCCGACCCGGGCACCCGGGCCTACGTCCTCGACGCCCGCCTGACGCCCGTCCCGCCCGGAGTCCCCGGCGAGCTGTACCTGGGCGGCGCCGGGCTCGCCCGCGGCTACCTCGGACGGCCCGACCTGACCGCGGAACGCTTCGTCGCCGACCCGTTCGGGGCACCGGGCGAACGCCTCTACCGCACCGGCGACCTGGTGCGCTGGAAGGCCGACGGACGCCTGGAGTTCCTCGGCCGAGCCGACTCGCAGGTGAAGATCCGCGGCTTCCGCATCGAACCCGGCGAGATCGAGTCCGTCCTGCGCGCCCATCCGACCGTGGACCAGGCCGCGGTGGTGGTCCGCGAGGACCGCCCCGGCGACCGGCGGCTGGCCGCGTACGTCGTCCCCGCGCTGGACGGTGCCACGGTCCCCGACACGACCGAGCAGGTACGGGAGTGGAAGGACCTCCACGAACTCCTGTACGCGGCGGCCGGATCCGAGGGCAACCACGACCACGGTGTGCGCGAGAACTTCGCGGGCTGGAACAGCATGTACGACGGGCTGCCCATCCCCGTCGAGGAGATGCGCGAGTGGCGTGCGGCGACCGTCGCCCGGATCGAGGAACTGGCGCCCCGCCGGGTCCTCGAGATCGGCGTCGGCAGCGGCCTGATCCTCAGCCGTGTCGCGCCGGGCTGTGCGGAGTACTGGGGCACCGACCTCTCCGAAGAGGCCGTACGCGCCCTGCGGACCCAGGTCGAGGCCGTACCGGAACTCGCCGACCGGGTCCGCCTCAGCGCCCGGCCCGCCCATGACGTCAGCGGACTGCCCGAGGGCCACTTCGACACCGTCGTCCTCAACTCCGTCGCCCAGTACTTCCCGAGCGCCGACTACCTCACGGACGTCATCCGCGCCGTAGACACGCTGCTCGCACCCGGCGGCAGCCTCTTCATCGGCGACGTCCGCAACGCCCGCCTGCTGCGCTGCCTGCGCACGGCAGTCGAGACCCGGCGCGCGGACGACCCGCAGGACAAGCAGGCCCTGCGGGCGGCCGTGGAGCGGTCGATCAGCTGGGAGGGCGAACTCCTCCTGGACCCCGACTACTTCGCCGCCCTGGAAGGCTTTGACGCCGAGATCCAGGTCAAGCGGGGCGCCCACCACAATGAGCTGACGCGGTACCGGTACGACGTGGTGCTGCGCCGACGGGCCCAGGTCCCGGCGCAGGCCGACCTCGACGAGATCGCGTGGAGCGGGCAGGCGGCACTCGAAGCCCGGCTGTCCGAGGGCGGCGCCACCCCGCTGAGGGTCACCGCCGTCCCCAACGCCCGCCTCGTCGAGGACCTGGCCGCGCTGTCCGCCCTCGACGACAGCAGCCGTACCGCCGATGCCTCGGACCCCGAGGTCTTCCACGCGCTCGGCGCCCGGTACGGCCACCGGACCGCCATCACCTGGAACGGTGCCGCCGACGACGGCAGCCTGGACGTCGTGTTCGCCCCGGGCGACCTACCGGGCGGCACCCTGTACCGGCCGTCCGGCACCGCCCCGTACGCCAACCGCCCCGCGCCCTTCCGCGAGGTCAACTCCCTGATGAGGGTGCTGCGTTCGTACGTCGCGGAGAAGCTGCCCGAGTACATGGTCCCCGCGGCCGTCGTCCCCCTCGACCGCCTCCCGGTCACGCCCAGCGGAAAGCTCGACGCCGGCGCGCTCCCGATCCCCGACTACGGGGCCGCCAGCGCCGGCCGTCCGCCCCGGGACGCCCGCGAGGAACTCCTGTGCGCGGCCTACGCCGACGTGCTCGGCCTGCGCTCGGCCACCATCGACGACGACTTCTTCGCCCTCGGCGGCGACAGCATCACCGCCATCCAACTTCTCGTCCACGCCCGCCGGGCCGGACTGCGGCTCAGCTCCCGCGACGTCTTCCGGCACCGCACGGTCGCCGCACTCGCCGAGGCGGCGGGAGAGGTCGTACAGCAGAGCACCGACGACCACGCCCCGCTCGTCCACCTCACCGCCGACGAACTCGCCGAACTCCAGGGCGAGTTCCCGGTCACCGTGGAGGAACTGCTGCCGCTGGGCCCGCTCCAGCAGGGTTTCTACTTCCACTCCCTCCTCGACGGCGCCGACCGTGACGCATACGTCGTCCAGCAGGCCCTCGAACTGTCGGGACCGGTGGACGGCGAGCAGCTGCGCCGGGCCGCCCAGCGCGTCCTGGACCGGCACGCCCCGCTGCGCGCCTGCTTCCGCCGGTGCGGCGACGGGCAGCCCGTGCAGATCGTCGCCGGTGGGCTGGAGGTGCCCTGGCGCGAAGTGGACCTCTCCGCCCAGGCCGCCGACGTCCGGGAACAGCTCGCCGACGCGGTCGCCGCCGACGAGCGTGCCCGTCGTTTCGACCTCGCCCGTCCGCCCCTGATGCGCTGCGCACTCGTACGGCTCGACGGGGACCGCAGCCGACTTCTGCTGACGTTCCATCACATCGTGGCCGACGGCTGGTCGTTGCCGGTGCTGCACCGCGAGCTGATGGCCTGCTACGGGGACACTCCGGCCGTGCTGTCGCAACCGGCGCCGTACCAGGCCTATCTGCGCCGCCTGGCCGCCGCCGACCGGGATGCCGCGCGTGCGGCCTGGCGCACCGCGCTCGCCGGAGTCGAGGAGCCCACCCGGCTCGTCGAGACGCCCGCCGACGGGGCGCCCGTCGAGCCCGCGCAGATCCGCGTCGAGCTCTCCGAGCAGGCGACCGCGCGACTGGCGGCCCGCGCCCGGGAACACGGGGTGACGCTCGGCACCGTCGTCCAGGGCGCCTGGGGCCTGCTCGTCGGACGGCTGACCGCCCGGCAGGACGTGGTGTTCGGCACCACCGTCTCCGGCCGCGATGCGGAGGTCGAGGGCATCGAGTCCATGGTCGGCCTGTTCATCAACACCCTGCCGACCCGCTTCCGTTGGGACCCCGCCGACACCCTCGCCGACCTGCTCGCCCGTCTGCAGGACGAGCAGGCCCGGCTGCTGGACCACCAGCACCTCGGCCTCGCCGAACTCCAGCGCCTCGCCGGGCTCTCGGGCGCGGGCGACCTCTTCGACACCCTCGTCGTCTTCGAGAACTACCCGCACGCGAACGGTCTCGCCGACCCGAGCGGCACCCTGCGGCTCACGGGCCACGAGTTCCACGACGCCGTCCACTATCCGCTCGCCCTGATCGTCAAGCCCGGCCGCCGGCTCGACCTGCGCCTCAAGTACCATGCGGGCCGGCTCGACTCCGAGGCCGTACGCCGGATCGCGGACCGGCTCTCCAACATCCTGCACTCCGTGGCCACGGACCCGCGACAGACGGCCGCCGGTCTGGAACTCCTGTCGGCCGAGGAACTCTCCGACGCCGACCAGACGGGCGAGCACCGTCAGGTGCCCGACACGACGCTCGCGGCGGCCTTCGAGGCGCAGGCGGCCCGCACCCCGCAGGCCCTCGCGGTCGTCTACGAGGGCGAGACCCTCAGCTACCGCGAACTCGACGCTCGCGCAGGTGGGTTGGCGTGTCGGCTCGCCGCACTGGGCGCCGGACCGGGCACGGTCGTCGCCGTCGCCGTACCGCGCTCGGCCGAGCTGATGGTCGCGCTGCTCGGCGTGCTGAAGGCCGGGGCCGCCTATCTGCCGGTCGACGTGGACTATCCCGCCGACCGGGTGGCCCACATGCTCACCGACTCCGGCGCCACGACGGTCGTCACCGTGACCGGCACCCGACTCCCCGACGTCCCCGGCCTCGAAGGCCTGCTGCTCGACGGCCCGGCGAGGGATGTGCCCGATGCCCGCCCGACCCCGGCACACCCCGATGTCTCGGGCCTCGAAGGCCTGCTGCTCGACGGCCCGGCGGGGGATGTGCCCGACGCCCGCCCGACCCTGGCGCAACCCGACGTCCCCGGCCTTGAAGCCCTGCCGCCCGACGCCCCGGCCGGGCACGCGCCCGACGTCCGCCCGACCCCGGCGCACCCCGACGACCCGGCGTACCTGATCTACACGTCGGGCTCCACCGGCCGGCCCAAGGGCGTCGTCGTCACCCACCGGGCCATCGTCAACCGGCTCGCGTGGATGCAGGGCCAGTACGGTCTGACCGCCACCGACCGGGTGCTCCAGAAGACCCCGGCCAGCTTCGACGTCAGCGTCTGGGAGTTCTTCTGGGCGCTGTGCGAGGGCGCGACCGTGGTCCTCGCCCGCCCGGATGGGCACCGCGACCCGTCCTACCTCGCCGGGCTGATCCGGGAACAGGGCATCACCACCTTGCACTTCGTGCCCTCGATGCTGGAGGCATTCCTCCAGTCCGAGGAGATCACCGCTGATCCGGCCTGGGCCGCGACCCTGCGGCGCGTCTTCAGCAGCGGCGAGGCCCTGCCCGGTGCCGCCGCCGCCCGCTGGTGGGAGCTGACCGGGGTGCCGCTGCACAACCTGTACGGCCCCACCGAGGCCGCGGTCGACGTGACGTACCACGCGTACGACGGCGCACCCGGCATCACCGTGCCCATCGGCCGCCCGGTGTGGAACACGGGCCTGCGTGTCCTCGACTCCTGCCTGCACCCGGTGCCTGACGGAGTGCCGGGCGAGCTGTACTTGACGGGCGTCCAACTCGCCCGCGGCTACCACTCCAGGCCCGGCCTGACCGCCGAGCGGTTCGTCGCCGATCCGTACGGCGAGCCCGGTACGCGCATGTACCGCACCGGCGACCTCGTGCGCCGCCGCGCCGACGGCGTGATCGAGTACCTGGGTCGCACCGACCGCCAGGTCAAGATCCGCGGCAACCGCATCGAACTCGGCGAGATCGAGGCCGCGTTGGCCCGTCACCCCGCCGTCGCCCAGTCCGCCGTCACCGTCACCGGCGGTGCGCTGGTCGCCTACGTCGTCCCGCCCCGGGATGCCCAACCCCTGCCCGCCGACCTCCAGGCCGCCCTCTCCGCCGAACTTCCCGCGCCCATGGTGCCCGGCGCCTACGTCGTCCTCGACGCCCTCCCGCTCACCCCCAGCGGCAAGCTCGACCGAGCCGCGCTGCCCGCGCCACAGGCGGTACGGGCGGAGGCGCGCGGCCCGCGCAACGCGAACGAACGTGTGCTCACCGAGATCTTCGCCGCCGTGCTGAAGCTCGACGAGGTCGGCATCGACGACGACTTCTTCATGCTGGGCGGCGACAGCATCACCTCCATCGGCGTCTCCAGCCGCGCCCGCCGGGCGGGCCTGGACCTGGGCCCGCGGGACGTCTTCGAGCACCGCACGCCCGCCGCCCTCGCCGCGGCGGCCACACCGGTCACCGCCGCGCGGGAGCTGCGCTCGTCCTTCGCCCTCGCCGCCGAGGAGACCGAGCACGTCCACCGCCTCAGCCCGTACCCCGTCGAGGACATCTGGCCGCTGGCCCCGCTCCAGGAAGGCCTGTTCTTCCACTCCACGTACGACGACAGCGTCCTCGACGTCTACACCGTCCACGAGTCCTTCGACCTCGCCACGCCCCTGGACACCGACCGGCTGCGCACCGCCGTACGCGTGCTGCTGGAGCGCAACCCCAGTCTGCGCGCCGGATTCACCAGCGAAGGACTGCGCCAGCCGGTGCAGTTCATCGTCCGCGATCCCGACATCCCGCTCGAAGAGGTCGACCTGTCCGGGCTCACCGCCGCCGAACAGGACGTACGGCTGCGGGAGTTGACGGACGCGGAGCGCACCCGCCGCTTCGACCTGACCCGGCCCCTGCTCTTCAGGATGCTGCTCGTCCGCCTCGGCGCCGAGCGCGGAGACCGGCTGATCGTCGGCCGGCACCTCCTGCTGTGGGACGGCTGGTCCGCCTGGCTCTTCCTCGACCAGCTCTTCGCCCTGTACGAGTCCGGAGGCGACGCGAGCGCCTTGCCCGCCCCCGGTTCCTACCGGGACTACCTGACGTGGCTGGAGGTCCAGGACACCGCCGTCGCCACCGACGCCTGGCGGACCGCCCTCGCCGGACTCGACGAACCCACCCTGCTCGCCGCCACCGACCAGGGCCTCGCGCCCGACATCCCGGAGGGCCTGGACGCCCTGCTTCCTGATGAGGTGGGCGAGCGGCTGCGCGAGATCGGACGGCGGCACGGGCTGACCCTCAACACCGTCCTCAACGCGGCCTGGGGCCTGACCCTGGCGAGCGCCACCGGACGTACCGACGTGGTCTTCGGCACCACCGTCGCGGGCCGGCCGAGCGAGGTGCCGGAGATCGAGAACGTCATCGGCATGTTCCTCAACACCGTCCCCGCCCGGATCGCCTACAACCCCGCCGAACCGGTGCTCGGGCTGCTGCGCCGCATCCAGAACGAGCGGCTGGACGTGATGCCGTACGAGTACCTCGGCCTGGGTGTGCTGCAGGCCGAGACCGGGCACCGGCGGCTGTTCGACACGCTCTTCGTGCTGCGCAACAGCGACACCGAGGAGCAGCTCGCCGAGCTGAGTGACCGGCACGGCGCCACGGCCGTCGCCAATGTCGACGCCACCCACTATCCCGTCAACCTCGTGGTCACGCCGGGCCGCTCCATCCAGGTCACCCTGACCCATCGGGCCGATGTCGTGGCCCGTCCCCAGGCCCAGAACCTGCTCGACCGCTTCACCCTGCTCCTGGACCGGCTCACCCAGGATCTCGATGCCGCGGTCGGCGGGCTCGACCCCCTGCTCCCCGCAGAACACCGGGAGTTGGAGCGCGAGCGAGCCGAAGGCCGGGTGCCCGACCCCGACGACACCATCGCCGACCTGCTGGCGGACCAGGCCGCGGCCACCCCCTATGCCACGGCCGTCGTCTTCGGCGACCACACGCTCACCTACGCCGAACTGGACACCCGCATCAACCGCATGGCCCATCTGCTGCTCGCCCGCGGCGCAGGGCCCGAGCGGGTCGTCGCCCTCGGCCTGCCCCGCTCCCTGGAGATGGTCGTCGCGCTCTTCGCGGTGCTGCGCACGGGCGCCGCGTATCTGCCGCTGGAGCTGGACTACCCGGACGACCGGCTCACGGCGATGCTCGACGACGCCCGCCCGGCCATGCTGCTGTCGAACGCCGAGGTCTCCGCCCGACTGACCTCCTCCGACACTCCGCGGGTACTACTGGACGATCCGGCGATCGCCGCCGAACTTGCCGCCTGCCCGGGCGACTTGGCCCGCCGGACCTTCAGCCTGGAACACCCGGCGTACGTCATCTACACCTCCGGCTCGACCGGCCGCCCCAAGGGCGTCGTCACGCCTTACCGCGGGCTGACCAACATGCAGCTCAACCACCAGCGGGAGATCTTCGAACCGGCCATCGCCTCGGCGGGCGGACGGCGGCTGCGCATCGCCCACACCGTGTCGTTCGCCTTCGACATGTCGTGGGAGGAACTGCTCTGGCTGGTCGAGGGACATGAGGTGCACATCTGCGACGAGGAGCTGCGGCGCGACGCCGAGGCCCTGGTCGCGTACTGCGAGACCCATCGGGTCGACGTCGTGAACGTCACCCCGACCTACGCCCATCTCCTCATCGAGCAGGGCCTGTTGGAGGGACACCGCCCGCCGCTCGTCCTGCTCGGCGGCGAGGCCGTCTCGGAGACCGTGTGGAACCGGCTCCGCGACACGGAGGGAACGTACGGCTACAACCTCTACGGACCCACCGAGTACACCATCAACACGCTCGGCGGCGGCACCCTCGACAGCGCCACCCCCACCGTCGGCCGGCCGATCCGCGGCACCCGCGCCCACATCCTGGACGCCTGGCTGCGCCCGGTGCCCGAAGGAGTGCCCGGCGAGCTGTACATCGCCGGAATCGGCCTGGCCCGCGGCTACCTCGACCGGCCCGCGCTGACCGCGGAACGGTTCGTCGCCGACCCGTTCGGCGAACCGGGCGAGCGCATGTACCGCACCGGAGACCTGGTACGCCGCAGCCCCGACGGCAACCTCGACTTCCTCGGCCGCACCGACGACCAGGTCAAGATCCGCGGCTACCGGGTCGAACTCGGCGAGATCGAGACCGCGCTCGCCCGGCACCCGCAAGTCGCCCACGCCGCCGTGCTCGTCCGCGACGACCGGCTCGTCGGCTATGTCGTCCCCGCCCAGCTCACCGGCGACGACCGGGACACCGCCGAGCGGGACCAGGTCGGCGAGTGGCAGGAGATCTACTCCGACGAGTACGAGGAGATCAGCACCGCCGTCTTCACCGAGGACTACGCCGGCTGGGACTCCTCGTACGACGGCCGGCCCATCCCCTTCGAGGAGATGCACGAGTGGCGCGAGGCCACCGTCGCGCGGATCCGCTCGCTGCGTCCCCGCCGGATCCTGGAGATCGGCGTCGGCTCCGGCCTGCTCCTGTCCAGGCTGGCCCCCGACGCGGAGGCCTACTGGGCCACCGACTTCGCCGCCCCCGTCATCCGCAAGATCGGCGAAGAGCTGCGCCAGGACCCGGAACTGGCCGCCAAGGTCACCCTCCGCGCCCAGCCCGCCGACGACTTCACCGGCCTGCCCGACGACGGCTACTTCGACACGATCGTCATCAACTCCGTCATCCAGTACTTCCCGAGCGTCGACTACCTGACCTCGGTGATCCAGGGCGCCATGCGCCTACTGGCGCCCGGCGGCGCCCTCTTCGTCGGTGACGTCCGCAACCTGAGGCTCGCCCGCACCTTCCAGACGGAGATCCAACAGGCCAAGGGGGTCCCGGAGGACGGCCTGGAACGGGCCGTCGAGCGCGGCCTGCGCCTGGAGAAGGAACTCCTCGTCGACCCCGACTACTTCAGCACCCTCGGCCACGGCATCGACCTGCGCACCAAGCGCGCCCGCCACCACAACGAACTCACCCGCCACCGCTACGACGCCGTCTTGTACGCCGACGAGCCGGACCTGCGACTGCACGAGATCCCGGTGATCGAGTACAGCGCCGCCCTTGACCTGGCGGACGTCGCCGACACGGCCGAACCCCTGCGCCTCACCCGCATCCCCGACGCTCGCGTGGGAGCCGCAGGGGGAGTGGACCCGGAGACGCTGCACGACCTCGGCCGGTGCGTACTGACCACCTGGTCCCGCGAACCCGGCACCTACGACGCCGTGTTCCTGCCCCGCGCTGAAGCGGTACCCCGCGTCACCGCCGGGCTGTACCGGCCGGGCGGCGGGACCGCCCCGTACGCCAACGAGCCGACCGCCGCGCGCGGCGCCAACAGCCTGATCCGGCGGCTGCGCGACGACCTCAAGCAGCAACTGCCCGACTACATGGTCCCGGCCGCGTTCGTCACCCTCGACCGGCTGCCCATGAACGACAACGGCAAGCTGGACGTGCGTGCCCTGCCGGACGCCGAACCGGCCGTAGCGCTCGGCACCGGCCGCGGACCGCGCACCCCGCAGGAGGAGGTGCTCTGCCGGCTTTTCGCCGAGGTGCTCGGCCTGCCCGAAGTCGGCGCCGAGGACGGCTTCTTCGACCTGGGCGGCCACTCCCTGCTGGCCACCCGGCTGATCAGCCGGGCCCGCACGGAGCTGGGCGCCGAGCTGGCCATCCGCGACCTGTTCGAGGCACCCACCGCCGAACTGCTCGCGCTCCGCGCGGATGCCGGACGCCCCGCCCGCCCGGCCGTCGCCCCGGCAGCCCGCCCCGAGCGCATCCCGCTGTCCGCCGCCCAGCGCAGGCTGTGGCTCGTCGAGCGGATCACCGGCAGCGGTGTCGCCTACAACTTCCCCCTGGTCTTCAGGCTCCACGGCGACCTCGACCTCGATGCCCTCCGAGCGGCCGTACGGGACGTGGCGGGCCGCCACGAGGCCCTGCGCACGGTGTTCCCCGAGCACGCGGGCGAGCCGTACCAGCTGATCGTCCCGGCGGCCGACGCCGAACCGGCCTTCTCCGTGACCGACTGCACCGAGAACGAACTGCCCGCCCTGATCGAGACGGCCCAGCGCCGCCCCTTCGACCTCGGCCGGGAACTGCCCCTGCGCTGCGAGGTGTTGCGGCTCGGCCCGGCCGACCACGTCGTGGCCGTCGTACTCCACCACATCACCACCGACGAGTGGTCCGACCGCCCGTTCCTCGCCGACCTCACCACCGCATACCGGGCACGGAGGCAAGGGCAGGCTCCAGCTTGGGAGTCGCTGCCGGTCCAGTACGCCGACTACACCCTGTGGCAGCAGGATCTGCTCGGCCGGATCGGTGAGACCCAGCTCGCCCACTGGACCGACACCCTGCGCGGCCTGCCCGAAGAACTGCATCTGCCCCTCGACCGGCCTCGCCCGGACGAACCCACCGGGCGCGGCGGCAAGGTCCGGCTGGAGCTGCCCGCCGACATGGACCGGGCGCTGCGCGAACTGTCCGCCGCGACCGGCACCAGCATGTTCATGCTCTTCCAGGCAGCCACCGCCGCGCTGCTGCACCGTCTCGGCGCAGGCGACGACATCCCGCTCGGAGCGCCGATCGCGGGCCGCACAGATGACGCGCTGAACGACCTGGTCGGATTCTTCGTCAACACGCTCGTGCTGCGTACGGACCTGTCCGGCGAGCCGACCTTCCGTCAACTCATCAGCCAGGTACGCGAGTCGGCGCTTGAGGCGTTCGAGTACCAGGATCTCCCCTTCGACCAGGTCGTGGAGGCCGTCAACCCGCCCCGGACGGCCGGACGCAACCCGCTCTTCCAGGTCATGCTCGGCTACCACTACCGCCCCGACGGCGACCCCGACGTGCTCGGCATGCCGACCGACTGGTTCGACATGGACACCGGCATGGCCAAGTTCGACCTCCACTTCACCTTCGTCGACGAGTCGGACCGCCTGACGCTGCTGCTGGAGTACGCGGCCGACCTGTGCGACGCGGGAACAGCCGAGCAGTTGG
Source organism: Streptomyces sp. 4N124 (assembly GCF_052245395.1). Classification (NCBI taxonomy): domain Bacteria; kingdom Bacillati; phylum Actinomycetota; class Actinomycetes; order Kitasatosporales; family Streptomycetaceae; genus Streptomyces; species Streptomyces sp. 4N124. Next base: position 193,747 of record NZ_JBQQBS010000004.1, read on the forward strand.
CGGGGCGTCTGGTGCGGTTGCTGGAGCAGGTGGCGGCCGATCCGGATGTGCCGGTGCGGGACGTGGAGGTGTTGGGGGAGTCGGATCGGCGGTCGGTCGTCGAGGTGTGGAACGACACGGCGCATGAGGTGAGGGCGAGCAGCCTTCCCGAGTTGTTCCGGGCTCAGGTGGCTCGTACGCCGGATGCGGTGGCTCTTGTCTTCGGTGAGCAGCGGCTGACGTATGCGGAGTTGGACGCGCGGGTCGAGCGCACCGCCCGTGTGCTGGCGGGGATGGGGGCGGGGCCGGAGCGCACGGTGGCGGTCGCGCTGCCGCGCTCCGTCGAGCTGGTCGTCGCGTTGCTGGCCGTGCAGCGTGCGGGGGCCGCCTATCTGCCGCTGGATGCCGATTATCCGCAGGAGCGGCTGGAGTTCATGCTGGCGGATGCTCGTCCGGTGTGTGTGGTCCGGGACGGGTTGCCGGAGGGGCCGGACGGTGAACTGCCCTCTGCCTACGATCCGTTGAGTCCCGCGTATGTGATCTACACGTCGGGTTCGACCGGTCGTCCCAAGGGCGTTGTCGTCCCGCATGCGGGCATCGTGAATCGTCTGTTGTGGATGCAGGGCGAGTACGGGCTGACCGCGGACGACCGGGTGTTGCAGAAGACGCCGTCCAGCTTCGACGTCTCGGTGTGGGAGTTCTTCTGGCCTCTGATCACCGGTGCCACGCTGGTGGTTGCCAAACCCGACGGGCACAAGGATCCCGCCTACCTGGCTGAGTTGATCCAGAAGCAGGGCATCACGACCGTGCACTTCGTGCCCTCGATGCTCCAGATGTTCTTGGAGGAACCCACTGCCGTGGCCTGCACCGGGCTGCGCCGAGTGCTGTGCAGCGGGGAGGCCCTTCCAGCGGCGGTCGTGGAGCGTTTCCGTGCTCTGCTGCCGGCCGAGTTGCACAACCTGTACGGGCCGACGGAGGCGTCCGTCGATGTCACCGCCGTCGAGGTGACGGACCGTGTCTCGATCGGCCGTCCGGTGTGGAACACCCGGGTGTACGTCCTCGACGCGGCCCTGCGTCCGGTTCCGCCCGGTGTGGCGGGTGAGCTGTATCTGGCGGGCGTCCAGTTGGCGCGCGGCTACCTGGACCGGCCGGGGCTGACCGCGGAGCGGTTCACGGCGGATCCGTTCGGCGGAGCGGGCTCTCGGATGTACCGCACGGGCGACCTGGCCCGCTGGACCCCCGACGGCACGCTCGAATACCTCGGCCGTACCGACGACCAGGTCAAGATCCGCGGCTTCCGCATCGAACTCGGTGAGATCGCCGACGTGTTGATGCGTCACGACGGCCTCGCCCATGCCGCCGTCGTCGCACACGGCCAACGGCTCGTGGCGTACGTCGTACCCGCCGCCGGACACACCCCCGACAGCGGCGAACTGCGTCGGCATACGGCCGCCACGTTGCCCGATCACATGGTCCCCGCGGCCTTCGTCACCCTGGACGCACTGCCGCTCACCCCGAACGGCAAGCTGGACCGCAGGGCCCTGCCCGCCCCCGACTTCACGACCGGGACGAGCGACGGCCGGCCGCGCACCCCGCACGAGGAGATCCTCTGCGGGCTGTTCGCGGACGTGCTGGGTCTCGAACGGGTCGGGGTCGACGACGACTTCTTCATGCTCGGGGGTCACTCACTCCTCGCCATGAGGCTGGTCAGCCGGGTCCGCACGGCGCTGGGCGCCGAACTGACGGTCCGTACCGTCTTCGAGGCGCCCACACCTGCCCGGCTCGGCGAGCGCGTGGCGGGTTCCGCGGGACGCGTCATGGCACGACCGGCACTCGCTCAGCTCGACCGGCCGGAGCCGCTGCCCCTGTCCTTCGCCCAGCAACGGCTCTGGCTGCTGCACCGGATCGAGGGCCCGGGCGCCACGTACAACATCCCGGCGGCCTGGCGGCTGACCGGCGATCTGGACCGCGACGCCCTTGCCGCCGCCGTCCAGGATCTCGCCGTCCGCCACGAGAGCCTGCGCACGGTCTTCGCGGACCATGAGGGAGTCGCCCGCCAGCTCGTCCTGGACGCTGCCGAGGTCGCGGTGCCGGTGCACCACGAGCAGGTGTCCGAGGCCGACCTCCCCGACCGACTGGCCGAGGCCGCCGGGCGTGGCTTCGAGATCGACCGCGAACTCCCGCTGCGCGTCCACGTCTTCGAGCTGACGCAGCAGGAGTACGTCCTGCTGCTGGTCCTGCACCACATCGCCGGCGACGAGTGGTCGGACGGCCCGCTGTGGCGGGACCTCGCCATCGCCTACCGCGCCCGCAGCGAGGGCCGTGAGCCGGAGTGGGCGCCGCTGCCGGTGCAGTACGCCGACTACACCCTGTGGCACCACCGGCTGCTCGGCGACGACACCGACCCCGGCAGTCTCCAGGCACGACAAATCGCCTACTGGAAGCAGGCGTTGGCCGGACTCCCCGAAGAGCTGAGGCTCCCGACCGACCGGCCACGCCCACAAGAGGGCAGCCACGAGGGCGGAGCCGTCGGACTGAGCCTCGACAGCGAGCTGGAGCGGGCCCTGCGCGGCCTCGCGCACCGGCGTGGCGTCAGTTTGTTCATGCTCTTCCAGGCGGCCACCGCCGCTCTGCTGCACCGTCTCGGCGCCGGCGACGACATCCCGCTCGGCGCACCCATCTCGGGCCGCGCCGACGAACGCCTGGAAGACCTGGTCGGGTTCTTCGTCAACTCCCTGGTCCTGCGCACCGATCTCTCCGGCACACCCACCTTCGCCGACCTGCTCGACCGGGTACGCGACACCGACCTGGCCGCCTATGAACACCAGGACCTGCCGTTCGAACGGCTCGTGGAAGCCATCAACCCGGCCCGCTCACTGGCCAGGCACCCGCTCTTCCAGGTCATGGTCGTCTACCTCGGCGACCCCGGCAGCACTCCCGAATTTCCCGGCCTGTCCGCACGCCGCGAACCGCTCCGCCAGGAGAGCGCCAAGTTCGACCTGAGCTTCGACTTCATCGAGCAGTCGGACGGGTCCGGTATCCAGGGCTGGATCGAGTACAGCTCCGACCTGTTCGACCACGACACGGTCGAACTGCTGGCGGGGCGTCTGGTGCGGTTGCTGGAGCAGGTGGCGGCCGATCCGGATGTGCCGGTGCGGGACGTGGAGGTGTTGGGGGAGTCGGAGCGGCGGTCGGTCGTCGAGGTGTGGAACGACACGGCGCACGAGGTGGGGGCGAGCAGCCTTCCCGAGTTGTTCCGGGCTCAGGTGGCTCGTACGCCGGATGCGGTGGCTCTTGTCTTCGGTGAGCAGCGGCTGACGTATGCGGAGTTGGACGCGCGGGTCGAGCGCACCGCGCGTGTGCTGGCCGGGATGGGCGCCGGTCCCGAGCGGACCGTCGCGGTAGCCCTGCCCCGTTCGGTCGATCTGGTGGTCGCCCTGCTCGCGACGCATCGCGCCGGAGCGGCCTATCTGCCACTGGACGTCGAATATCCGCAGGAGCGGCTGGAGTTCATGCTGGCGGATGCTCGTCCGGTGTGTGTGGTCCGGGACGGGTTGCCGGAGGGGCCGGACGGTGAACTGCCCTCTGCCTACGATCCGTTGACTCCCGCCTACGTCATCTACACGTCTGGTTCGACCGGTCGTCCCAAGGGCGTTGTCGTCCCGCATGCGGGCATCGTCAACCGTCTCCTGTGGATGCAGGGCGAGTACGGACTGACCGGCGACGACCGGGTGTTGCAGAAGACGCCGTCCAGCTTCGACGTCTCGGTGTGGGAGTTCTTCTGGCCCCTCATCACCGGCGCCACGCTGGTCGTCGCCAAACCCGAAGGTCACAAGGACCCTGCCTACTTGGCCGAGTTGATCCAGGAACAGGGCATCACCACCGCCCACTTCGTACCCTCGATGCTCCGCGCCTTCCTGGACGAGCCCACCACCGCCAACTGCACCAGCCTGCGCCGCGTCCTGTGCAGTGGCGAGGCACTCTCGTCCGACCTCGCCGCCCGCTTCCACACCACTCTGCCGCCGACCGAGCTGCACAACCTGTACGGCCCGACGGAGGCGTCCGTCGACGCCACCGCCATCGAGGTGACCGATCGCGTCTCCATCGGCCGCCCGGTGTGGAACACCCGCGTGTACGTCCTCGACGCGGCCCTGCGTCCCGTTCCGCCCGGCGTTGCGGGTGAGCTGTATCTGGCGGGCGTCCAGTTGGCGCGCGGCTATCTGGACCGGCCGGGCCTGACCGCGGACCGTTTCGTCGCCGACCCGTACGGCGGTCCGGGTTCCCGCATGTACCGCACAGGCGACCTGGCCCGCTGGACCCCCGACGACACGCTCGAATACCTCGGCCGCACCGACGACCAGGTCAAGATCCGAGGCTTCCGCATCGAACTCGGCGAGATCGAGTCCGCCCTCGCCCGCCACGACACCGTCGCCCATGTCAGTGTCGTGGCCCGCGAGCAACAGCTGGTCGCGTATGTCGTCCCGGCCCCGGGCCGTACTCCGGATTCCGCCGCGCTGCGGGCGCACGTCGCCGCCGCGCTGCCCGATCACATGGTCCCCGCGGCCTTCGTCACCCTGGACGCGCTGCCGCTCACCCCGAACGGCAAGCTCGACCGCCGAGCCCTGCCCGCCCCCGACTTCGAGGCCGAGACCACCGACACCCTCCCGCGCACGCCGCGCGAGGAACTCCTGTGCGGTCTCTTCGCTGACGTGCTGAATCTGCGCCGCGTCGGAGTGGACGACGACTTCTTCACGCTGGGCGGGGACAGCATCGTCGCCATGCAGCTGGTCGCCCGTGCGCGGGCGGCCGGGCTGGTGGTCAGCCCGCGGGACGTCTTCCGCCACAAGACCGCCGCCGGGCTGGCCGCCGCCGCCCGAGAACTCGACGGCGACGGCGGGGCAGCGTCGTCGGACGCCTCACTGCTCGAACTCACCGACGAGGAGCGGGCCGAGGTCGCCGGGTTCGGTGCGGCGGAGGTGCTGCCGCTGTCGCCGCTCCAGGCGGGGCTGCTGTTCCATGCCGCGTTCGACTCCGGGGACGCGGGGCCGGACGTCTACACCGTGCAGGTGGCGTACGACATCGACGGCCCGCTGGACGCCGTACGGCTGCGGAGGGCCGGGCAGGCGCTGCTCGACCGGCACGGGAACCTGAGGGCCGGCTTCCGGTACCTGTCCTCGGGGCGTCCGGTCGCCGTCGTACCGCATACGGCCGTACTGCCGTGGCGGCATGTGGATCTGAGCGAGTTGGACGCCGCCGTCCGTGAGGAACGGTGGACCTCCTTGCTGGCGCAGGAGCGGCGCCGGTTCGAGCCCGCCGAGCCGCCGCTGCTGCGGCTGATGCTGGTCGAGGTCGGGCCCGAGCGGTACCGGTTCGTGCTGTCGCACCAGCACCTGCTGCTCGACGGGTGGTCGGTGCCGCGGCTGTTGGGCGAGCTGTCCCGGCTGTACGCGGGGGCCGAACTCCCGGCCCCGGTGCCGTACAAGGACTATCTGGCCTGGCTCGGCCGGCAGGATGCCGCCGCATCCTCGGCGGCGTGGGCGGAGGCGCTCGACGGTCTGGCGGAGCCCACGCATCTGGTGCCCGCCGACCCCGGCAGGGCCCCGGCCGTTCCCGAGACGCTCACCACGCTGCTGACGCCGGAGGCGACCGACGCGCTGACCGCGTTCGCCCGTTCGCGCGGCCTGACCGTCAACACGCTGGTCCAGGGCGCCTGGAGCGTCGTCCTGTCCCGGCTCACCGGGCGCGACGACGTGGTGTTCGGAGCGACCGTCTCCGGACGGCCACCGGAGCTGAGCGGCGTGGAGTCGATGATCGGGCTGTTCATCAACACCGTTCCCGTACGGGTCCGGATCGACGAGCGCGAGACGTTGGCGGCGTTCCTCGACCGGCTCCAGGACGAGCAGTCGAGGCTCATCGCCCACCAGCACCTCGGGCTCGCCGACATCCAACGGGGCGCCGGAATGGGGGAGTTGTTCGACACGCTCGTGGTCTTCGAGTCGTACCCCGACGGGGGCGGAGCCGGACTCGGGGCCGAGGAGGGGCTGCGGACCGAGGTCCGCGACCACCGGGACTCGACGCACTATCCCTTCGCCTGGGCCGTCGAGCCCGCCGAACGGCTGCGACTGACCGCCGAGTACCGCACCGACCTGTTCGACACCGCGACGGCCGAACGGCTCTCCGCGGCGATGGTCCGGCTGCTCGACGCGATGACCGCCGATGCGGATCAGGCGGTGGGCCACGTCGACATCCTCACTCCCGAGGAGCGGCACACCCTCCTGGAGACCTGGAACGACACCGCCCTCCCGGTCCCCCCGACCACCGTGCCCGGGCTCTTCGAGGCCCAGGCCGCCGCCACCCCGGACGCCGTCGCCGTGGTCGCGGGCCCCGTCACGCTGACCTTCGCCGAACTCAACGACCACGCAAACCGCTTGGCCCGGCTGCTGGCCGAGCACGGCGCCGGACCCGAGCGGATCGTCGCCCTGGCGCTGCCCCGCACCGCGGACTTCCTCGTCGCGATGCTCGCCGTGCTCAAGTCGGGCGCGGCCTATCTGCCGATCGACGCGGACCTGCCCGCCGAGCGTGTCCTCGCCATGCTGGACGACGCCGGGGCCCGGCTCGTCCTCACCACCGAGGCACTCGCCGCGGGACTGCCGGACCGCGAGGGCGTCGCACGGCTGGCGCTCGACGCGGAGGAGACCGTCGTACGACTGGCCGCGCACGCCGGCCGCGGCAACCCGTCCGGCCCCGACCCGGACCACCCCGCCTATGTCATCTACACCTCGGGCTCCACCGGCCGCCCCAAGGGCGTCGTGGTCTGCCACCGCAGCGTGGCCAACCTCTTCCACAGCCACCGCCGCACCCTGCACGACCTCGCCAAGGCGGGCACCGGGCGTCGGCATCTGCGCGTCGGGCACTTCTGGTCGTTCTCCTTCGACGCCTCCTGGCAGCCGCAGCTGTGGCTGCTCGACGGGCACGCGCTGCACATCTTCGACGACGAGACGCGCCGCGACCCCGAACTGACCGCCGCGGCCATCCGCGCCCAGGGCATCGACTTCATCGAGGTGACGCCGTCGTTCCTGGCCCAGATGGCGGAGTACGGGCTGATCAAGGACGGTGAGTGCCCGCTGGCGGTGGTGGGCGTGGGCGGGGAGGCCGTGCCGGACGCGCTGTGGAGCGAGCTGGCCGCACTGCCCGGCACGGAGGCCTTCAACCTGTACGGGCCGACGGAGGCGACCGTCGACGCGCTCGCCGCCCGGATCGGAGACAGCGAGCGGCCGGTCGTCGGGCGCCCGGTCGGCAACACACGGGCGTATGTGCTCGACGGCCGGCTGCGGCCCGTGCCACCGGGCGTCACCGGCGAGCTGTACCTCGCGGGGGCGGGCCTGGCGCGCGGCTACCTCGGGCGCCCCGGGCTGACCGCCGAGCGGTTCACCGCGGACCCGTTCGGCGCACCCGGCTCCCTCATGTACCGCACGGGTGACCTGGCCCGCTGGACGGCCGAGGGCACGCTCGAATACCTCGGCCGCGCCGACGACCAGGTCAAGATCCGCGGCTTCCGTATCGAACTCGCCGAGATCGAGGCCGTGTTGGACCGGCACGACGCGGTCGGCCAGGTCGTGGTCGTCGCCCGCGAGGACCGGCCGAGGACCAAGCAACTGGTCGCGTACGTCGTCCCGGCCGGCGGTGTGCCGAGCCCCGACCCGGCCGAACTGCGGGCCCACGCCGTGGCGGCGCTGCCCGACTACATGGTCCCGGCCGCCGTCGTGGTCCTCGACGAACTGCCGCTGCTGTCCAACGGCAAGCTCGACCGCAGGGCGCTCCCGGCCCCCGAGTTCACGCGCGTGACCGGCGGCCGGGAGCCCGCGAACGACATAGAGCGTGTGCTCTGCGCCCGCTTCGCCGAGGTGCTCGGCCTGCCGGGGGTCGGGGCCGACGACGACTTCTTCGCCCTCGGCGGGGACAGCATCGTCGCGATGCAGCTGGTCAGCCGGGTCCGCGCGGCCGGCCTGCGAATCACTCCACGGCAGGTCTTCCAGCACCGCACGGTCGGCGCGCTGGCCGCCGTGGCGGTGGAACTGGACGCCGCGCAGCTCACGCGGCCCGCCCACGACGACGGCTCCGGCACGGTGCCGCTGACGCCGATCATGCATGCGCTGCGGGAACTGGGCGGTCCGATCGCCGGCTACCACCAGGCCGCGTTCGTACAGACTCCCGCCGCCCTGGACGAGGCCGGGCTGTACGCCGTGCTCCAGGCCGTCACCGACTGGCACGACCTGCTACGGGCCCGGCTGGAGCGGACCGGACGGTGGTCGCTGCACGTGCCGCCGCCGGGCAGCATGCCCGCAGCTTCCTGGGTGGTCCGCGCCGACGTCCGGGGCGCTGACGAGGCGGCGCTCCGGGAAACGGTCGCCGAACACGCCCGTGCCGCGCAGAGCCGCCTCGACCCGGACGCCGGCCGGATGATCCAGGGCGTCTGGTTCGACGCCGGGCCGGACGCGCCCGGACGGTTGCTGCTGCTGATCCACCACCTGGTCGTGGACGGTGTGTCCTGGCGCGTGCTGCTGCCCGACCTCGCCGCCGCCTGGCGCGACGTCAGCGAGGGCAGGACGCCCGCGCCGGCACCGGTCGACCTGTCGTTCCGGCGCTGGTCCGAACTGCTCGCCGCACGTGCCGTCGACCCCGCCCGTGAGGACGAACTGCCGCTGTGGACCTCGGTGCTGGCCGACGAGGAACCCCTCCCGCTGCTGCGGCCCCTCGACCCGGAACGGGATGTCACCGCCGCCTCCCGGCACCTGTCCCTCACCCTGCCCGCGGACCGTACGGCACCCCTGCTCAGCAGGGTGCCCGCCGCCTTCGGGGCGAGCGTCAACGACGTCCTGCTGACCGCCCTCGCCCTCGCCGTCGCCGAATGGCGCGGGTCGGCGTCCGGTGGTGCGGTCCTCGTGGATCTCGAAGGGCACGGGCGAGAGGAGGAACTGGCGGGCGAGGCCGATCTCTCGCGCACGGTGGGCTGGTTCACCACCGTCGTGCCGGTCCGGCTGGACACCGGCACTCTGGACCTCGCCGACGCGCTCGCCGGAGGACCCGCTCTCGACACGGCCCTGGCGCGCGTCCGCGAGCACCTGGCCACCGCGCCGACGGGCGGCATCGGCCACGGCCTGCTCCGGCACCTCAACCCCGAGACCGGACCGGTGCTGGCCGAACTCGCGCGTCCGCAGATCGAGTTCAACTACATGGGGCGCTTCGGCGTCCCCGAGGCCACGGACTGGTCGTACGCCCCCGAGGCCGACGCGGCGGACCTGGAAGCCGACCCCGGCATGCCGCTGTCCCACGCCCTGACCGTCAACGCCCTGACCGAGGACCGGCCGGAAGGCCCCGAACTGACCGCCCACTGGACCTACGCACCCGGAGTACTGCCCGAGGAGGCCGTACGGGACCTGGCCGAAGGCTGGTTCCGGGCGCTGGAGGCTCTGGTGGACCGGGCCACCGCATAGCTGAAGGCAACTCACCTACAACGGAAGGAACCGGCATGACCAACCCCTTCGAGAACCCCGACGGCGTCTACTCCGTGCTCGTCAACGACGAGGGCCAGCACAGCCTGTGGCCCGACTTCGTCGACGTACCGGCCGGCTGGAGTGTCGTCCACGGTCCGGCACCCCGGCAGGAGTGCCTGGACCACATCGAGGCCAACTGGACGGACATGCGCCCCAAGAGCCTGGTGCGGCGCATGGACGGCTGAGGTCAGCCGAGAGCGCGGTCGAGATTGAAGGCCGCGCTGATCAGCGCGAGGTGGGTGAACGCCTGCGGGAAGTTGCCCTGTTGCTCGCCGGTGTGGCTGATCTCCTCGGCGTACAGGCCGAGATGGTTGGCGTACGTGAGCATCTTCTCGAAGGCCAGGCGTGCTTCGTCGATCCGGCCGGCGTGGACCATGGCCTCGACGTACCAGAACGAGCAGATCGAGAACGTGCCCTCGTCGCCGCGCAGTCCGTCCGGGCTGGCCTGCGGGTCGTAGCGGTAGACGAGGGAGTCCGAGACCAGGTCGTGGGTGAGGGCGTCGAGCGTGGACAGCCACTTCGGGTCGGTCGGGGCGATGAACTTCGTCAGCGGCATCATCAGTACGGCCGCGTCCAGTACGTCGCTGTCCTCGTACTGCACGAACGCCTGCCGTGTCTCGGACCAGCCGCGCTTCATGATCCGCCGGTAGATCCTGTCCCGGTGCCCGCGCCAGCGGACCAGGTCGGCGGGCAGACCGCGCCGGTTGGCCATGCGGATGGCCCGTTCGATCGCGACCCAGCACATCAGGCGTGAGTACAGGAAGTTCTTGCGGCCGCCGCGGGTCTCCCAGATGCCCTCGTCGGGCTGGTCCCAGTTCTCGCAGACCCAGTCCACCAGGGCGCACACGTCGTCCCACTGGTCGCTGGAGATGGGCTTCGCCCACTTGTCGTAGAGGTAGATCGAGTCGATGAGCGCGCCGTAGATGTCGAGCTGGAGCTGCTCGGCCGCGCCGTTGCCGATCCGCACCGGCGCGGACCCCAAGTGCCCTTCGAGGTGGCCGAGTTCCTGCTCGGTGAGGTCGGTGCGCCCGTCGATGCCGTACATGATCTGCAGCGGGCCGGAGGGTTTGCCGTCGCCCGGACTGACGTGCCGGGTCACGAACTTCATGAACGCCTCGGCCTCGCCGGTGAAGCCCAGCCGCAGCAGGGCGTACACGCAGAAGGCGGCGTCGCGCACCCACACATACCGGTAGTCCCAGTTGCGTTCGCCGCCGATCTGCTCGGGCAGGCTCGTCGTCGGCGCGGCCACGATCGCCCCGGTCGGCGCATAGGTGAGCAGCTTCAGGGTGAGCGCGGAGCGGTGCACCATCTCCCGCCAGCGGCCCCGGTACTGGGACTGGGAAAGCCAGCGCCGCCAGTAGGCCACCGTGACGTCGAACTGGCTCTCAGCCTCGGTGCGCGCGCACCCGCGCGGATGCACGGTGCCGCCGACCTGGTCCAGCGCGAACACCGCCGACTCGCCCTCGGCGAGCTTGAAGTCGGCGCGCGCGTCCAGGCCTTCGGCTTCCAGCGGCACGGTCGCGGTCAGCCCCAGCGACAGGCCGTCGGAGGCGAACACCGCCACGTCGCCCTCCATGCGCACGGTGTGCGGGACGCGGCCGTAGTCGAAGCGGGGCGCCACCCGTGCGCGGAACGGGATGGAGCCGCGTACGCACAACACCCGTCGGATCAGCCGGTGCCGGGCGACCTCCTCGGCCTCGTGGCCGATCGGCATGAAGTCCTGCACCTCACCGACGCCTTCCTCGGTGAAGAACCTGGTGATCAGGACGTTCGTGTCCGGGAAGTAGAACTGCTTGGTCCGGGCCGGCACCGAGGCGGCGAGCTCGAAGGCGCCGCCCCGCTCCGTGTCCAGGATCGCCGCGAAGATGCTGGGTGCGTCGAAGGACGGGCAGCAGTACCAGTCGATGGTCCCGTCGGTCCCCACCAGGGCGACGCTGCGCAGATCGCCGATCAGCCCGTGCTCGGCGATCGGCAGATACCGCGAAGCCCCCGGTACGCCCTGATCGCTCGGTGTCCCGTCCATCACAGCCTCCCTGGCCCGGCCCCGTACCGCAGCCTCCCTGGCCCGGCTCGCACCGCGTCACAGTCAGCCTAGGCGTTTCGCTGGAGGCGCGGTGACAAAGCCACAGGCCGGTGAGGGCTGGTCGCGCAGTTCCCCGCGCCCCTTACGGGGCGCGATACCGCACCGGGGTTGGTTCAGGCCGCTGAGGTCCGTCCGGTGCGTCCCGGCGGCACAATCGGCCACGGCGTCAGACGGCGATCACCTGGATTCCGGCCTCCTCGAACCGCTGCACCGTCTCCGGCCCGGCCGCCGTGTCCGTGACCAGCGTGTCCACCGCGTCGGCGGCGCAGATCCGGGCGAATGCCCGGCGCCCCAGCTTGCTGGAGTCGGCGGCGACGACCACGCGCTCGGCCCGCTCGCACAGCAGCCGGTTGATCGCGGCCTCCGCCTCGTCGTGCGCCGCGGCGCCGTGGGTGACGTCGAAGGAGACGACGCCGAGCACGGCCACATCGATCGTGATCTGGCTGAGGACTCCGTCAGCGAGCGGCCCGATGAGCTCGTACGACTGCGCCCGCGCGACCCCGCCGGTCACCACGATCTTGAACTGGGGCCGGACGGCCAGCTCGTTGGCGATGTTGAGGGCGTTGGTGACGACGGTCAGCGCGGGGGAGCCGGACGCGAGATCGCTGCGTACGGCCAGCGCGCGGGCCACCTCCGTGGTGGTCGTGCCGCCGGTCAGCCCGACCGCCTCACCCGGCGCGACGAGATCGGCGACCGCCTTGGCGATCCGCTGCTTCTCGGAGGCGTGCCGGGCGGTCTTGTAGCGCAGCGGAAGTTCGTACGACACGCCGTGTACGACCGCGCCACCCCGGGTGCGTACGAGCATCTGCTGCTCGGCCAGCTGGTCGAAGTCGCGCCGGATCGTCGCCGCCGACACCGCCAGCTCGGCCGCCGCCTCTTCGACCTCCAGCCGGCCGCGCTCGACGAGCAGCTCCAGCAGCGCCTTCCAGCGGGCGTCCCGCGACATCCGCACCCTCCGTCCCTCGATCTTCCGGCGACCTTAGCGCACGCCCATCTCGCGGGATTGCTTGATTGTGCTCGAAAACTGGCTATATCTTGCAAGAACAATCAAAGTGCGGGAGGGGTACTGCATGACCCATGTCGAGGACGAGCTGACCAGCCAGCCCGAGTGCTGGACGCGGGCCGCGGCGGAGGCCGGCCGGCACGGCGGAGTGCTTCCGGCGCCGGGTGAGCGGGTCGCGATCGTCGGGTGCGGCACGTCGTACTTCATGGCGCAGGCGGCGGCGGCGCTACGGGAAGGCGCGGGACAGGGCGAGACGGACGCGTTCGCCGCCTCGGAGTTCCCGTACGGCCGCTCGTACGACCGTGTGGTCGCCCTCACCCGCTCCGGCACCACGACCGAAGTCCTGGAACTGCTCGGGCAGTTGAGAGGCCGCACGCGCACGACCGCCGTCACCGCCGACCCCGGCACGCCCGTCATGACGGCCGCCGACGACGTCGCAGTCCTGGACTTCGCGGACGAACGGTCCGTCGTGCAGACCCGGTTCGCGACCACCGCGCTGACCCTGTTCCGCGCCCACCTGGGCCTGCACACCGACTCCGTCGTGGCCGACGCCCGCACCGCGCTCGCCACCCCGCTGCCCGAAGGGCTCGTCGACTGCACGCAGTTCACCTTCCTGGGCCGCGGCTGGACCGTGGGACTGGCCAACGAGGCTGGACTGAAGATGCGCGAGGCCTCCTTGGCGTGGACCGAGGCCTATCCGGCTATGGAGTACCGGCACGGCCCCATCAGCATCACTACCCAGGGCACCGCCACCTGGATGCTCGGGGAACCGCCCGAGGGCCTGGCCGGACAGGTGCGGGCCACCGGCGGATTGTGGGTGGCCGGAGATCTCGACCCGCTCGCCGAACTGGTCCGCGCCCAGCGGCTCGCGGTCGCCGTCGCCGCGGCGCGCGGCCTCGACCCGGACCGGCCCCGACACCTCACCCGCTCGGTGATCCTCGCCGACTGAAGGGACGTACCCGTGCCCCTCACCACCACCGGCGAACTCGTCCCCCGGGCCGCCGCAGCCCACTCCGCGGTCGCCGCCTTCAACATCATCACGCTGGAACACGTCGAGGCCGTCATCGCCGGCGCGGAATCCGTGGACGCTCCCGTCGTCCTCCAAATCAGCGAGAACGCGGTCAAGTTCCGCTACGGCCGCCTGCTTCCCCTCGCCCGCGCCGCCGTCGCCGCCGCCGAACGCGCCGCCGTACCCGTCGCGTTGCACCTCGATCACGTCCAGAGCGACGACCTGCTGCGGCAGGCGCCGGGCGCCGGCTTCAGCTCCGTGATGTACGACGCGTCGCGGCTGCCGTACGAGGAGAACTTGGCGGCGACCAGGGCCGCCGTCGACTGGGCGCACGCCCAAGGGCTGTGGATCGAGGCCGAGTTGGGAGAGGTGGGCGGCAAGGACGGAGCGCCGCCGCTCGACGCCCACGCCCCCGGCGCTCGTACCGACCCCGCTCGGGCCCGTGCCTTCGTCACCGACTCGGGAGTCGACGCCCTCGCGGTGGCCATCGGCACCTCGCACGCCATGACGACCCGCACGGCCACCCTCGACCACGCCCTTCTCAAACGCCTCGCCGCCGTCCTGGACGTCCCGCTGGTCCTGCACGGTTCCAGCGGCGTACCCGACCCCGAACTCACCGCGGCCGTCGCGGGCGGCATCGCCAAGGTGAACATCGGCACCGCCCTCAACCTCGCCATGACCGGCGCGATACGGGAGTACCTGGCCGCCCACCCCGAGGCCGTCGACTCGCGGAAGTACCTGAGTGTGGGGCGGGAGGCGATGGTACGGACGGTCGCGGAGATCATCCGGGTGCTGGGCGGGCGGTGAGCAGCGGCTGGTAGAACGAAGCGTGCCACGTGACGTCCGTGAAACCGGACGTGGTCAGCAGGTCGGTCAACTGCCCGCGGGTCAGCGCCCAGTAGGTGGTTCGACGCACGCGCACGCTCCAGCCGTCGCCTGCCGGGACGAGCTGGAAGTGTTCCAGGTCGTAGCGCTCGCCGTCCTCGTGCCAGTGCCACAGCTGAAAGGTGATCACCTCACCGTCCCCGGTGTGCGAGACCTGGGGAGGGGTCGCTGTGGGCTTGGTCCGCCGGGCCTCGTCGTAGTCCCGGACGGTGAGCACCAGCAACCCGTCCGCACGCAGCACCCGGCGGATGCCCGTCAGCGCCGCCTCGACGTCCCGCGCCGACAGCAGATGCGGCAACGCGTTGTCCGCACAGACGACGACGTCGAACGCGGACGGCGTGAACGGCAGCCGCCGCATGTCCGCGACGGCCACCGGAAGGCGTACGCCACGAGCGGCGGCTGCGGCGACCGCGCGTGCGGCCGCCACGGGACTCAGGTCGCTGCCGACGACCTGATGGCCCAGCCGCGCCAGCCCGATCGCCTGGGTACCGATTCCGCAGGAGCAGTCGAGGACCCTGCGCGGTCCGGCTCCCGGACGCGGCCGGATCAGCTCGTCCAGCACCGTCCCCTGCCGCGCCATGCTCGCGTCCCAGTCCGGGAAGATCAGGTGGTAGTCGGGGGCCAACTCGTCGTAGAAGTCCCGCACCGAATCGTCGGACCCACCCACGGCGTCTACTCCTTGACGGTTCGCAGCACCACGAACTTCGGGTCGCTGGCGACCAGTTCACTGTTGCCGAACAACCGCCGCAGCTTCAGGTGGTAGCCCAGGTGCCGATTGCCGATCACCCACAGCTCACCCCCGGGCCGCAGCGCGCGCCACGCCTCGCTGAACATCCGCCATGCCGTCGCGTCGGTCGTCGCCTGGTGGGAGTGGAACGGCGGATTGTTGAGCACGAGGTCGACGCTGCCTGCGGGCACCCCCACCAGCCCGTCCCCGACCCGGAACTCGGCATGCCCCGGCACGCCGTTCGCCTTGTACGTCGCCTCCGCCGAGGCCACGGCCTGGAACGACTCGTCCGTGAACAGCACCTCTGCCTCGGGATCGGCCAGCGCGATCGCCGTACCGACGACACCGTTGCCGCAGCCCAGATCGACCACGCGTGCCCTACCGGCGTCGTACGGCAGATGCTTCAGGAAGAAGCGCGTGCCGATGTCGAGCCGTTCGGCGCAGAACACGCCGGCGTGGTTGACGACGGTGGCGCCGGAGGCCGGGCCGATGTCGTCGGGGAGCGTGTAGGTGTGCGGCCAGGGGTTGGCGGGCGGCTCCTGGGCGGCCTTGGGTGTGCAGAAGATGAGCCGGGCCTTCTTCTCCGCCAGCGAGGTGCGGGTCGCACCGAGGATCCGCTCGAACAGCCTCAGCGTGGAGGTGTGGATCTCCTTCACCATGCCGGTACCGACGACGACCGTGCCCTCATGCACCGCGGGCGCCAGCCGCAGCAGCTGGTCCTCCAGGAGCGCCAGGCTCTTCGGCACCCGGACGAGGAGGACGTCGACCCGGGCGGGCGCCGGATCCTGGGTGGTGAGGAGGGTGACCGCGCCCGGCTCGACGTCGTTGCGCGCGAGGTTCGCGCGGGTCGCCTCCTGGCCCAGATACGAGTCCGTGATCTGCACCGGCCGATGCGCCGCGAGCGCCGTGACCAGGGCGCCCCAGCGGTCGCCGAGAACCACGACCGTGCCGGACAGCGGGACCTCCTCGTCCGCGAGATGCCTCACCAGATAGTCGTCGGAGGCATCCCACGCGCGCAGCCTCTCGCGCGGGTCCTCGGGGAATCGGGCCAGCGCGAGCTCGCCCCAGGGCGTCGTCATACGGTCGTTCATCGTGCGACCAGACTAAGCGCCCTGGTGAAGTGAGCTGCGGTTGGGCAGCGCCCCGAAGGGGCGCGGGGAACTGCGCGACCAGCCACAACGCGCCCGCAGGCGAAAGACGGCCTGTCACGCACTCCCGCGGAGCGCTCCGGCAGGATGGACGCATGGACGCCGAGCTGTTCCCCAGGGGCCGTACGGAGGTCGCGCCCGGCGCGGTGCACGTGCCGGACTGGCTGGACGCGGAGCGCCAGCGCGAGCTGCTGGAGGCCTGCCGCGAGTGGGCCCGTCCGCCCGCCGGTCTCCGCACGGTCCGCACACCCGGCGGCGGCACGATGACCGCCCGGCAGGTCTGCCTGGGCTGGCACTGGTATCCGTACGGCTATGCCCGCACGGTCGTCGACGGGGACGGTGCGCCCGTGAAGCCGTTCCCGGAGTGGCTGGGCGAGTGGGGGCGGCGGGCGGTGCGGGACGCCTTGGGCGAACCGACTGTGGTGTGTGACATTGCACTGATCAACTTCTACGACGCCGACGCCCGCATGGGCATGCACCGCGACAGCGACGAGAAATCCGACGCGCCGGTGGTGTCGTTCAGTCTCGGCGACACCTGCGTGTTCCGCTTCGGCAACACCGAGACCCGGGCCCGGCCGTACACGGACGTCGAACTGCGCAGTGGGGATCTGTTCGTGTTCGGGGGACCGTCCCGGCTCGCCTACCACGGGGTGCCTCGGGTGTTCCCGGGCACGGCACCGCCCGAGTTGGGGCTGACCGGGCGGTTGAACGTCACGCTCAGAGTCAGCGGCCTGTAGCCCGCTCGACCTGCGGATCATGGGAGACTCGCCGTCATGAGCGGGAAGGCGGACCCCCGGCCGGCGGGGGAAGGGACCACCTCGAGGACGCGGTTGGACCGGGGGCGCGGTGCGCTCGGGCCCGCGCTGGAGCTGGTGCACACCGGGCGGGCGCCGACCCGGGCCGTGCTCACCGCGGAGCTGGGGGTGACCCGGGCGACGGCGGGCGCGGTGGCCGCCGAGCTGGAGGCGCTGGGGCTGATCCGGGTCGACGCCCGGCCCGGCGCCGCGGCCGGTTCGCAGGGGCGGCCCTCGCACCGGCTGTCCGTCGCCGAGGACGGGCCCGTCGTCCTCGCCGCACAGGTGCACGCCGACGGATTCCGGGCGGCACTGGTCGGGCTCGGCGGCCGGATCGTCGCCACCGCGCCGGGCTGCGAGACCGTCGACGCCGACCCCGCGAAGGTCCTCGGATCCGTGGTGGAGGCGGGCGCCGACCTGCTGCGCACGACCGGGCGGCGCTGCGTGGGGGCCGGGCTCGCCGTGCCGTCCGCGGTCGCCGAACCGGACGGTCTGGCCCTGAACCCGCTGCACCTGGCCTGGCCCGTGGGCGCGCCCGTCCGCCGGATCTTCGCGGAGTGCGTACGCGCCGCAGGGATCACCGGACCGGCGTTCGCGGGCAACGACGTCAACCTCGCCGCGCTCGCCGAACACCGGCACGGCGCGGGCCGCGGCGCCCGCGACCTGCTGTGCGTGGCCACCGGGCACCGGGGCGTCGGCGGCGCGCTCGTCCTCGACGGGCGCCTGCATACGGGCAGTTCGGGCCTCGCCCTGGAGGTCGGCCACCTCACCGTCAACCCGGAGGGCCGCCCCTGCCACTGCGGCAGCCGCGGCTGTCTCGACGTCGAGGCCGACCCGCTGGCCTTCCTCACCGCGGCGGGACGCGAACCCGGCCCCGAGGTGTCGCTGGTGCAGCAGTCCGACGACCTGATCCGCAACCGGTACGACGACCTGTCCGTCCGCAGGGCCACAGAGGAGCTGATCGACCGGCTCGGCCTCGGTCTCGCGGGCCTGGTGAACATCCTCAACCCGGACCGCATCATCCTGGGCGGACTGCACCGCACCCTGCTCGACGCCGACCCGGAGCGGCTGCGAGCCGTCGTCGCCGACCGCAGTCTGTGGGGGCAGAGCGGCAGCGTCCCGATCCTGGCGTGCACCCTCGACCACAACAGCCTGGTCGGTGCGGCGGAGCTGGCGTGGCAGCCGGTGCTGGACGATCCGCTGGGGGCCCTGGCCCACGCGTGACCGGGTACCTCTAGCCCACGAGTGACTGGGTGCCGAGGACGGAGAGCAGCTCCAGCTTCTCGGCGGCCTCGGTGCCCGGTTCGGCCGAGTACACGAGGATGTGCAGATCGTTGCCCTCGACCCGGAGCAGATCGCAGTCCAGCGTCAGCAGGCCCACCTGAGGATGCTCGATCGTCTTGCGCGATGCCTCGAGCCGGCCGACGACACCCGCGTCCCACAGCTCGGCGAACCTCTCGCTGCCCGCACGCAACTCCGCGATCAGTCGCCGCAGTTGACGGTCGGCGGGATACCGGGCAGCCGTCGCCCGCAGTTCGGCGACCATGCCGATCTCGAACGCGCGCCGCTCGTCCGGGGTGTGCCGGACCCGGGTGGGAGCGCCGAGGAAGTTGCGCCACACCCCGTTGCGTTCGAAGCCGCGCCAACCGGAGGGATCGCCCATCAGCGCCGCGTACATCGGGTTGGCCATCAGCAGCGTCATGGCCGCGTCGGAGACGCCGACAGGGGTGTCCACCAGCCGGTCCAGCAGCCGCTGGACGCTCGGCGTGATGTAGGCGGGCACGGTTTCGGGACCCGGAGGCACCAGCCCGGCCAGCCGGAACAGGTACGTCCGCTCGTCCCCCGTCAGCCGCAGCGCCCGGGCCAGGGCTTCGACGATCTGTCCGGACGGGTTGACCGCCCGCCCCTGTTCGAGGCGGGTGACGTAGTCGACCGAGATCCCCGCCAGCAGGGCCAGTTCCTCGCGACGCAGCCCGGCCGCGCGCCGCTGACCACCGGCCGGCAGCCCGGCGGTCTCCGGGGCGACCCGGTCCCGCCAGCGCCGCAGGGCCCGCCCGAGTTCCGTCGTCGTCATGTCCCCAGTCAACCGCGCCGGCCGCGACGGTGCCTGGTACTGGGAGTCCCAGGAAGAAGGGTCCGCTGGCTGTCCACCCGGTCGAGCGGGAAGGTGGAGCCATGACCACAACACTCATCACCGGAGCGAACAAGGGACTGGGCTTCGAGACCGCCCGCCGGCTCGTCGCAGCAGGTCACACCGTCTACGTCGGCGCCCGGGACGCCGAGCGGGGCCGCCGCGCCGCCGAACAGCTCGGCGCCCGGTTCGTCCAGCTCGACGTCACCGACGACGCCTCCGTCCAGGCCGCCGCGAAGACCATCGAGGCCGAGGGCGGGCTCGACGTACTGGTCAACAACGCCGGCATCGAAGTGCGGGGCGAGAACAACAGCATCCCCGCCGCCGCGGACACCACCGCCGACGAGATGCGAACGGTGTTCGAGACGAACGTCTTCGGCGTCGTCCGCGTCATCCACGCCTTCCTGCCGCTGCTCCAGCGGTCCGCGGCCCCCGTCGTGGTGAACCTCAGCAGCGGCCTGGCCTCACTGTCCCGGCTCTCCGACCCGGACGCACCGGCCCACTTCTACCAGGCCGTCGCCTACCCGACCTCGAAGACGGCCGTCAACATGATCACCGTGCAGTACGCGAAGGCCTTCCCGACCATGCGGATCAACGCCGTCGAACCCGGCTTCACCTCGACGGACCTCAACGGGCGCACCGGCACCCAGACCGCCGAGCAGGGCGCCGAGATCATCGTCCGCATGGCGCAGGTGGGCCCGGACGGTCCGACCGGCGGCTACTTCGACGTGGACGGTCCGATTCCCTGGTAGGCCACATCGGCCGACCGCTCAATCCGTCAGGCTCCACAAGGCCGCCACCAACGGCCGCCGCAGATCCGCCCGCCGCACGCACAACCCGATCGGGAACGGCTCCGGCGGCGGATCAGCGGGCAGCACGACAGCCGCTCGCGCACCGCACTGTGCTCCAGTACGAGACGGGGGACCACGCCCGTGCCGCAGCCCAGGGCGACCAGCGTCAGCAGCCCCTCGTGTCCATCGGGTTCACAGGCCACGTCGGGTGTCGTCCCACGGGCGCGGAACCAGCGGTCGGCGGCCTCGCGGACCAGCCCTCTGTGGGGCAGGACGAAGGGCCCGTCGAGCCCCGGGTCCGGTCGGTCCCGCGCGGTGACCAGGACCAGCTCGGTCACCGCGACCGTCCGGCTCACCAGCGGCTCCGGCAGCCTGGCCGGAATCCCCGCGACCGCCACGTCCACCTCGCCCTCGTCGAGCCGGGCCAGCGCGGCGGCCGCGTCACCGGTCCGCAGATCGAGCCGCACCTGAGGGTGGGCCGCACGGAAGGGCGCCAACAGATCGGGCAGCAGTGCCTGGCAAGCGGTCACCGTGGCGAACACGGCCAGGCGGCCGGTCAGTTCGGCCGGGTCGGGATGCTCCTCCCGGTAGGAGCGCCACAACTCCAGCGCTTGGAGGGCGTATTCACGGAACCGGTGCCCCTCCGCCGTCAGCGCCACCCCGCGCGGCCCCCGGTCGAACAGCCGGTGCCCGAGATCGGCCTCCAGCCGCTGCACGGTCCGTGTCAGCGTCGCCGGACTGACATGGCAGTCGAGGCTCGTCCGGCCGAAGTTCAGCGTCTGCGCCAGATGCAGGAAGAGCCGCAGCTCCCGATGGTCGTCCCGCACCCCGCCACCTGGACCTTTCGCTTCACGCAACACGGCGCTGCACAAGTTGCGCTTGCCGCAACGCTCGCCGTGAGCCTACAACTCCTCCATGACCTCGACCACGTACACCTCCCGCGTCTTCCCACTCGAAACCATGGACGTCCCCAGCGGCACGGAGACCATCCTGCGCGGCGGCCGGCACCTCTTCCCGCTGCTGCCGCAGGCCTTCGCGGACGTGCGCCGCATCGGCGTCATCGGCTGGGGCCCGCAGGGCCGCGCCCAGGCCCTCAACCTGAGGGACTCGCTGGCCGGTACGGACATCCGGGTCGCCGTGGGACTGCGCCCCGGCTCCCGCTCGGCCGCCGACGCCCGCGCTCACGGCTTCACCGAGGACGACGGCACGCTCGGCGACTGGCTCGCGGTCACCGCCGACAGCGATCTGGTGATCCTGCTGATCGCGGACGCCGCGCTCGCCGCCCATCACCCGGAGATCTTCAGCGCGTTGCAGCCGGGCGCCGCGATCGGCCTCTCGCACGGCTTCCTCCTCGGCCACCTCCGCGCAACCGGCGGCGACTTCCCGCCCGGACACCCGGTGATCGCCGTGTGCCCCAAGGGCATGGGCGACTCCGTGCGGCGCCTGTACCAGCAGGGCGCGGAGATCAACGGCGCCGGGATCAACAGCAGTTTCGCCGTGCACGCCGACCCCGACGGACGGGCCACGGACCTCGCGCTCGGCTGGGCCGTGGCGCTCGGCTCGCCGTACACCTTCCGCACCACCCTGGACAGCGAGTACCTCTCCGACATCGTCGGCGAACGCGCCATCCTCCTAGGCGCCGTCCACGGCATCGTCGAGAGCCTCTACACCCGCTGCCGCCTCGCCGGGGACGACGAGGTGACGGCGTACGAACGGTCCTGCGAGAACGTCACCGGCCCGATTGCCCGCACGATTTCACGCGCCGGGCTGCGCGCGGTGCGCGAGGGGCTGGACGCGACCGGACGGGATGTCTTCGACCGCGCGTACACGGCGACGTACGCACCGGCCCGCGAGGTCATCGCGGAGATCTACGACGAGGTCGCCGACGGCACCGAGCTGCGCAGCGTGATCCTGGCCGAACGGCGGCTCGGCGCCCGCCCGATGAGCGAGATCGGCGGCTCGCCGATGTGGGCGGCGGGGGAGCGGGTGCGGCCCCGGCGGGCCGAACGCGGCCTGCCCGTGGACCCGTTCACCGCCGGCGTCTTCGTCGCCACCATGACCGCGCAGATCGACGAGTTCGCCGAGCGCGGCCACCCCTGGTCCGAGATCGTCAACGAGTCGGTCATCGAGGCCGTCGACTCGCTGCTCCCGTACATGCACGCCAGGGACGTCGCCCACATGGTCGACAACTGCTCCCGCACGGCCCGACTCGGCGCCCGGCGCTGGGGCCCACGCTTCCAGGCCGCCTACGAGCAGATCGCCTACCCGGCCGCGCAACTCCCGTCGGATACGGCCCTGTTGACGGCCTTCGACACCCACCCCGTCCACGAGGCCCTGGCCGCGGCGGCGAAGCTCCGGCCGTCGGTGGACATCGCTGTGGCCTAGTCCTGTTCGGCGTACTGCGCCACCCCGTGCCCCAGCGACCAGTCGATCGACGCGTTCTCGGTCAGGGTGACGAACACGTTCCGCGGCTCGGTGCCCGCGTAGGCGTGGGCGAGTTCGGCGATCCGCCGGTACAGTGCCTGCTTCTGCGCGGGTGTGCGTCCGGCGCGCAGTGTGATGGCGACGTAGACGATGCCGTCGTCGCGATGGACGCCGAGATAGTCGCCGTAGCGCAGTGTGCTCGTGGTCCCGTCATGGCCGACCAGGACCTGGAAACGGTCGTCGGACGGGATGCCGATGGTCTCCACGAGGGCGTCATGCACGGCGCGGCCGAGCGCGTCGAGGCGGTCGGGGTCGGCGCCGAGGGCGTCGATGCGGACGAGGGGCATGTCAGCGGTACTCCTTCGATGATGGCCGGGCGAAGGCGCGGGCCGGGTTGTCCGTCAGGATCCGGCCCACCAACTCGGCGCCCAGCGCGACTTCCAGCCGCTGCCGCACGCGGCGCAGCAGATACGGCATACCGGGGCCGCCGTTGACCGAGCGGGCGGCGGCCGTCGTCGTGTCGCCGCCGAGGAGAACGCGGTCGCCGAAGCCGGCGTCGGCGAGAGCCCGTACGGCGTCCGGCATGTGCCAGTCCGTGGTGTGGTGGGCGCGTGACGGCCCGTCAAAGGCGAGGTAGCAGCCGGCGGACGCTGCCTCGCGGTGCACGACGAGGTCGGGGGAGCGGTTGAGATGGCCGAGAACCACCCGCCCCGGCGGCACCGCCAACTCGCCGCACAGCAGGTCCAGTACGTCGAGCGCCCCCGTGCCCAGCTCCAGATGCACGGCGATGGCCGCACCGGTCGCATGATGCGCCTCGGCCGCCGCGCCCATCGCCCAGCGGGTGTGCGCATCCAGCGCGTGAAACCCGCCCGCGACCTTGATGAACCCGGCGCGCACGCCCGACGTCCCGATGCCCTCCGTCAGTTCGGCCACGAAGACGTCGGCGAGTCTTCCGCGCAACTCGGCGAGCGTCCTGTCGTCGTAGTGGACGGCCTGGTGCAGCCCGGTCGCGGCGACGACATGCACCCCCGACTCGCGGGAGAGCGAGGGCAGATCGGCGGCCCGCCGCCCCATGCCGTACGGCGTCCACTGCACGACGGCCGATCCACCGATCGCGCGGAACGCCTCCAACTCGGCCCGCGCGGCCGAGGCGTCGTTCAGCTCCTGGCCGGGCAACTGCGGGCTGTGCAGAAACAGGTGATCGTGCGCGTCGACGACCCCAAGCTCCTCCGGGCGCACATCCCCGAGAACCGTACGAACCGCGGTCACCACTGCCGCCCCCGCGGCAACTCGCCCCGTCCAGGCGCCGACAGATGCAGCACCTCGTAGACCTCGCCCTCGGCCTTCGGCGTGTCGTGCTCCCAGAGCGAGAAGTGGACGAGCTCCCACGCGCGCGTGTCGACAACGGCCGCTGCCAGGACCGCGCCGTCCTGACCGGCCAACCGCTCGGTCTCGCCCACCGCGTCCGCCATGAACGCGGCCAACTCCACACCGTCCGGCACCGTTCGGCGCCGCCGCACGGCGGACACGGCGGGGGAGCCGGCGGCACCGCCCTCCTCGTAGGCGAGCCCGGTCCATTGGTGGACCCGTGGCCGGCCGAAGTCGTCGACCGGCCCCTGGAAGGCGCCACCCCACAGGAAGCTGTTCATGCCCCGCAGGGTGTTCCACAGATAGAACGGCCCGTACTGGTTGACCGGCGAACCGTGCACCCCCCGCTCGCGCATCAGGTAGGCCTTGATGCCGAGGCCCGCCCAGTCGTCGAGCAGATGCCCGACGCGGGCTACCCGGGAGCGGATGACGCCCATGTCGTAGTCGGCGGGCAGGGTGAACTCGTACTGCATCGCGTGCATCGACGTCTCCTCAGCGGGTCTCGTCGCGCGCGAGCAGCGACAACAGCCCTCGTACGCCCGCGTCGAACGCCGCGGGCGACCCGGACGCGCGGGCCAGGACGTAACCACCCTGAACGGTCGCGACGACGGCCGCCGCGATCTCCTCGCCGTCCAGCGAGGGCGCGAACTGGCCCTGTTCCTGGCCCTCTTCGACGATCCCGGCGATCCGCTCACGGAGCCAGTCGAGCGTCTGGTCGACCGGCGCGCGCAGCTCGGCGTCGGCCATGACGTCCGGATCCATCGTCAGCCGGCCGATCGGGCAGCCGCGCAGCACATCGCGCTCGCGCCGCAGATACGCCTCGATCCGCTCGTACGGCGTCCCCTGCCCGCCGAGTACTCCCTCGGCGGTAGCCCGCATCTCCTCGGCCGTCCGCCGGATCGCGGCCAGCGCGAGGTCCGGCTTCCCCTTGAAGTGGTGGTACATGCTGCCCTGTCCGGCGCCCGCGCGCTCCAGGATCGCCTTGGGGCTGGTGCCCACATAACCGCGCTCCCACAGCAGCTCGCGGGTGGACTCGATCAGTCGCTCCGGGGTGCTCATGCACCCACTGTACATACTAGTAGTTACAGAGTCGAGGCGTGTGGGGGAGCAGCACGAGAGAGCCCCCGTACTCCCGGGGAGGTACGTGCACTGCCGCTGGCCGTACGACGACCCGGACCCCTCCCCGGAGCCAGTCTCGAGACATCACCGGAAGACCCCTCTAGGGAGATGAACCGAGATGCAGACCCTGGCGAACTGGGACGGCGGACCCGGCCCGTGGATCCTGTTCTTCCCGCTGATCTGGGCGGCCGTCGTCGTCGGCGCCGTCACGCTCCTGCGCCGCACCGTCTGGCGAGGCCGACGCGGACCGTGGCGCCCGATGGACGACCACCGCCCGTCCGGCGACTCGCCGATCGCCATGCTCGGCCGGCGCTTCGCCTCCGGCGAGATCGACGAGGACGAGTACTGGCGCCGGCTCTCCGTCCTGGACGAGCAGTTCGGCCGCCACGCGGACAAGGGCGGTGCGGCATGACGGTCACGACCGAAGTGCGCACGGCCGCACGAGTCGTCGACGCGGTGAAGGTGTACGGCGGTGGCGACACCGCCGTACGCGCCCTGGACGGCGTGAGCGTCGGCTTCCCGGCCGGCCGCTTCACCGCGATCATGGGCCCCTCGGGCTCCGGCAAGTCCACCCTCATGCACTGCGCGGCCGGCCTCGACACCCTCACCTCCGGAGCCGCCTTCATCGGCGACACCGAGCTGGGCTCCCTCGACGACCGCCGCCTCACTCTCCTGCGCCGCGACCGCGTGGGCTTCGTGTTCCAGGCGTTCAACCTGGTGCCGACGCTCACCGTGGCCGAGAACATCAGGCTGCCGCTGGACCTGGCGGGCACCAAGGGCGACCCGGAGTGGATCGACGCGCTGATCGACGTCGTCGGCCTGCGCGACCGGCTGCACCACCGGCCCTCCGAGCTCTCCGGCGGCCAGCAGCAACGTGTCGCCGTGGCCCGGGCGTTCGCCGGACAACCGGACGTCGTCTTCGCCGACGAACCGACCGGCAACCTCGACTCCCGCTCCGGCGAGGAGGTCCTGGGCCTGCTCGGCCGCACTGTACGGCAGACGGGCCGCACGGTCGTCATGGTCACCCACGATCCGGCCGCCGCAGCCCACGCCGACGAGGTCGTCTTCCTCGCCGACGGACGCCTGGTCGACCGTATGGAATCGCCGACCGCCGACAAGATCCTGGACCGACTGAAAGCCTTCGAGGTGCCCTCATGAACGCCTCAGTACGCCTGAGCGTGTCCTCCCTGCGCGCCCACAAGCGCCGCTTCGCCGGGACGTTCCTCGCGGTGTTCCTCGGCGTTGCCTTCCTGGCCGGGACGCTCGTCATGGGCGACACGCTGCGCGCCAGCTTCGACACGATGTTCGGCAACGCGACGAGCGGCACCGACGCCGTGGTCCGCAGCGCCGACGCCATCACCACACCCGGCGAGAGCGAGGGCGTGCGGGAGCCGGTCGCCGCCGACCTGGTGGACAGTGTCGAGCGGGTGCCGGGCGTGGCGGCGGCCGTCCCCGACATCCAGGGCGCCGGCCAACTCGTAGGCAAGGACGGCGACCCCGTCGGAGGCGCGGGCCCGCCCACCCTCGCCGGGAACTGGATCACCGACCCGGACCTCAACTCGTACGAACTCGCCGAAGGCCGCGCCCCGGAGAAGTCCGGCGAGGTCGTCGTCAACCGCGGCGCCGCCGAGCGCGGCGACCTGAAGATCGGCGACACGACGGTCCTGCGCACACCCGACCCCGTACAGGTGACGATCGTCGGCCTCGCGACCTTCGGCGGCGAGGACGGCATGGCGCAGGTGACCTACACCGGCATGACGCGCGCCGACGCCGAGAAGTACCTCACGGCCAGGCCCGGTGAGGCGTCGAGCATCCTGGTGCGAGCCGGCCCCGGCGTGAGCGAGCGGGAGCTGGTGGACCGCCTGACTCCCGTACTGCCCAGCGGAGTCGAGGCCATCACCGGCCAGGAGTCGGCCGAGGAGAACACGGAGATGATCTCCAGCCAGTTCCTGTCCATCTTCACCACCCTCCTCCTGGTGTTCTCCGGCATCGCCCTGCTCGTCGCGACCTTCTCCATCCACAACACCTTCGCGATCGTCGTGGCCCAACGCACCCGCGAGAACGCCCTGTTGCGCGCGCTCGGCGCCTCCCGCCGCCAGGTGACCGCCTCGACCCTGGTCGAGGCGAGCGTGGTGGCCGTGACCGCTTCGCTGGCAGGTCTTGCGGGCGGAATCGGCATCGCGGCCGCACTGCAGGCGCTGTTCCCGGCGATCGGATTCCCGTTCCCCGAGGGCGACTTGGTCATCAGCGCGCTGTCCATGCTGCTGCCGCTCGCGGTGGGCATCGTGGTCTGCCTGGGCTCCGCCCTGCTGCCCGCGGTACGCGCCGGCCACACGGCACCGCTGGCCGCGCTGCGCGAGACCTCCGTCGACCACTCGGACGCCTCCCGCCTCCGCGCCGTCCTCGGCTCGGGCCTCGCCGCCCTGGCCGTCGCGGTGACGCTCACCGGCGTCCTGATGACCCCGTCCATCTGGCTGGCCGCCACCGGCGCCGTCCTGGCCCTGGTCTCCTTCGTGGTCCTCGGCCCGGTCGCCTCCTCCACGGCTGTACGCATCCTCGGCGGACCGCTCGACCGCCTGCGCGGCGTCACCGGCGGGCTCGCCCGGCGCAACGCCCTGCGCAGCCCCAAGCGGACGGCCGCGACCGCCAGTGCCCTGATGATCGGCGTGGCGGTGGTCTCGCTGTTCACGGTGTTCGGCGCCTCCCTGAAGGCGACCATGGACCAGACCGTGTCACGGTCCTTCGCCGGCGACATCGCCGTGAGCACCCCGTCCCTCGGGGCGGGCGGCAGCGGACTGAGCCCCCGTCTCGCCGGAGCCGTCCAGGACCTTCCCGAGGTCGACACGGCCGTAGGACTCGGCCGTGGCGTCGCCGAAGTCGACGGCAAGGGACGGGCATTGACCGTCACCGACCCGATCGCCCTGGAGCGCACCTTCGACCTCGGCAAGGTCGACGGCTCCCTCCGCGACCTCGGCACCGACGGCATCGCCCTCACCCGCAGCGAGGCCGACAAGCAGAACCTCACGACCGGCGACAAGGCGCAACTCACCTTCACCGACGGCAAGAAGGAGACCTTCACCGTCCGCGCGGTCTATGGCCAGTCCGAAATAGCGGGCGACTACGTCATCACCCGCGCTGCCTGGTCCCCGCACCGCACCCAGGACGCCGACACTCTCGTCGCCGTCTCCTTCAAGGACGGCGTGAGCATGGACGCGGGCAAGGCCGCGGTGCAGAAGGTGGCCGACCAGTACGGCAACCCGGAAGTCCAGACCCGTGACGAGTACGCGCAGTCCGCGGCAGGCGGCATCGACATGATGCTCACCCTCGTCTACGCCCTGCTCGCCCTGGCGGTCCTCATCGCGCTCCTCGGCATTGCCAACACCCTCACCCTGGCGATCCACGAACGCACCCGCGAACTGGGCCTCCTCCGTGCCGTCGGCCAGACCCGCCCCCAACTGCGCGCCATGGTCCGCTGGGAGTCGATCCTCGTCGCCGCCTTCGGCACGGTCGGCGGCCTCACCCTGGGCGCCTTCCTGGGCTGGGTCCTGGTCAAGGCCTCCGACGGCGCAAGCGACAGTGCCTTCGCCTTCGCACTGCCGCCTCTGCAACTGGCGGTGGTGGCCCTGGTGGGTCTCGCGGCGGGAGCCCTGGCAGGCCTACGCCCGGCACGCCGAGCAGCCCGCCTGGACGTACTGAGGGCAATAGCCACCGAGTAACGGCAAGAGCACCCAGCACATCTAAACGCCGGTGGGCCCGCACCACCAACCAACGGCAAGGGCCCACCAACTGCCACTGGTCCGACGCGCCGGCCGCGAGGGAGCCGTAGGGAGCGCGCCGGTGTCGAGACCCCGAACGCGCGGATGCGCGAAGCGCTGAGCACGTTCGGGGTCTCGACACCGGCATTCAGCGCTCCCGGAGGCGACCGAGCAATTCAACACAGCGCGCGACGGCCACAGCCAATCGCCGTCCCCACAACGGCACAGAGCCCTCCCAGCCCGCCGAGCCGCCCCCAGCCCATCAAACGCCCGCGTCCACCGTCCGCTCAACCTCTGCAGGAACAGCCCCCGCCGTCTCCCGCACCACCCGCCGCGGCGGACGAGCCATCCCCGCCCCCGCCTCCACCCGCGCCCCCGCAGACGTCGGCAGCGTGAACCACACGACCTTGCCCGACTCCCCGTCCGGCCTGACCCCCCAGCTCTCGCTGACGGCGGCCACCATCGCCAGCCCCCGCCCACACGTCGCGAGCGAGTCCGCGTCGCCGACCTCGGGAAGCCGCGGGTCGTGGTCGTGCACCGAGACCATGAGCCGGTCGAGCAGCAGCTCGATCTCCACGGTGCACATCTTGTCGGGCTGCGCATGCTGGTGGACGTTGGTCAGCAACTCGGTCACACCGAGCGCGGCCCGGTCGATCAGGGTGTCCAGATGCCAGTAGCGCAACTGTGCCGATACGATTCTGCGGACCTGTCCGATCCGCGACGGCAGGGCTTGGAGCTCCACCGTGCAGTGTCTGCTTGGGTGACTGATCACGGCTGCGACTCCCCGACGTGAGGTGGGAAGAACACGAACGTACGGATCCAGCAGGATGCGTGCGTGAAACTGCCGCCTGCTGTCATGGCCGGCGGGCTGGTTCGCAGCGTTATCGCCGGTAAACCCAGAGTGACGTGAGACCAGCGTGACGCAAGGGACGCCGTACCGCAACTCTTCGTAGCTCAGCGATTACGCCCCGCAGCCCTGTGTACCGCTTCGATGAACCGGCGTGCCGCGGGCGGACCCGGCTCGCCCGGCGCGGGGTCGTGGTCGCCGAGGGTCAGCAGATACCGCTTGCCGTTGAGGTCCGCCAGTGCCCGGTCCTCCGGCGCGAACCAGGGCCGGGACGCGCGCACCGCCTGGACCGGCGCGCTGTCGATCTCGCTGCCGTAACTGGTGAGCAGTTCCAGCCTGCCGCCGCTGATCCGGACCTGTCCGGCCCGGGTGAGCGAGCGCAGCCGCTTCCCGATCCGCACGCCCGTGGCCGTGAACTCCGGCTCCGCCATGCCGTCCCGCCCCCTCGTGCGCATCGGTGCCGGCCGCGATCCCGCAGGGGCCGTGGCCGGCTCGTGTCGTGATCCAGTGTGCGTCCTCATACGGGGCCCGAGTCCCGTTCCGGACCGGCGTCCTGCCCGGGCCCGCCTCCCGTCCGGTGCAGTCTGCCCGCACCCGACGCAGAGCACCAGTGCGCACGTCACGGTCGGCATGGGCGCTTGCGGCACTCGCGCGAATGCGCCCCCCCGTGCCACCCCCAGCGTGGCCTTTGAGGTGCTCAAAGCTGCGTTTATGCAGGTGAGAAGCGTGCGAAACGTGTTTATGATCGGTGCGACGGCCGCGCGAACCGCCGTGGACGACAGCCTGAGGAGCAGCGCCGTGAAGACCTCCGAGCAGACCCCGACCGGCGTGACCCTCGACGTCGACCACAGTGACGCCGCCTACCGCGGCTGGCTGAAAGAGGCCGTGCGCAAGGTCCAGGCCGACGCCAACCGCTCGGCCGACACGCACCTGCTCCGCTTTCCGCTGGCGGAGAAGTGGGGCATCGACCTGTATCTCAAGGACGAGTCCACCCACCCGACCGGCAGCCTCAAGCACCGGCTCGCCCGCTCGCTCTTCCTCTACGGCCTGTGCAACGGCTGGATCCGGCCGGGCCGTCCGGTGATCGAGGCGTCCAGTGGTTCCACGGCTGTCTCCGAGGCGTACTTCGCGGGGCTCATCGGTGTGCCCTTCATCGCCGTCATGCCGCGCACGACCAGCGCCGAGAAGTGCCGCCTCATCGAGTTCCACGGGGGGCAGTGCCACTTCGTGGACGACTCGCGCAAGATGTACGAGGAGTCCGCGCGCCTCGCGGTGGAGACCGGCGGCCACTACATGGACCAGTTCACCTACGCCGAACGGGCCACGGACTGGCGCGGCAACAACAACATCGCCGAATCGATCTTCCGCCAGCTCCAGTTGGAGCGGTTCCCGGAGCCCGCGTGGATCGTCGCCACGGCCGGCACCGGCGGCACCTCCGCGACCCTCGCGCGCTATGTGCACTACATGCAGTACGACACCCGTATCTGTGTCGCCGACCCGGAGAACTCATGCTTCTTCGAGGGCTGGACCACCGGCGATCCGGACGTCACCTGCGACCGCGGCTCCCGTATCGAGGGCATCGGCCGGCCGCGTGTGGAACCGAGCTTCGTGCCCGGCGCCATCGACCGGATGATGAAGGTGCCCGACGCGGCGAGCGTGGCGGCCGTCCGTGCCCTGGAGCAGGCCATCGGCCGCAAGGCGGGCGGCTCGACCGGGACCGGGCTGTGGAGCGCGCTGAAGATCGTCGCCGAGATGGTGGCCGAGGGGCGGCGGGGGAGCGTGGTGACGCTGCTGTGCGACCCGGGCGACCGCTATCTCGACAAGTACTACTCGGACGTATGGCTGGCCGAGCAGGGCCTGGACATCGCGCCGTACACGGCGGCGATCGAGTCGCTGCTGGAGACGGGGATCTGGCCGTCCTGAGCCGGCGTGCCGCCCAGCCGGCCGACACCGCCTTGACTCAGCGTGCCGCCCGCCGCTCGGTCCGGCGCCGTCCTGACTAAGGCTGCTACCAGCGGGTCGATCCGGTGCCACCCTGAGTCAGCGCGTCGCCCAGCCGACCGGCGCCGTGCCGCCTTGTGTCGGCGCGTTGCCGGACGTCGGTCCAGTGCTGCCTTGCGTCAGCGCACCGCCAGCCGCCGGTCCAGTGCCGTGACCGCGTCCCGGAACGCCCGGCCCAGGCCCGTGCGGGCGAGCCTCAGCACCGTGCGGAACGGAGCGGTCCCGTCGGCGGCGAATGTCCACTGCACGCGCGTGCCCGTCCCGGCCGGCGTCAGCCGCCACTCCTCGACCAGGGCACGTGCCCCCGGCGCGTTGGTCTCGTCGACGCGATAGGCGTACACCTCCGGCCCCTTCGCGGCGAGGATCGTCTCCTGGAACCGTGTGCCGCCTCTGAGCCGGATCTCGCGCCCGGCGCCGTCCGCGGTGGGCCGGGCCAGCGTCACCGCCGAGAACCAGTCCACCCAGCCCGGCACATCCTCGGCGAGCGCGGCGAAGACCGCCTCGGGCGGCGCGGAGATCTCCCGCGCGAAGACGAGACGTACCGGCGCGGAGCCGACGAAGTCGAGCCCCACCGGGCGCAGACGGCGAGCCATGGACGACAACCTCCATCAGCGAGGCGGACGTTGACCGGGCAACCTCACCCTAGCTGACGCATCGTCAGCTGTCTGCCTCGCCGAGGGTCGACGCCCGTCAGTCCTCAACGCCCTCGTCGGGCTCGCCCGCCACCACGAGCCGGCGCAGATGCTCCGCCACCTCGTCGCGCGCCTCCGCGGGCAGTCCGGCGTCCGTCACCAGCGTGTCGACCTGCTCCAGCGCGGCGAACGAACTCAGGCCCACCGTCCCCCACTTCGTGTGGTCCGCGACCACCACGACCCGCCGCGCCGACTGCACGAGACGCCGATTGGTCTCGGCCTCCGCGAGGTTCGGCGTCGACAGGCCGGCCTCCACCGATATCCCGTGCACCCCGAGGAACAGCACGTCGAAGTGGAGCGCCGCGATCGCCTGGTCGGCCACCGGGCCCACGAGCGAGTCCGACGGCGTGCGCACCCCTCCGGTCAGCACGACCGTCGCCGCGCCCTGCCGCGGGCCCGAGGTGCGCTGCGCGGCATGGAAGACATCGGCCACCCGCACCGAGTTGGTGACCACCGTCAGGTCCGGCACGTCGAGCAGATGGTGTGCCAGCGCGTACGTCGTCGTACCGCCCGACAATGCGATCGCGCTGCCCGGCGCCACCAGCTGCGCCGCGGTCCGCGCGATGTCCTCCTTGGCCGTCAGCTCCAGGCCCGACTTGGCCTCGAAGCCCGGCTCGTGCGTGCTCGCCTCGACCACCGGGACCGCGCCGCCGTGCACCTTCTCCAGTACGCCCTGCCGTGCGAGCGCGTCCAGATCACGGCGCACGGTCATGTCCGACACGCCGAGCTTGCGGGTCAGCTCGTTCACCCGGACGCCGCCGCGCCGCCGCACCTCGTCCAGGATCAGGGCGCGCCGCTGCTCCGCGAGGAGGTTCTGATTCTCACTCACGTACGCTTCGGTTCCTTCCGTCCAGGGGCCGTCCGACACGCCCCGCACACCCACTCCGACAAGCACATTCTCCCCGGTCCCGTGCGCGGACGACCCATCCTTTCACGGGTCGGCACAGAGCGTGTCACCGGCTGTCCCGTCGCGCGCATGTCACTCGTGTCCCATCCGTTGTCCTTCTGTCACCCGGATCGGGGAGATTCGGTGACAAGAGGTGTGCGGCACCTGCGGAGCGGAGATCCTTACGCCCGCACGGACAGAAGCCGACGGCGCGTCACGGGGGAAGTGCGAGAACAGTGGAACGTGTCTTGTCCGAGGGGGCGGACGGACCCGCCCAGCGGCCCGGGGAACCCGGTATCGCCCTGGAACTGCTGGTCCACGGCGTCGGTGGCGCCACGCCCGAGAAGATGCTGGACGATCCGCGGACGGTGCGGATCACCGGCGACGACACGGCGGCCGTCTTCCGGCGCGCCGACGACGCCGACGCGGAGACCAGCCCCCGCGACCACCGTGACGAACCGGTGCCCGAAGCCTACGTCTGGTCCAACCTCACCTCCGGCAACAGCGCTCGCGCCCTGTGGCTGCTGTTGCTGCCGTTCATGGTGGTCAACCTCGCCCACTGGATGCGGCCCAGGGCCCGGGGCCGCGACCGCACGGTGCGGCTGTACGGGCTGCTGGTGCGGCTCGCCGGACTGACGCTGACGGTGCTGCTCGTCGCGGCCGTATGCGAGGTCGCCCTCGACCTGACGGCATGGCAGTGCGCGGGCAGGCCCGCGTGCGCCGAACGGCACTCCTGGCTGGGCTTCCTGTCACCGGCGGACGGCGGCTGGTGGAGCCTGCCGGGCCGTCGGCTCGCGCTCGCCGCCCTGGTGCCCGCCGCGCTCACCGGCCTGCTGTGGTACCTCTCCCGCCGCACCTGGAGCGCGTACGAGTCCCAGCAGCCGATCTCCCGCACCGTCGAGCCCGACGAGGACACCAGCCGCACCGCCCTGGGCCGGCCCGGCTTCTGGTACGGGCGGCGCCTGGTGGCCCGGCTGCGTGCCGCGCACACCGCGGCGGCCCTGCTGACGGTCGCCGCCGCGGTCGGCACGTCGGCGGCCCGCTTCGACCGCGGGCCCGGCGGCCCCGCCATGCTCGACACCCTGGGGTGGCTCCTGGTCGGGGCGCTCGTCGCGGGAGCCATCGCCGTCCTCTGGGTCGTCTGCCGCCGGGGTCGCAGCGAGAACCGCCTCGACCAGGAGCTCGACGAGCACCTCGTACGACGGCTGCCGCTCGCCGCGCTCGTGCTGCTCGTGCTCGCCATGGTGTACGCCGGGTGGGAACGCCAGGGCTGGGAGTCGGACGGACGGCTGCCGGGCGACGCGACCTTCGGCGGCATCGCCCTGCTGCAGGGTCTGCTCGTCATCGTCCTGGCCGTGGTCGCCCACCTGCTGTACCGCACCCACCCCGACCCCCGCGCCGCGATGTACGGCTTCGGTGGACCCGCCGTCGCGATGCTGGCCTGCGCGCTGGGCGGGGTGATGTCCGGCGGCCTGTCGCAGCGGGTGGCGGACTGGCTGGACGGCACGCGCGCGTCCATCCCTGGTCCGCCGGTCCTGCTGACCTGGCAGTCGTCCGTGATCCCGCCGCTGCTCGTCGTCCTGCTGGTGCTCTGCGGCGCGCTGGCGTGGCGGACCTGGCGGCTGTGCCGCGCCGAACTGCGTGGGGTGCGCCCCGACCACCCGGACGACCCCCAGGACCCCACCCGCACCCGTCGTATCGCGAACACCCGCGCCATGGCCACGCTCACCGACCGCGCCCCGCTCCTCGTGGCCGTCATCTCCACCACGACGCTGCTCCTGGGCGCCGGAGCGCTCGTGGGCGCCATGGTGTCCGACAAGGTGCCGAGCAAGGCCACCGGGTCGACGCACCCCTTCCTGCACGGCGCCGCCGAAACGGCCCAGGCACTGGGATCCTGGCTGATCAGCCTCGGCTTCATACTCTTCGTCACCTGGGGCCGGCGCGCCTACAAGGACGCCTCCGCCCGGCGCACCATCGGCATCCTGTGGGACGTCGGCACCTTCTGGCCGCGCGCCGCCCACCCCTTCGCCCCGCCCTGCTACGCCGAGCGCGCCGTGCCCGACCTGACCTGGCGCATGGCGACCTGGACCCGTGCCACCGGCGGACGCCTGGTCATCTCCGGTCACTCCCAGGGCAGCGTGCTCGCCGCCGCCGCGGCCTGGCAGCTCACCCCGTCCGCACGCAAGCGGGTGGCCCTGCTGACATACGGCTCCCCGCTCGAGCGCCTCTACGGCCGCTGGTTCCCGGCCCACTTCGGCCCGGCCGCCCTCAGCTCCCTGCACCACGACGTCGACTGCTGGCGCAACCTCTACCGCATCACCGACCCGATCGGCGGCCCGGTGCGCCTCGCCGGCGACTGCGGCCCCGAGGTGGACCGCGACGCCCTGGAGGACCCCCTCGCCTACGGCCGCACGGACACGCATCCGCTGCCCGCACCCATCCTCGGCCACTCCGACTACCAGGCCGACCCGGCGTTCGCGGAGGAACGCGAGCGGCTGCTGGCCCGTCTACGGCCGGAGCTGCCCGGACCGCGCCGGAAGGGGGAGGGTCAGGGCGAGTCGGGCAGGTCCTCGGCGTAGAGCAGCGTCAGATCGTCCGTGCTCGGCTCCTCGAACTGTGCGACCCGGCTCGCGTGCCGTTCCACCATCGCCTCGAAGGTCTGGCGGGCGGTACGGCCGTTGCCGAACGCGGGGCCCTTGGGGATCGCCGTGAAGTACTTCAGCAGGCCTTCCGAGGCGCCCGGTGCCAGCCGGTACTCGTGCTCCTCGGCCTGCTGCTCCACGATGCGCAGGAGTTCTTCGGGGTTGTAGTCGCTGAAGGTGATGGTCCGCGAGAAGCGGGAGGCCACGCCCGGGTTGACGGAAAGGAAGCGTTCCATCTCGGCCGTGTAGCCCGCGACGATCACCACGACCGCGTCCCGGTGGTCCTCCATCAGCTTCACCAGCGTGTCGATGGCCTCCTTGCCGAAGTCCCGGCCCGAGTCCTCCGGCGACAGCGCGTACGCCTCGTCGATGAACAGCACGCCGCCGCGCGCCTTGTCGAAGGCCTCCTGGGTGCGGATCGCCGTGGAGCCGATGTGCTCGCCGACCAGGTCGACGCGGGACACCTCGACGAGATGGCCCTTCTCCAGCACGCCGAGCGCGGCCAGGATCTCGCCGTAGAGACGGGCCACCGTCGTCTTGCCGGTGCCGGGGGAGCCGGTGAAGACCAAGTGGCGCTTGACGGACGCGGCCTTGAGGCCTGCCTGCTGGCGGCGCCGGCCCACCTCGATCATGTCGGTCAGCGCTCGTACTTCGCGCTTGACGCTCTCCAGGCCGACCAGCGCGTCGAGTTCACCGAGGACGGCCTTCGAGGTCCGCGTCGGCTTCTCGGGCTGGGTGGCGGCGACCAGCGGCTCCTGCTCGGTGGTGCGCTGCCCCGGGATCGCGCCCAGCAGGCCCGGGGACTGACTGACCGTCTGCACCACCGTCTCCCGAGCCGCGGGCGGCTTGAAGCTCCCGCTCTCGTCACTGCTGCAGTCCTCCACGACCGGACCGGCACCGGCCGCCTCCGGGCCGCCGTCGGCGAATTCGTACCCGCCGCGCGCACACCGCTCCGTACGGCACTTCTTCAGCGTCGTACGGCAGCCGTCGATCACATGGAAGCCATAGCCGGCGCTGCCGGTCACCCGGCAGTTCAGGAAGCTGCCACGGCCGCCCGCCGACACATAGAAGCCGGCTTCCGCGGGGGAGTCGACGGTGCATCGCTCGATGGTGGGGTCGGCGCCCTTGGTGACGATCACGCCGGTCTGCATGCCGTCCAGCGTGCAGCCGTTGAGGGTGCCGCCGCTGCCGTGGTCGCGGAACCAGGCGCCCGTCGCCGCGTCCCGGATACGGCAGTCGTCGAGCTGTGCGGTGGCGCCGTCACTCACCGACACGGCCGTGTTGCGCACCTGGGAGATGTCGCTGTCGACGACGTCCGCGCGGGAGCCGCGGTCCAGGACGAACAGCGCGTCCGGTACGTCGTGCACCCGGCAGGAGTCGAGGACCGCGGTGGCGCCGTCGCTGACCCACACCGCGGGATAGTCGCCGGTGCTGTCGAAGATCTCGCACTGGTTGGCGTCCACGCGGGTGCCCGGGTCCCACACCGACAGGCCGTTGCGGCCGAACTGACGCACCGTGGTGCGGGTCAGCGTCAGCACGGAGCGCGAGCGCAGGTCGACCGCGTTCTCCGGGATGTCATGGATGCGGCAGTCGGCCAGAGTCAGCACGGCGTCCGTGTCGAGGGTGACCCCGTCGGCGGTGGTGCGGTGCACATCGCAGTCGGTGAGATGTGCCGTGGCCCGGCCGGTGACCTGCACGCCGCTGCCCCGGACCTCGTACACCTCGCAGCCCACGGCCTCCAGTGCCGAGTTCTCCCCGGTCGCCGACAGGCCCGCGCCCGACGTGTGGTGGACGCGGCAGCGCTCCAGGCGCGGGTGGGCACCCCCACGCACCGCGACCCCGGACTGGCCGGCCGAGACGACCTCGCACTCCTCGAACACCCCGCCCCCGCCGTCGAGTACGGCGATGCCGATGCCCGCAGGGTTGTCGACGGTGCAGCGCCGCACCGTCGGCCGGGCGCCGCCGCGTACCTCGATGCCGGCCGCGGACCGCGTGACGATCCGCACGTCCGACAGCTCGGGCGCGCCTTCCTCGACGAGCAGCGCGGGCGCGGCCGCGTCCTGGCCCTCCACATGCAGGTCCTGTACGACCGCGGAGGCACGCACGGTCAACGGCACACCGTCCACGGGCGCGATGCGGACGGAGCCGGGGGAGCCCTCAGGGCCACGCAGGGTCACCGCCCGCTGCACCACGAGGTTCTCCCGGTAGGTGCCTGGAGCGACGGTGAGAACATCGCCGTCGGCCGCGGCCTCCAGGGCGGCGGCGAGCGATGCGTACTCACCCGTGCGGCGGCGCCACCGCGATGTGCCGGTGTGCGTCACCTGGACCGTGCCCTGTGCCATGGCGTTGCTGTGCCCCCACCTCGGTCGTACTGATGGCTCGTTCGCCTTCGGGGCGCTTCAGCCGCCCCTGCGGCTCGCTCGCGCGCGGGTTGACGCCGAAGAGAGTTCGGCCGGTCCACCGTAGCGTGCGCGCAGGCAGTGGGTTGACCAGAGCCGGAAGGCCGTCAACTGCCGGTGCCGGTCCGGCCCCAGTCGGGGCCCGCCCGGTCCCAGGCCTGGTCCCAACGGGCGTACCGGCGGCGGACCATGCGCCAGACGATCAGCCGCCTGGAGCCGTCGATCAGGCCCGCCGTGAGCAGGGTGGCGCCGAATCCGGCGAGGACCGCGTGCGTCGTCGCCGTGGCGGAGTCCAGGGGGCGGGCCATGATGCGGCCGTGGGCGTCCGTCCAGAGCATGAAGCGGTCGCCCGCTTGCGGGTCTTCGAGGTGGGCCGTGACCGGCCCGTGCTGCGCGGTGCCGTCCGGGCCGGTCCAGTCGGCGAGGACGCGACTGCGTGTGTCCCGCGCGGGCGAGGTCTCGGGGTCGGCGTCCAGCGCGGAGCCGTTCAGCTTGCGCACCACGGTCGCCGTCACCTGATGACGTGACTCGCGCTGGTCCCGGACCGACTGCTGGAGCGCGTCCTGAGCGACACTGCCGATCACACAACCCGCCGCGGGCGCGGCGACCAGGATGAGCAGCAGGGCCACCAGGGCGGCCCAGGCCTCGGCCAGATCGGTCGTGCGGCGCAGCGGGTTGTGCCGCCAGCGCCAGAGTCCGCTGATGGTTCGCACGGTCCCGCACCCCCTTCCCGCTCCGTGATAACCCCCGGCGGAGCCGTTCACGCGGGGGCCCGGTCAAAGAGAGAGCGAAATCACCCCCGATCGGGCCTCTCATGAACTTCTCACGAAATCCCACCATCCCAACGTGCTGCCCCCCGAGCCGAGTTCCCGCCTGCCGGGCGGCGGCGGATCACTCTCGGTCCAGGATCCTGACCGGGTCGCCGACCTGGATCGTGCCGCGGGACTGGGGCACCAGGTTCTGTCCGAAAACCAGCTTGCCGCCGAGGCGGCGGTGTCGGCCGAGGGTGTGGAGGGGCTCGCTGCCGCGTCCGGCGGTGCCCTGGTCGGTGGTGGTCACGACGCAGCGCCCGCATTTCTTGGCGACCCGGAAGACGACCTCGCCGATGGCCAGGCGCGACCAGTCGTCCTCGGCCCAGGCGGCGGTGCCCGACACCACCACGTTCGGCCGGAAGCGGTTCATGGGCAGGGGGCTCTCGTCCGGGTGATCGCCCTGGGCGATCAGGGAGTTGAGGGCGTCGAGCGAGGCGGCCGAGGTGAGCAGCAGCGGATAGCCGTCGGCGAAGGTGACGGTCTCGCCCGGCAGCGCGTACTCGGGGTCGACGGGCCGGCGGGTGGCCGGGTCGTCCATGTGCACGAGTCGGACCTCGGCGCCGAGATAGTCACTGCACCAGGCGTGCGCCGCCGCGTCGGCGGCCGGGAACGCGTCGACCTTGTCGCGGAAGATCTCCATCGTCACCGCGCCGATGGGCTCCGGGACGGGCACCGTCAACGGATCCATACCGGGTGCGGACAGCCGAACGCCGCCGCCGGGCACAAGCTCGGCGGCGGCCAGTGCCAGGCGTGGCTGGCGGCGTTGCGTGACGACCTTTCCCCCGTCGTCGATCAGCGCCCAGCGTCGGTCTCCGGCCAGGCCCCAGGGCTCCACGACGGCCTCCCGGGGCGACTGGCCCCGGACCGACTTGACCGGATGAACATGAATCGACTGCAGCTGCGCGTTCCCCATGGGGCCATCGTGCCAGCCCGGCACCGACAGCTCCGCTGGAGGATCAGTAGCCGCGGTACTGCTGGTTGTTGTACGGGTCCTGGTACGGAGCCGGGTTGGGCCGGGGAGCCGCGGGGCGCATCGCCTCGTAGCCCGTGCCGGGCGCCATCGGGCGCGGCTGCTGCTGTTGCGGACCGGGATAGCCGCGGGGTGCGCCGGCCTGCTGCGGGATGTAGGCCGCGGGTGCCTGCTGCAGCGGCGCGGGCTGCTGCGCCTGCGGGTAGCCGTAGGAGGGCTGGGACGGGCCGGCCGGGAGGGCCGGCAGCGCCGACGGCAGCGCGGGCAGGTGGTTGCCCGGCATGTCGTACGCCGCAGGGACCCGGATCGGGGCGATCTGCGGGGTACCCCGCTCGGCGACGAGCCTGTCGTAGATCGGAGTGTCCGGGAAGGAGGCGGAGTAGTAGCCGCCGCCATAAGTGGAGCGGGGGGAGGTCATGGCACATAAGTTAAGCCCACGATGTGCTGGTTGGGGAGACCGATAAGAGGGTTGTTTTCCGTGTCGGCAGTGACGCGGGATCCCCAATGCGAGCGAACTTGGCAAAAAGGGGCGGTGGTAGGGGCTCGGATCCTGTAAAGGCAGAGTTCCGCGCAGGTTACCGGCGGTTGGACAGCGAT
Source organism: Streptomyces sp. 4N124 (assembly GCF_052245395.1). Lineage (NCBI taxonomy): Bacteria > Bacillati > Actinomycetota > Actinomycetes > Kitasatosporales > Streptomycetaceae > Streptomyces > Streptomyces sp. 4N124. Next base: position 234,363 of record NZ_JBQQBS010000004.1, read on the forward strand.
CTTTCCGGGCTCCTCATGGGAGTTCATCGTGCTGGAGAATAGGTTGGTCGAGTAGGACAGAACCCAATGGGCTGCCGGGGCGTGACGACCTGGCGCGGAGACTCGTGATGGGGGCGGACATGTCAATGCCTAAAGGATCGAATGCTCCGGTGCCGACGACAGCACTGCGGGTCGAATTGGGCCGGCGTTCCGGCCCGGGAGTGCCCGACGCGGACGCGTCGGCACTGCTGTTGATCGGCGGAAAGGTCAGGTCCGACGCCGACTTCGTCTTCTACAACCAGCCGACGCACTCCTCGGGCGCCGTGCGCCACGAGGGCAAGCGGGACGTGGACGGCGTGGTGGTCGACAGTCTCCTGGTCGACCTCGCGCGCGTGGAGCCCGCGATCGAGACGGTGGTCCTGGCCGCATCCGTGGACGGCGGTACGTTCGGGCAGGTGCCGGACCTCTACATCGAGGTCCGCGATGCCGCCCAGAACACCGTGGTCGCCCGCTTCGACAGTACGGGCGCGACAGTAGAAACCGCTTACGTGCTCGGTGAGTTCTACCGCCGCCAGGGCGCCTGGAAGTTCCGCGCCGTCGGCCAGGGATACGGCAGCGGGCTCGAGGGCCTCGCCACGGACTTCGGCATCACGGTCGACGAGCCGCAGCAGGCCGCCCCCACTCCGCCGGCGCCCGTCGCCGCCCCGGTGACCACGCCGCCGCCCCCTCCCGCGGCAGCCCCCGCGGCACCGGTCAGCCTCAGCAAGGTGACGCTGACCAAGGCGTCGCCCTCGGTGTCGCTGACCAAGCAGGGCGGCACATCGGGCGCGATGCGCGTGAACCTCAACTGGGAGGTGCGCAAGCAGTTCTCCGGCTGGGCCAGCAAGCTGGGCCGTGCCGTCGCCATGCACTCCGACCTCGACCTCGACCTGTGCGCCTTGTACGAACTCAGCGACGGCAGCAAGGGAGTCGTCCAAGCCCTGGGAAACGCCTTCGGCGCGCTGCACCAGCCCCCGTTCATCCACCTCGACGCCGACGACCGCACCGGCGCCAAGGCGAGCGGCGAGAACCTCACCGTCAACCTCGACCACAAACAGGCCTTTCGGCGCATCCTCATCTTCGTGACCATCTACGAGGGCGCGCGCTCCTTCGCCGACCTGCACGCCACGGTCACCCTCACTCCGCAGCACGGCGCCCCGATCGACTTCTCGCTCGACGAGTGCACCGTCCCCTCGACGGTGTGCGCGCTCGTCCTCATCACGAACACCGGCAGCGACCTGGTCGTCCAGCGCGAGGCTCGCTACCTGGTGCCGGAGCGCGGGGTCAGCCCGCAGCGGACGGTCGACTACGCCTACGGATGGGGCATGAACTGGACGCCCGGAAGGAAGTGACCGGGCTTCAGCCCTCGTCGGGGACGGCGCCCGGCCGTGCGTAGGTGCGGCCCTTCCAGGCCGCGCCGCGCCCCCGGTAGTGCTGGACCGCGGAATCGACCGTCATGAGCAGATACAGGAACGCGGTGAACGGCAGCAGCGGAGCGAGCCACAGAGGCTGCCGGTAGTAACGGAGCATCGGGACATACGTCCCCGTCATCAGCAGCCACGCGAGGGCACCGGCGACCGCGGCGCCCGAATCGCCCGCAGCCAGGCCCCAGACCAGGGACACGGGCGGCACCAGATAGACCAGCGCGAGCCCGGCGACCGTACCGGCGAGCAGCAGCGGATGGTGCCTCAACTGCGCGTAGGCGCTGCGCGAGACCATCCGCCACAGGTCGTACAGCCGTGGATACGGGCGCACGCTGTCCACCCGCTCCGCCAGCCCCAGCCAGATGTGACCCCCGCCGTCCTTGACGGCCCGCGCGAGTGCCACATCGTCGATGACGGCGTGCCGGATGGCGTCCGGGATCCGCGCCCGCTCGGCCGCTTCGGCCCGCAGCAGCACACAGCCGCCCGCCGCGGCCGCCGTCCGCGCCCCCCTCTTGCCGATCCGGCGGAAGGGATACAACTGGGCGAAGAAGTACACGAAGGCGGGCACGACGAGCCGCTCCCACACACTCGCCACCCGCAGCCGGGCCATCTGGGAGACCACGTCGAAACCTCCGGCGTGCGCTGCCGCGACCAACTCCCGCAGACTGTCCGGGGCATGGGCGATGTCGGCGTCCGTCAGCAGCAGGTACTCGGGGTCACGCGCGCGTGCCAGGTCGATGCCGTGGCGCACCGCCCACAGCTTGCCGGTCCAGCCCGTGGGCGGCTCACCCGGCGAGGAAACGGTCAGCGGCAGCCCGCCGTGCCGCCGGGACAGCGCCCGGGCCAACTCCCCGGTGCCGTCCGTGCTGCCGTCATCGATCAGGAACACCTCCGCCCGCCCCGGATAGTCCTGGACGAGCAGCGACGGCAGACTCTCGGGCAGTACGGCGGCCTCGTCCCGCGCCGGGACGACGACACAGACAGCAGGCCAGGTCCCCGGTTCACGACGCGACGGCAGGCGTACGTCCGTACGCCAGAAGAAGCCCTGGCCCAGCAGCAGCCACAGCCAGGCGACCAGTGATGCGGCGGCGGTCCACGCGATGGCACTCACCCGCGCAGTCTGCCCCACCGCTCCGGTGCCATACGGCCCATCGTCTATCGTGGCCGGGTGAAGATCGCGCTCATGGACTCCGGAATCGGTCTGCTGGCGGCCACCGCCGCGGTACGGCGTCTGCGACCCGACGCAGATCTCGTCCTCTCCCTCGACCCCGACGGCATGCCCTGGGGACCCAGGACCACCGAGGACCTCACGGAGCGCGCCGTCGCCGTCGCCGAGGCGGCCGCCGCCCACCGGCCCGACGCCCTGATCATCGGCTGCAACACCGCGACCGTCCACGCGCTGACCACCCTGCGCGCCCTCCTCGAGCCCGGCATTCCGGTCATCGGTACGGTCCCGGCGATCAAGCCGGCCGCGGCCGGCGGCGGCCCCTTCGCGATCTGGGCGACGCCGGCCACCACTGGCAGCCCCTACCAGCGCGGACTGATCCGGGACTTCGCCGACGGTGTGCCGGTCACCGAGGTGCCCTGCCACGGCCTGGCCGAGGCCGTGGAACACGCGGACGAGGCCGCCATCACCGCCGCCGTCGCCGCGGCCGCCGCGCTGACCCCCGACGATGTAACGACCGTCGTCCTGGGCTGCACCCATTACGAACTGGTCGCCGAACGCATCCGCACCGCCGTGCAGCGCCCCGGCCGACCGCCGCTCGTCCTGCACGGTTCCGCCGGAGCGGTCGCCGCCCAGGCGCTGCGCCGGATCGGCGAACTGCCCGCCCCGGAGGCCGCCGCGGACGGCACCCTCACGGTGCTGCTGAGCGGACGCGAGGGCGCGCTGCCCACACCCGCCCTGGCCTACGAGGAGGGCAGGCAGCTCCAGGCGATCAGCCCCGCCCGGTGACCGACCGGCACAAAACGGATGCCGGTGCTCCGGTGAGCCTCGCCTGGCGCAGTCACCCTGTGCAACGCGGTACCCGCGCAGCGAAACCTGAGTAACCTCGTAGCCATGAGGGACCACCCCCGTGATGCGAACACCCCGCACCCCGACATCTGGACCGGACGTGCCACGAACCGGATCCAGTGGCTGCTGGCCCTCGTCGGGGCGGGCTGCATGGGGCTCGGTATCGAGCTCGCCGTCGACTCGGCATGGACATCGGGTATCGCTCCGCTCGTCATGGCCGTCGTCGGCTGCATCGCCGCGGGACTGCTGGTCCTCTTCGGCACCCTGGCCTTCGTCCACGTCGACCTGAAGCTCGACAAGGAGTGCGTCGAGGTCCGCTGCGGCCACATGGGCGTGCCCCGCCGCCGCATTCCGCTGGCCCATGTCGCCGGCGCCGACTTCGACCCGCAGATCACCCCGCGGCACTGGGGCGGCTGGGGCTACCGCTGGCGGCCCGAGAAGGGCACCGCGGTCGTCGTACGGCGCGGCGAGGGCGTGGTGCTGCGGCTGTTGGACGGCCATACGTTCACCATCACGGTGGACGACGCGGAGGCCGCCGTACGAGCCATTCGCGCCCGGCTGCGGCCGAACGCGCCCGGACCGGTGCACTGATCTCACGCGCGCGGTCTGTGCCACGGCTTCACGGCGTCAGGCGGTCACCGCGCGGACGGGAGTCCCAGGTCCGCTGGGGTGGCTCGTCGGTGAGCGGGCGTGCCGTGGCCAGGCCCGCCAGCAGCCCGGCGCCCACGGACACGGCGGTGAAGCTCAACGCGTTGCCGACCGCGGCGATCGCCGCCAGCGCCGTCAGTGCGGCGCCCGCGGTGAGCGCGACCGGCGTGGAGCGGGGAGTGCGCCACAAGGCGTGCAGCACCCAGCAGAAGACCACCGCCAGCAGGAGCACGCCGACGACACCCTGTTCGGCCGCCTGCTGCAGCGGGGCGGAGTGGGGTTTGCCGTCGGACAGCAGCGTCTGGGTGGCCGTCGTGCTGAGCTCACCGAAACGCCCCGGGCCGACGCCCAGAGCGGCGTCCTCGCGGACCATGCGCAGGGCGTCGTGCCACAGCTCGATCCGGTGCCGGGTCAGCTGGCCCTCCAGATATGCGGCGAACCCGCCCGGCACCGCGTTCCCGGCCACCGCCCAGGGCAGGCCCGTCACCAGGACCGTCACCAGGGCCAGCCCTGCGATGCCCAGGCCGCGGCGGTGCATCCGGCCCGCGGCGAGCGAACACAGCAGCACCGCCACGCAGAGGACGAAACCGGTGGTCGAGCCGAGGGCGGCCGCGGTCACCGCGATCCCGGCGGCCAGCCCGCGCAGGGCGAGCCGCAGCGGCGGAGTCGACGCGGCCCACGCCGCGCAGCACGCGGAGCCGGCGGACAGGATCAGTACCGCGGCCATGGCGCCGGCGTGGCCGAGCGGCGCGACGATCTCGGGCCCGGGTGCCAGATGGGGAACGGCCACCGTCAGGGCCAGTCCGGCCAGCGCCGCGGCACAGGGCGCGGCGACCGGCAGCAGCGCCCCGCAGATCCGCCCCGCGGCATAGCCGGCCGCCACCGCCAGGATGGCGAGCAGCACACCCTCGGGGCGGCCGCCGTGCACCGTCGCTGTGATCAGCGACCAGACCGCGCAGGCCCCGAGCACCGCGACACCCACCGCGTCCGAAACGTTTCGTCTGTCGCCGGCATCCTCCGGACCGGCCGCAGACGTCATCCCCGTGGAACCCACCCCGCCCCCCGAACCCGGTCCCCCGACCTGTGACGTACCCCGGCCGTCCCGACCTGAGCGGTCGCACGACAGGGGCTCCGGCACACCGTAACGGCTGATGAACGTTTTGTGGATGAGTTGCGCCGAGTTGCGCAGGAACGATGCGGCGCCCGAGCTGGGAGAACGCCCGTACCGTCCCGTGGACCGCGCTGTCGGTGGCAAGGTCACCCGCCGTACACTCCCGGAGTGACCGTCACCGCAACCTCCGTGGACGAGTCGGACCAGCTGCAGCCGCAGAACGCGCCCGCCTCACGCCGAGCCCGCCTCGCGCGCCTTGTTCCGGCCGCCGTCGCGGCGCTCTCCGGAGTGCTGCTGTACGTCAGTTTCCCGCCACGCACCCTGTGGTGGCTCGCCCTGCCGGCCTTCGCGGTCTTCGGCTGGGTGCTGCGCGGCCGCAGCTGGAAGGCGGGCCTGGGCCTCGGCTATCTGTTCGGCCTCGGCTTCCTGCTGCCGCTGTTGGTGTGGACGGGCGTGGAAGTCGGCCCCGGGCCCTGGCTCGCGCTGGTCGCGATCGAGGCGATCTTCGTGGCGCTGGCCGGCGCAGGTATCGCCGCGGTGTCCAGGCTGCCCGCCTGGCCGGTGTGGGCGGCCGCCGTGTGGATCGCCTCGGAGGCGGCACGCGCGCGTGCGCCGTTCGAAGGTTTCCCCTGGGGTAAGATCGCTTTCGGCCAGGCCGACGGCATCTTCCTGCCGCTCGCCGCGGTCGGCGGCACCCCGGTGCTCGGCATCGCGGTCGTCCTGTGCGGCTTCGGCCTGTACGAGGTCGTACGCCTGGCCCTGGAGACTCGACGCACCCGCGCTGTCCGGCGCGGCGCCGCGGCCGTGGCGCTGCTCAGCGTCGCCGTCCCGGTGCTCGGGGCTGTTGCCGCCCGGCCGCTGGTCAGCGACAAGGCCGAGGACGGCACCGCGACCGTCGCCGTCATCCAGGGCAACGTGCCCCGGGCCGGGCTGGAGTTCAACGCCCAGCGGCGGGCGGTGCTCGACTACCACGCGCGCGAGACGGAGCGGCTGGCCGCCGAGGTCAAGGCGGGCAAGATCGCTCAGCCCGACTTCGTGCTGTGGCCCGAGAACTCCTCGGACATCGACCCGTTCGCCAACGCCGATGCCCGAGCCGTCATCGACCGGGCGGCCAAGGCGATCGGTGTGCCCATCTCGGTCGGCGGCGTCGTCGAACGGGACGGCAAGCTCCTCAACGAGCAGATCCTGTGGGACCCGGTCAAGGGACCCATCGACACCTACGACAAGCGGCAGATCCAGCCGTTCGGCGAGTACCTGCCGCTGCGCTCGCTCATCGGGGCCATCAACAGCGACTGGACGAGCATGGTCCGCCAGGACTTCAGCCGGGGCAGCGAGCCCGGCGTGTTCACCATGGACGGCGCCAAGGTCGGCCTGGTCACCTGTTACGAGGCCGCCTTCGACTGGGCCGTGCGCTCCGAGGTCACCGACGGCGCGCAGATGATCTCCGTACCGAGCAACAACGCGACCTTCGACCGCAGCGAGATGACCTACCAGCAGCTCGCCATGTCCCGCGTCCGGGCCGTCGAGCACAGCCGGACCGTCACCGTGCCGGTGACCAGCGGGGTGAGCGCGATCATCATGCCGGACGGGAAGATCACCCAGAGGACGGGCATGTTCGTCGCCGACTCGCTGGTCCAGAAGGTGCCGCTGCGCTCCTCCGAGACGCCCGCCACGAAGCTGGGCATCCTCCCGGAGATCGCGCTGGTCGTGCTCGCCGCGGGCGGGCTCGGCTGGGCCATCGGGGCCGGTGTGCGCGGGCGACGCGCTCGTGACGTGTAGTCGTACGCCGTCGTAACGCCCCCGGGGTGAGCGACCGGGCCCGTTAGGGTCGGTCGCATGGCTACTCCTGACTTCATCCGCACGATCCGCGCCTCGGCAGGCCAGCAGTTGCTGTGGCTCCCCGGAGTCACCGCCATCGTCTTCGACGACGAGGGCAGAGTGCTGCTGGGCCGTCGTACCGACACCGGCAGGTGGTCGGTGATCGGCGGCATCCCGGATCCGGGGGAGCAGCCCGCTGCCTGCGCGGTGCGGGAGGTCCAGGAGGAAACCGCCGTGCGGTGCGTCGCCGAGCGGGTCGTTCTCGTTCAGGCGCTGGATCCGGTCACCTATGGCAATGGTGACATCTGCCAGTACATGGACATCACCTTCCGTTGCCGGGCCGTCGGCGGTGAGGCGCGGGTCAACGACGACGAGTCGCTGGAGGTGGGCTGGTTCGACGTGGATGCCCTGCCCGAACTGAACGAGTTCGGACTGCTGCGGATCAAGCAGGCGCTGTCGGACGCACCCACATGGTTCGACCCTATGAGTGCCAGCTGAAGTATGGGTGTTGAGCACATGTGGCGAGGCGTCGCTGCTGCCTAGGGTCGTGCCATGACGGCTAGCAGCGCCCTAACGGGACCCCACGCTCCCTCGCTCGACCTCGGCGGCCGTACCGCCCTCGTCACCGGCGCCGCCGGCGGCATCGGCCGCGCCTGCGCGCTGCGGCTGGCGCAAGCCGGGGCCAAGGTGAGAGCGGTCGACCGGGACGCCGAAGGGCTGGAGGCGCTCGCCGAGGGGGCCCGGGACCTGTCGGGGACGGTCGAGCCGCATGTCCTCGACCTCACCGACCTGGACGCCGCCGAACTCGCCGCGGCGGGCACGGACGTCCTCGTCAACAACGCCGGGCTGCAACTGGTCCGCCCCATCGAGGAGTTCCCGCCGGACGTGTTCCACACGGTGCTCACCGTGATGCTGGAGGCACCGTTCCGGCTCATCCGCGGCGCCCTGCCCCATATGTACGGACAGGGCTGGGGCCGCATCGTGAACGTGTCCTCCGTCCATGGGCTGCGCGCCTCGGCTTTCAAGTCGGCCTATGTGGCCGCCAAGCATGGACTGGAAGGCCTGTCCAAGACCGCGGCCCTCGAAGGTGCGGCACATGGAGTCACCTCGAACTGTGTGTGCCCCGCATATGTGCGTACCCCACTGGTCGAGCAGCAGCTCGCCGATCAGTCCCGGGCGCACGGCATTCCCGAGGAGCGAGTCCTGTCCGAGGTGCTGCTGCAGGACAGCGCCGTGAAACGGCTGATCGAACCGGAGGAGGTCGCCGAGGCCGTGGCGTATCTGTGCGGCCCGCAGGCCTCCTTCGTCACAGGCACCTCCCTCGTCCTCGACGGCGGCTGGACCGCCCACTGATAGTGCCGGCGCCGCGGGCCCGCCAGGTTGTCCACAGGGCTGACGGGGCGACGGTGCGATGGGGAATCCTGTGACCATGTCCCGCGATCACGTGCAGTCCGCCGAACGCTCCGCCACCGGTGCCGGAGCACCCGTCGGCAGCGCCGAGGCACCCTTCCTCGAGCTGCTGGCCCGCGGTGCCTCGGCCGAGGCCTACGAGCAGCCGGTGCTCCTCGCCCGCGCCGAGGGCCGCCCCGCCGAGTGGATCGCCGCGCTCGAGCGGGCCAAGCGGACCGCGCTGCGAGTACGCGCGGAGCTGGAGGGACGGCGTCGGCGGGAGGCGGAGCTGTCCGCGCTGTTCGAGACGGCCCACGACCTGGCGGGCCTGCGCGACCTGGACGCCGTCCTCCAGGCGATCGTGCAGCGCGCCCGCTCCCTGCTCGGCACGGACGTCGCCTACCTGAGCCTGAACGACCCGGAGAAGGGTGACACCTACATGCGGGTGACCGAGGGCTCGGTCGCCGCCCGCTTCCAGCAGCTGCGGCTCGGGATGGGGGAGGGGCTCGGCGGCCTCGTCGCCCAGACGGCCCGGCCGTACGTCACCGAGGACTACTTCAAGGACGACCGCTTCCAGCACACCGCCACCATCGACGCGGGTGTGCGGGACGAGGGCCTGGTCGCCATCCTCGGTGTGCCGCTCATGCTGGGGCACCATGTGATCGGTGTTCTGTTCGCGGCCGACCGGCGCGCCCGGGTCTTCGAGCGGGAGCAGATCGCGCTGCTCGGCTCCTTCGCCGCGCTCGCCGCGGCCGCCATCGACGCCGCCAACCTGCTCGCCGAGACCCGCTCGGCCCTGGCCGGCCTGGAGCAGGCCAACGAGATCATCCAGGACCGCAGCGGCGTCATCGAGCGCGCCTCCGACGTCCACGACCGGCTCGCCGAACTCGTACTGCGCGGCGGCGGGGTGCACGACGTGGCCGCCGCCGTCTCCGAAGTCCTCGACGGCACCGTCCAGTTCACCGACGCGTCCGCCGCACCCGCCGAGGCCCTGGAGGCATCCCGGTCCGAAGGACACGCCGTGCGGCACGCCGGCGACTGGATCGCCGCCGTGGCCGCCGGGGGCGAGCTGCTCGGTGCGCTCGTGCTGCGCGGCCATCCCGGGCTCGACCCCGTCGACCAGCGCACCCTGGAGCGCGCCGCGACGGTTACCTCCCTGCTGCTGCTCGCCCGCCGCTCCGCAGCCGAGGCCGAGCAGCGCGTCCGCGGCGAACTCCTCGACGACCTGCTGGATGCCCGCGACCGCGACCCCCGCCTGCTGCGCGAGCGCGCGGCGAGACTGCATGCCGACCTCGACGCCACCCATGTGATCCTCGCCGCCCGCCTCGACGGCGTCGCCGCCGACGCCGACCAGGAAGCAGCCGCCCGTCGGCGCCTGTGGGCGGCCGCCTCCCACCTGGCCGCCACCCGGCACGGACTGGCCGCAGCCCGCGACGGCGGCACGGTCCTGCTGCTGCCCCTCGACCAGGGGGACAGCGCCACCGAACTGGCCCGCCGCACCGCCGTGCACCTCGGCACGGCCGTCCACGAGGCGGTCACCGTCGGCGCCTCCGGCCCGGTGGCGAATCTCGCCGCCAGCCCGGACGCGGTGGCCGCCGCCTACGAGGAGGGCCGCCGCTGCCTCGACACGCTGCGGCTGCTCGGGCGCCACGGCGACGGCTCCGCCGCGGAGGACTTCGGATTCCTCGGACTGCTCCTCGCCGGGGACCGGGACGTCACCGGCTTCGTCGACCGCACCATCGGCCAGGTCGTCGCCTATGACGAACGCCGCGGCACCGATCTGCTGCGCACCCTCGACGCCTACTTCGCCTGCGGCATGAGCCCGGCCCGCACCAAGGACCATCTCCACGTCCATGTGAACACGGTCGCCCAGCGCCTGGAGCGCGTCGGCCGCCTCCTCGGAGACGACTGGCAGAGCCCGGCCCGTGCCCTGGAGATCCAACTCGCCCTGCGGCTGCACCGGTTGTCGGCACCGGCACCGAAGTGACGGCCCCGCACGCACGGGCGCACGGGGCCGTTCGTCTCACCGCACCGACAGCCGATCAGGCTGTACGCGCGTCCGCCGGATGCGCCGCCGCAGGCTCCGCGTCATCGGCCGCCTCGACATCCGACAGGTCCCGATGGCGGGTCTCCTTGGCCAAGCCGACGGCGACGATCGTCACGACGGCCGCGGCGATGACGTACAGGGAGATCGGTGTGGAGCTGCCGTAGTCGGACAGCAGCGCGGTGGCGATCAGCGGCGCCGGCGCGCCCGCCGCGACCGAGGCGAACTGGGCGCCGATGGAGGCGCCCGAGTAGCGCATCCGGGTCGCGAACATCTCGGAGAAGAAGGCGGCCTGGGGTGCGTACATCGCCCCGTGCAGCACCAGGCCGACCGTCACGGCGAGGATCAGGTTGCCGAAGCCGCCGGTGTCGATGAGCGAGAAGAACGGGAACATCCACAGCCCGACTCCGGCAGCGCCCAGCAGATACACCGGCCGACGGCCGATCCGGTCGGAGAGAGCGCCCCACAGTGGAATCACGGCGAAGTGCACGGCGGAGGCGATGAGTACGGCGTTCAGCGCGGTCTGCTTGGAGACGCCGGCCGAGGTGGTGGCGTACACGAGGATGAACGCGGTGATGACGTAGTAGCTGATGTTCTCCGCCATCCGCGCGCCCATCGCCACCAGCACATCGCGCCAGTGGTGCCGCAGCACGGAGACGAGCGGCAGCTTCTCGGCCACCGCGTCCCGGGTCGCCTTCCGCGCCTCCGCCTGCGCCAGCGCCTGCTTGAAGACCGGCGATTCATCGACCGACAGACGAATCCACAAACCGACGATCACCAGCACACCGGAGAGCAGGAACGGGATCCGCCACCCCCAGTTGCCGAACGCGCTGTCCGACAGCACCGCCGTCAGGAAGGACAGCACACCGGTGGCCAGGAGCTGTCCCGCGGGCGCCCCAGTCTGCGGCCACGAGGCCCAGAAACCGCGTCGCCGCGCGTCCCCGTGCTCGGACACCAGCAGCACGGCCCCGCCCCACTCGCCGCCCAGCGCGAAGCCCTGGACCAGGCGCAGCACGGTCAGCAGCACCGGAGCGGCGGTGCCGATGGTCGCGTGCGTGGGCAGCAGCCCGATCGCGAAGGTCGCTCCACCCATCAGCAACAGGCTCAGCACCAGCAGCTTCTTGCGCCCCAGCCGGTCGCCGTAGTGCCCGAAGACGAGTGCGCCCAGCGGACGCGCGGCGAATCCGACCGCATACGTCAGGAACGACAGCAGCGTGCCGACGAGCGGGTCGGAGCCCGGGAAGAACAGCTTGTTGAAGACCAGAGCGGCGGCTGAGCCGTAGAGGAAGAAGTCGTACCACTCGATGGTGGTGCCGATGAGGCTGGCGGCGACGATGCGACGGAGGTTGGCGGGTGGTGGGGGAGCGGGTGATGCGGAGGCCATGTGCGCCACTTCCTCGTGTGCGGTGGGGACGGGTACGTGTCGAGACACCGTAGGAACATGCAGGTCAGGGGCACATGTGGCGGGACAACATAGTTCATGGCCGGGCTATGCGTCCAACCCCCATGCCTGCTCGAAGAGGAGGCCCGTCAGCGCGCGCTCCGTGCGGCGGCGTTCGCCTGCCACTCGCGGCCGATGGAGCGGATCAGCGCCGGGTACACCCCGATGTACCGGAAAGGCTTGATGGCAGCCATGTAGAGAGTGCCGAGCGGTCCGTTCGGCTTCACCAGGACGGCCATCTGGCCGCGGTAGCCGCCGGCCCCGTCCGGAACCCAGCCGATGTGCAGCACCCCGTGAACGGTCTTGTTGCCCATCTCGGCGGCCCACTCGTCGTCCCTCTGATAGAGGGAGGTGAACGGGGACGAGCCGAGGTCGGGACCCTGCGGACCTTCGAGAAGATCCGCGGGCAACCGGTCGCGTAGGGAAGGCAGACGGGTGCCGATGCCGGCGGTGGACTTGTCCCAGCCGAACAGTGCGCCGAGCTTCCAGCGGACGGCGAAGAGTACGCGGGAGACGGGGCCCTCGCCCTTCACCCCGCCCCTGATTCCTTCGGAGATCTGGCGCACCAGCCACTCCAGGTCGTCGGGTCCGCCGGGGGTGGGCAGTGCCCACACGTCCTCGACCGTGAAGTCGCCCGCGATCTCGTGGATCCGCCAGGGACGGTCGGTGTGGGCGGTTCGGGGAAGTCGCATGCGCAGGCCCCTGTCTATACGGTGGCGTATATATCGAGTGTAGGGCGATCTATACGCCTCCGTATACTTGGCCGGGACGTGAGGAGATACACACGATGGGCGCCACCCGCACGCCACGCGGCAAGTGGATCGAGGAAGGGTTGGGGGCCCTCGCCGCGGGCGGCCCTGAAGCCGTCCGGGTCGAGGTACTGGCGCAGGCACTCGGCGTCAGCAAGGGCGGCTTCTACGGATACTTCCGCAACCGGGCTGCGCTGCTCACCGAAATGCTCGACACCTGGGAGTACGAGGTCACCGAGAGCGTGATCGAAGAGGTGGACAGCGGCGGAGGAGATGCCAGGGCCAGACTGGAGCGGCTGTTCGCCATCGTCGCCGCTGCCGACGGGCCGGTGCGCGGCATCGCCGCCGATATCGCGATCCGCGAGTGGGCCCGCCGCGACGCGGCCGTCGCCGAGCGCCTGCGCCGCGTCGACAACCGCCGTATGGACTACCTGCGTTCCCTGTTCGCCTCCTTCTGCCCCGACGAGAGCGAGGTTGAGGCCCGCTGTCTGCTCGCCGTCTCGGTGCGCATCGGCAACCACCTCAACGCCGCCGACAACGGCAAGTACAGCCGGGCGGAAGTGATGGAACTGATCAGGCGACGGCTGCTGGATTGAAGTGCTCTCCTCCCTTCGCAAGCTCAGGAGGGAGATTCCCACCTACCTTGCGGTGGCGGGCTTGACGCGTTTCCGCGCCTGACGACTGCACCTTCCGGCAGCCGGGACCGCCACTACGTGGCCGATCCGGTACAGGTGCAAGATGTTCCGGGCCGCGTTCCAGTCGGCGTTGCCCGACCAGCCGCAATCCGGGTTCTTGCACACGAACGTGGCCTGGTCTTCCCTGCTGCCGGGCGTGAGCAAGCCGCATGCCGAGCAGCGCCGGGAGGTGTTGGGGGCGGGAACCTTGACCAGTTCGCCGCCGTGCCGGGCGAGCTTGTACGTCAGCATTGTGACCGTCCGGCCCCATGCCTCCTGGCTGATGGAGCGGTTCAGGCCGGCCTTTGCCTTGACGTTGGTGCCCGGCTCCTCGACGGTGCCCCGAGCGGACTTGACCATGTTCGTGATGTCGAGCTGTTCGACCACGACCGTGCCGTAGGTACGGGCGAGGTGGGTGGTCGTCTGGTGCTGCCAGTCGAGCGCTCGTCGCGTGGCTCTTGCTCGGAGCTGCTTGATCTGGTCGTAGGTGTGCCTCAGGCGGCGGGAGGGCTTCTGCCCGCGCTTGCGGAAACCTCTGCGGTGCGCGGCCTCGCGCTCCAGGCGCAGGAGCTTTTCCTTCTCCTTCGGCGTCAGCCACTTGTCCCGGTCGGAGGTGCCGTCGGGGAGCTGGGCCGGGCGCCCGTGGTCCTGGTGGTTGCCGTCGGAGAGGGCGAGCGGGATGTTCACCCCGGCGTCGATGCCGACCTGCGGCCCCTGGTGAGGTTTCGGCTCGGCTTCGAGGGTCTGGACGCGAAAGGCGATGTGCCAGCCCAAGGCGTCCTTGACCAGCCGGGCCCCGGTGATCCGGTTCTCCTTGTCCGCCCGCTTGCCTGCGGGCAGGTCTTTGGTCCAGCGGAAGTGGACTCGGCCCAGCTTGGGAATCTGGACCATGCCCCAGCGGCGGTGCACGCGGACGATGTTCAGGTCCCGGCCCTGTGGAATGTCCACGGACATGACCGACCGGATGCGGGACTTGAAGTTGGGTTCCTCGGCACGCCCGTCCCAGCAGTTCTTCCAGGCTTGGAAGTACGTCTTGAGCACCGCCTGCGCGGCCTGGGCGGGGAGTACGGCCAGCCAGTCGAAGTCCTTGCGGGCCTGCCTGATCGCATCATCCGCTGCCTTCAGGCTGCGGCGGCACTTCGGCGTCATAGTCCAGAAGTCGTGCAGCAGGTTCCACGTTGCCCGTGCGGCGTGTGCCTGCGCGTCGAGCACCCGCACATCGGCAGGCGACAGCGCGAGCCGAGCACGATGCCCGAACTGCCGCTTCACCCAGGTGCTTTCACTCATGACGATCACCATATTACAGTTGGCCTATGTCACCGCGATGGGACCCGAATCCCGATGTACGTACCGGCCGTCACGTCGTTTGCAACCTGCACGTCCACTTGGTTTTTGTCACGAAATACCGGCGCGGCGCCTTCACCGACGCCATGCTGACCAGGTGCGAGGAGATCATGCGAGAGGTGTGCGAGGACTTCGAGGCCGAGCTGAAGCAGTTCAACGGCGAACACGATCACGTGCACCTGCTGGTGCACTACCCGCCTAAGGTCCAGCTTTCCAAGCTGGTCAACTCCCTCAAGGGCGTCTCCGCCCGGCTTCTGCGCAAGGAGCATGACCACCACGTCCGCCGCTACCTGTGGGGCGGACACTTCTGGTCCGGCTCCTACTTCGCCGGAGCGTGCGGAGGGGCACCGCTCACCATCGTGAAGCAGTACATCGAGCAGCAGCAGCGGCCCGTAGGCTGAGCTGGACAGTGCGGCCGCGTGCCTCTGGCGCGGGTCAGAGCAGACCTGAGATGCGCTTCACCACCGTCCTGAGGGCAGCGCACTGCGCAAGATCAAAGGGAGACGTCGCGGAAGTGCGTGCCAGGCCACGCGACCGCGTCATCAACGTGCCGGGACGCCGCGTCCAGAAATTCCTGGCGGACCCCGGCTCATCGCCGGCGCTCAAGAGACTGCATGTCCAGCACGTCACCGAGGACGAACTCGTCACCGTCTACGAGCGCACCCGGCGCGAGGTGCGCAGTTTCCGGATGATCACGGGCGCTGCTCATGGTCGGTAGTTGTCGACAGGGGTGTCCGGCGACTGCCTCCCGCGCTGTCCCGCCTGGCTGCGATCAGGGCCAGCACCCCGAGCACGATCAGGCCGGGTGCGCCGGAGACGGGATAGAGAATCTGCAGCGGTAGGCCGATGGCCAGCAGGTACCAGCCCAGCTGGGCCGGGAGCCTGCCGGTTTCGCGGACAATGCGTTGGCTGAGTGTGCCCAGGGCGAGGAGGCCGAACCCGGCGAGGAAGAACCACATCTCGTACTCGCGCTGCGGGTTTCCGGGGACGGCGTTCCAGAATCCGTCGCGGGCCACGTCATCGAAGGTGCCGGAGGCGATCAGGGCGACCGCGAAGTGCACTGCGGTCAGTCCGATCACCAGTCGGGGAATCAACCGGGTCATCGTCAGCTTCCTCGATTCGTGGGGTCCTTGAGTCTCTTGATGACATGGCGCCGGTCCGGACGTTGAGGGGTGCGAGTGGAGGCGGCGACGTATGCCGTCAACCCACCGAGCGCCAGACTCAGCGGGGAGTACAGCGCCAGGTCCCAGCGGGTGAAATCGGTCGGTCGGCCGGTCAGAGCGGAGGACGCCAGGCCGATCGAACCTCGCAGCAGCAGCACGCCTGCGACACCCCACACGCCTTGGCGGACCAAACGACGTGGCGGCAACTGCGGGACCAAGTCGGCCCGGGCCGCGACCACATAGGCCGCCGCCCCGAGTGCTGCCGCGACTGCGGCCGTCAACTCCGGGCTGGGGAGATCCGCTTCGGCGACCCCGACGACCGTACGGGCGAACTCGGCACGGTCGGCCAGGGGCCAGGGAGAGAAGGTCCAGATCCCATGCAGTGCCCCGACCGCTCCAAGGCCGACTGAGGCCGTCCCGCCAGCGAGTTTCGTCAGCTTCATACTGCTCCCCCAGCCGCACCGTACACCCCTGTATGGAGTGACCATACAGTACTGTACGGACATGGCTAGGAGGAACCTCACCCCGCAGGACTGGTCGACCGCGGCGCTGCGCGCGATGGCACGCGGCGGAGTCGGGGCAGTGTCGGTCAACGCGCTCGCGGGCGAGCTGGCGGCGACACGGGGCAGCTTTTACTGGCACTTCAAGGATCGCGACGCGCTGCTGACGGCTGCGCTGGAGGCGTGGGAGCGGGACGACACCACAGCGCTGATCGCGGCGTTGGGCGATATCACCGACCCACGGCAGCGGCTGACGGCACTGTTCACCCTCGCGCTGGGGCAGGAAGACATCAACGGTCTGGAGTCGGCGATCGTCGCCCACGCCGATCACCCCGCCGTCGCCCCGGTCCTGCGCCGGGTCACCGAGCGGCGGATCGCCTACCTCACCGATCTCTACACCGACCTGGGCCTGGACACCGCCACTGCCCGGCGCCAGGCGGTCGCCGCGTACGCGGCTTTCCTCGGATGGCTCGAACTACGCCGCTCCGCCGGCGACGTCGTGCCCGAGGTCGCCCCCACCGGCACCGTTGCCACCGTCGCTCTCGAGCACCTCATCACCGAGCTGGCACGTCCCGCCATGCGCCAGGCGGACCCGGAGTAGAGCACGGTCCCAACTGCTCTGAGCAGTCAGTAGTTGCTACTTCCCCCCCGGCACGTGGGTGGGACCGCGTGCACGCAGGGAATGAAAGTGCAAGGAACGCTTGGGCAACGGGGGAGGTGTCGGTGAGCGGGAGACCGCAGCTTTGGGTGGCCGGTGCGCTGATGGGGGTCACCGCTTCCGTGCTGACGTGCGGGTTGGCCGTGATCGCGGTGGTGATCGTTCCCACCTGGTGGCCTCACCCGACGGTGGCCGCCGTCGCGGGGATGTTGCTCGTCGGCGCGGGGTGCGCACTGATCAGCGTGTGTTTCATCCACCTTGGTGTCTGGCACTTCGGGGCAGCGGCGATCGCAGAGTGTCTGCTGGCGGTGGGGTTGGTGGCGTTTCTCGACCAGGCCGTGCTCGACGTGTGGGGCAAGCGGCTGGAGACGGTCGTCACGGGGGTCGTTCCGCACGAGCGGAACGCGCCGACGGGGAAGGTCACCCGAGTCTGGTGGGAGTGCTCGCTGGAGCGGCTTGACGGTACGGAACTCGAACGGACCCTCAGGGAGTCGGACTTCGTTCCGCTGGGGAAGGCGTGCCCTGCCGGCGCGGAGGTAGGAGACCGGCTCGTGGTGTACGCGGTGCCCGGAGGGTTCGCCACGCCGCAGACGAACGCCCCGGTCGGGGGCGTCTGGTTGGTCGTCGCGTTCACTGCTGTCACCACGGCGGCGGCGGCGACGTTCACGTCTGTCGGAATGACTCGCGCGGGTGCGCCGAAAGCGGGCCGGATTCTACGTCTCATCCGGGTCCGGCCAGAAGATTCGCCGCCGGCCCGCACCTGAGGCAGACGGCCGGCACGACCTGATCCACAAGTAAGCGGTCTGGTACGGCAGTTGAAGGGAGGGGGCATACAGGAGGCGGGCGGCGTCCCAACGGCCTTGCACGAGCGCGACTGCTGCTGGTGGCGACGGAGGAGCAGTGCCGGTCAGCGGCGGGCCATGCGGCCCATGAGCCGGACGATCAGGCGGCGCGGCAGGATCTTGCTGGCGAGGGCGAGCGGGCGGCCGTTGGTGATCACCGACGGGGGCGCGGAGCGGCGGTCGAGCGTGTCGAGGGCGGTCCTGACGACGTGCTCGGGGGTGACTCGCTTCGCGCCGTAGTCGGCCGTCTCGCTGCCGGCGGCGTCGTAGAACTCGGTCTTCGTGGCGCCGGGGCACACGGCAAGGACGCGTAGGCCGGTGCCGCGGGTCTCCTCCCACAGCGATTCGGTGAAGCTGAGGACGAAGGCCTTGGTGGCGCCGTAGACGCTCAGGTACGGGGTCGGCTGGAAGCCCAGCAGGCTGGCTACGTTGATCAGGATGCCGGTGTCGGTGGAGGTCAGCGGGTCGATGTAGGCGCGGCTGAGGTCGACCAGCGCGCTGACGTTCAGCGCGATCATGCTCTGCAGGCGGTCCGGGTCCTCGTCGGTGAGGGCGTTGTGGGCGCCGAAGCCGGCGTTGTTGATCAGTCCGGTGGCGTGGATGCCACGGGATTCGAGTTCGGCGCGCAGGGTGCGGCCGGCGTCGGGCTGGCCGAGGTCGCGGGCGACGACGGTCACCGTGACGCCGTGGGCGCGGGTGAGTTCGTCGGCCAGGTCCTTGAGCCGGTCCGCGCGGCGGGCGACGAGGACGAGATCCGCGCCGCGACGGGCCAGCTGGCGGGCGAATTCCGCGCCGAGCCCGGAGCTGGCTCCGGTGACGATGACGGTCTGACGGCGATAGTCGATTTTGCTCATGACTGCACTCTACGCATGTTCTTGCACTGAGTGCAAGATAATGCATCTCAAGAAGAGATGTACCATCGGTGCATGGCTCAGAAACCGGCACCCCTCCGGGAACAGACCCGCTCGGTGGTTCGCGCGCTCCTCACCAAAACCGCCGTCGAACTGTTCGCGGCCAAGGGTTACGACGACACGACACTGGAGGAGATCGCCGCCGCGGCGGGCGTCTCCAAACGGACCCTGTTCAACTACTTCCGCAACAAGGAAGACCTCGCGCTCAACGGCCTGGCCGAGCAGGGGGAACTGATCGCCGCGCGGCTCGCCGAGCGCCCGGCCGACGAAGACCCGTGGACGTCGCTGCGTGCGGCGTTCCAGGTGCTCGAGGAGATCGACCTCACCGCCGAGCGCCGGCTCGAGATGACCACGCTGCTGTTCGGCAACGAATCCCTGCGCGCCGGCCACGCCGAGAAGCAGGCCCGCTGGCAGGACCTGTTCGCACCGCTGATCGAGCCGCGACTGCCCGACTCCGACCACCGCGCCCTGCAGGCGCGCGCGATCGCGGCCGCGGCGATCACCTGCCTCCAGGCGGCAACAGAAGAGTGGATGCGCCTGGGCGGACAGGTGGACCAGTTCGACCTGTACGACGCGGCCGTGCAGGCGATCCGCCGTCCCGCCGCACCACCAGAGAAGAAGGCGACATGAGCAAGCGCCTGCCCCCCGCCGACCTGCCGAACATGGCCGCCGCCCTGCGCGCCGAACGCACCGAGATGCTGAACTTCACCAGCAGCCTCACCGACGACGAATGGACCGCGCCCAGCGCCGCAGCCGGATGGCGCATCGCCGACGTCGTCGCCCACATCGGTGCGACGGCGCGGAGCCTCTACACACCCGCCGGGCTGCGCACGAGCTTCGCCGCCAGTCTGGAACAGGCGAACGAAGACCCCGTCGACCGACGACGGGACTGGAGCCGCGCCAAGGTAATGGCCGAGTACGAGCGCGCCGGCCGGCGCGCCAACGCGCTCCTCGCCCTTGTCAGACGCACGCCCGCCGCCCGAGTGCGGATGCCGCTGGCCGATCTCGGCCGCCACCCCCTAGCCCTGATGATCGGCGGCGCACTCGTCTTCGACCACCACACCCACCTGCGCCACGACATGGCCCCCGCCCTCGGCCGGCCCGCACCGCCCACCGACGCGGACCGCATGCGCGCGGTCCTGACCTGGATGATCGCCGTACTGAGCAACCAGGTCGCCAAGGCACCGGTCGCCGGGCTCGACGCCCGCGTCGCACTGACGCTCACCGGCCCCGGCGGCGGGACCTGGTGGTTCGACGAGGCAGGCGGCCTGGCTCCATACGATGGCCCGGTCGCCGCGCACGTCACCGCCCCCGCGCTGACCTTCCCCGACTGGGGCACACAGCGGTCGTCCTGGCGCGACAGCGACGTGACGGTCACCGGCGACACGGAGCTCGCCGCCGGCTTCCTCGACGCCGTCAACGTCATCTGATCGGGACACGGGAAGCTCTCTTCCCAGGGCCCACCACAATGCCGGGCACATCCGCCGTCACAACCGCGCCGCCTGCGACAGTGGCATCGGGGCGCCGTACCCGAGCGGCAGCACGGGCGTGCGCCGGATTACCGGTAAGGCCCCTGCCTTCGGCAGGATGGGCGCCATGACCGAGATCCGGACACCCCGCCTCCTCCTGCGTCGCTGGCACGACGACGACCTCGCGCCGATGGCGGACATCCACGCGGACCCCCGGGTCATGCAGTGGATCGACGACGGCTCGGTGCGCGACCTGGACCAGACGGCAGAGGACATCGAGCGGTGGGAGGAGGAATGGGACGAGGAAGGGTTCGGGCTCTTCGCGGTCGAGCTGCTGGCCTCGGGTGAACTGGCAGGCTTCACCGGACTGTCCGTGCCCGAGTTCCTGCCGGAGGTACTGCCTGCCGTGGCCATCAGCTGGCGGCTCGGCTCACCGTTCTGGGGCCAGGGATACGCATCCGAAGCCGCCCACGCCACACTGGAGTTCGCACTCCAGGACCGCGGCCTCGACCGCGTCATCAGCATCAGCCGGGCGGGGGACGACGCCTCCGAGAACATCATCCGTAAGCTCGGCATGACGCCCGAGCGCGAGACGACACATCCGGTATACGCCTATCCGCTCACTGTCCACACCATCGACCTCACCGAGTTCCAGGCCTGAACCGGCCGCACCATCGACCATCACACGACAGCCAACCGCGAGACGTCTTGCCACGACCGGACACAGGCCCGGCATTCCGCGCCGCACATGCCTGATCTACGGCACCGCAGGCGAGGATCCGGCGTGGTTCAAGAACCCCCAGGCGGACGCGAGCGTCGGGGTGCAGGTCGGCGGCGGTCGGTTCACCGCCGCAGGACTGACCTTGACGCAAGGAGTCAGTCCTGCCCTGCTTCCGTGAAGAACTCCGGTGGTGCCTGCAGGTCGTGGGCGCGGAACAGGACGGCGTGCTCGACGCCCATGGCCTTGCCGCTCATCGCGGTGAACATAGGGATGAAGTCCTCGGGGGCGGGGTGGTCCGGGAGCGCGGCCAGATACGCGGCGTGTGCCTTGAGCGAGGCGACGCCGCGCCGCAGCGGCTCACCCGTGACCTCGACGCCGTGGGTCGCGCCGGAGCCGGCGAGTCCGGGGACGATGAGCCAGCGCACGGAGTGCGGTTCGAGGTCCTCGTCGTCGACCTGTTCGGGGAAGACCCACCGGTTGCCCGCGTCGCGCACCGCGTCGAGCGTCGCGAGCCCGGCCGCGCGGTGGTCGGCCTGGTCGAAGCCGTAGGGCGTCTCGATCTCGTAACCGGTGCCGAGGACGACGTCGGGCTTGAATCGGCGGATCTCCCGGCAGATGTCCCGGCGCAGGTCGAGGCCGTAGACGAGCACGCCATCCGGATGTTCGAGAACGGTCAGGTGCTTGACGCCGACGACGGCGCAGGCGGCCTGCTGCTCGGCGACGCGCAGGCGTGCCGTCTCCTCGGGAGGGTTCGGCATGCCGGCCTCGCCGCGGGTGAGCAGGAGATAACCGACCTCGATGCCGCGCGCGGTCCAGCGAGCGACGGCCGCCGATGTGCCGTACTCCATGTCGTCAGGGTGCGCGACGACGCAGAGCACGCGCTGAAAGGACTGCTCGGGGAGGGCAGGCAATGTCATGTCGGCCATCCTTCCGCGTACGGGACCCGCCGTCTGCCGCTTACAGCCAGCCTATGAGCGAGTGCCTGTTGCGGCACGTGGAGAACGAGTCGAAAGGCGGGCAAGACCTTGCCGGCGGCCCGATGAGCCGCCGGCAAGGTCGAGGTGTGCTCTGGTTCTCGGTCAGGACAGCGGCTCCACCCACACGTTGCGGAACCGGACCTTGTTGCCGTGGTCCTGGAGGCGGATCGCACCGAGCGCGGCCGACTCGGGTTCACCGCCACCCGTCGGCCCGTCGATGGCCACGTTGTCGTGGACCTTCTTGCCGTTCCAGATCACCGTGACCCGCGCGTCCGACGTCTTCTTGCCGTCCCCGTCGAAGCGCGCGGCACGGTAGGTGATGTCGTACGTCTGCCAAGTCTCCGGCGCCTTCGCGGCGTTGAGGTCTGCGGCCTTCTTCAGATAGATCGACGCCGCCTCGTTGTTCGCGAGATCCGTGTCCCCGTACGAGTCGAGGATCTGCACCTCGTACCGGTCCTGGAGATAGACACCGCTGTTGCCGCGGTCCTGGCCGGTGACGTCGTCCGGAAGCTTGGGGACGCGGAACTCGACATGCAGCTTGAAGTCGCCGAAGTGCTGCTTCGTGCGCAGGTCGCCGCAGCAGACCTCCATGGACTTCTCGGCGGTGTGCGGCCATTCGGCGCTGCGGCCGTCGGTGTGCTGCCACGCCGTGGAGATGCTGCCGCCGGAGAACAGATCGATCCGCGCGCCTGGGCGGCGGATGTCGACCGCGTCGAGGTTGACGTGGCCGGTGTCGCCTGCGCCCACCGAGTACGTGATCGTGTTGCGGCCCTTGCGGAGCTCGAAGCGTTCGGCCTTTGTCGACCAGCGGTTCCACTCGCCCGTCGACGGCAGGCTCGTCTGCTTCGCCTCGCCGCCGTTGACGGAGACGCTGACCGTCTTCGTGCCCGGGGCGGGGTGCGGGCCGTTGGCGTAGCGCAGCCCGACGTCGTACACGCCCTGCTTGCCGACCTCGACGTCCACGCTGACCTTGGCACCCTGTTCACCGAAGCCGTCGACGAAGCCGCCGCCGGTGTACCCGGCGTGCTCGGTGTCGGTGCCCGCGCTGCCGGACAGGCGGCCGGACTCGGCGTCGTACGTGGTGACGGGCTCATCGGGCCCGGGCCCGGGCTTGGCGTTGAGCGTGTACCAGGCCTCGGTGGACCACAGCTGCTCGCCCTCGGCGGACGAGAACGGGCGCGGCGAGCGGACATGCACGACGCGGTCCGTCCTGAGCCCGGGGATGGTGAGCTGGACCTTCTTGCGGTCCTTGGAGAGCTTCGCCGACGTGACCGGCAGCGACTCCTCGTCGATCTTCGGTCCGCCGTAAGCCGGGGTCGGCGCGTAACGCCACTGCTCGACTGAGTACGCGCCCTCGGTGAGCTTGGCCGCGGTCTCCTTCGACAGGGGCTTGGTGTAGGTGAGTTCGAAGCCGTTCGGGGTCGCGCGCATCGTCTTGACGTCGAAGGCGGTCTTGCCGTTCGGGGTCAGCTTCTGCAGGCCGAAGCGGAGCTTGCCCGCCTGCCCCCAGTTGCCGTCGGCGCCCAGACCGGCGGTGTAGATCGCACCGTCGGGCCCTTCGCTGATCCGGGTGATGCCGGACTCGAGCCCCTGCGTGTGCCGGAACACCGCGCCCTGGTACTCGCCGTCGACCTTCTCGAGATCGGCGCGCTGGAGTCCGCCGTAGGTGACGTCACCGAACACCATCTGCCCGGCGAACGGGCCCTTCTTCAACTGCATCGGCGTGCTGGGCGAGTTGGCGATCTCGTTCTGCGGCAGCCAGAGCACCGGCTTGGTGACGGGCTTGTCGTCGTACGGGCCGTCCGGGTTCATGTAGTGGTTGAAGAACCGGCCCTGCTTGACATGCACCAGCTTGGAGGCGGGCAGCCAGCCGCCCTGGTTGTCGGTGACGAACAGTTCGTTGTCGGGGCCGCGGCCGATGCCGTTCGGGGTGCGCAGGCCGCCGGCCAGGTAACTGACCTTGCCCGTGGCCTTGTTGACCTTGATGGTGGTGCCGCGGTTCGGGGCTGGCTGCGGGTCGGTGGTGGCGCCGCCGTAGTTGATGGCGACGGACAGGTTCAGATAGAAGTCGCCCTTGTCGTAGAGCAGTCCGAAGGCGAACTCATGGAAGTTCCCGCCGAACGGCCACTCGGCGATCTTCTTCTTCTCATCCGCTACATCGTCACCGTTGGTGTCATTCAGCTCGGTCAGCTGATGCTTCTCCGACACATACAGCTTCCCGCCCACGTACTTGATGCCCATGGGTTCCTTGAGCCCGTCGGCGATCTTCTTGTACGTGACCTTGTCGGGTCCGGTGTCGCCGGTGACGTGGTCCAGGAGGTACACCTCGCCCTTGGTCTGCTCACTGCCGCCCCAAGTGGAGATCGCGAGCCGGCCGTCGGGCAGCCAGTCCATCGCGGACACCTGCGGCTCGAAGCCCTCGGGCCGCAGATTCGTCAGCCTGTAGCCGGGGTTGACCTCGGTCAGGGGCAGCCCGTCGCCCGGGGTGTCGTACGTCCCCTCGCACTCCTTGCGCCCGGGAGCCGTGACCCTGACGACCCCGGCGTCCGTGCTCAGCACGGAGTTCGGCACGACCGTGAACTCAGTTGCCCCCGGCGGCTTCCACTGCAGCGTGACCTGCTGACCGCCGCCGGCGTCGAAGTGGTCGATGCGCAGCGCCTGGTAGCCCGCGTTGAGGGTGATCTCGCCGTCCTTGGGCTCGGCGCCGTGCAGCCCGTCGTGGTCGATGACCTGCTGGTCGCCGAGGAAGAGCCGGGACCCGTCGTCACTGATCAGCCGGAAGGCGTACGCGCCCGCCTCGGGCACGTTCAGGTTGCCGATGATCTGCGACACGAAGTTGTCGCTGAACCCGAAGCCGTCGGTGGACGTCCAGTCGGCCGTCGGAATCAGCTTGTCGACGTTGGGAGTCTGTGCGGGCTTGAGATCGCACAGTTTGCTGAGCGGGGACTGGATGTCGAACACCCGCAGGGTGACGCCTGGTTCCTGCGGCGGGAGGTCGGCGAAGGGCCGGGGATCGTCGTCGGCCGCGGCGGGCGTGACGAGGGCGCCGCCGAGGAGGGCGGTGAGCAGCAGCCCGGTGGCTCTTCGAACTCTGTGACGGACGGGGCGGGGTGTGTGCCCGGGGGTGTCGTGGCGCTCGGGGGGTGGCTTCACTCTTCCTCCTGCGTTGTACGGCGGCTCACGCAGACTTCTGTGGCAAAGCGACGCTCAGCGTAGGGACTTGGCTTCTGTGCGTCCACACTTTGTCCACAGAAAGGAAAAACTGCTGCCGGCCGGGGAGAGAGCGAGTCCTTCGATCGAGGGCCTGGTTGTTGCGGACGCCCGCGGTGAGCGTGACGGGGCCGCGCCCCGGCCGCCTGGCCGGGGCGCGGCCGTATGTGCCGAAGGGGCGGCCCCCAGGTGTTTGTCGGGCACACGCCTACCAGGGCAATTTCCCGGTTTCATCTTGCAACGTTCCTGTCGGACCGTCCGCGTCGAGAGTCGCCAAACGTACGACGGTTCTGGCGCTCTCTTCCGGTGCCCTTCGGATTCCGAAAGCCGCGGTCATATCGGTGGCGGTGGTGCCGGGCTCAACGGCGTTGAACTTGATGCCCGGTTGAGACTTGGCGTACTGGATCGTCAGCATGGTCGCTGCTGACTTGGACGCGGAGTAGAGCGCGAGCGGCAGGTGGAACTCCGGCCGGTCGGGGTTGTTCACTGCCCAAAATGACCCGGCGCTGCTCGAAACGGTGACCACGGTGGGATTCGAGGATTTCCGCAGCAGGGGAAGTGCCGCCTCTGTGACGCGCACGATTCCCACGGCGTTGGTGTTGAACACTCGCAGAGCCGTGGGGCCGTCGGTGACTCCGTGCCCCAAGATGCCGGCGTTGTGCACCAGCACGTCGAGCCGGCCCTCGGCTGAACCGATCGTCGCCAGCGCGCTGTTCACCGAGGCGTCGTCGGTCACATCGAGCTGAACGAATCGTGCGCCAAGTGCTGCCGCGGCCTTTTCTCCTCGCTCGACATCACGCGCGCCGATGTAGACATCGTGGCCCAACTCCAGAAGCTGTTTGGCTGTCTCGAAACCGATGCCCTTATTGGCCCCGGTGATCAGTGTGACGGTCATGCGTCTCCTCTTGAAATAGGTGGCCCGACTGGACGCGTTCAGCTGCGTCTGGTGCCGAGCGCTGCTTTTCTGTATCGCGAAATCCAAAATGTGGGCAAGCGGATGCCGGGCGACTGGGGGTGCACGGTCTCAGCTCAGGAGTGAGCGCAGGCCATTGAGTGCGATATGCCGCAGCAGCTCGGACTCGATCCCCGTCTGTGCGGTCACGCGCAGCCCGGCGATGACCGTCGTCACCAGCAAGGCGCCCTCGTGCGGATCGGCATCTGCTCGGATGCTGCCATCGATGCGCCCGGCCCGGATCGCTCCCTCGAGGAGGCTCAGGAATTCGCGCAGGTCCCGATCGAGGATGCGGGCCACGCGCTCGTCCCGCGTGCGCAGGTCCGGGGTCATCAGGCTGTTCGCGACCATGCATCCGGCCGCATGCCCCTGCTCGCGTGCTGCGCGTTCTTCCTCGGCGACGTCCTCCATCAGGACGCGAAGCCGCTCGCCCCCGCTGAGCTGGTCATCGGCGAGCACCTGCGCCCGGCGCTCACGAAACACAGTCACGTACCGCTCCAGTGCGCGCACGAACAGTTCGTCCTTCGACGTAAAGGCGTTGTAGAGGCTGCTGCGCCGCACCCCCGCCGCCTCGCAGAGCTGCTCGGTCGAGGTGTCGGCGAAGCCGTGCACCCGGAACTCCGCCGCCGCGGCGTCGAGCACCGCGGTCTCGTCAAAGGATCGTGGCCTACCCATGAGAGCGACGCTACCAGATTCTGTATTTGATAATCCAGAATGAGAGGAAGTGGTCGCGACGACGATCTTGTCCTCTCGCCCTGACGATCCCGGCCCGCAGGCATACCGTGGTGAGGCGGAGCCGATCGAGGCCGTCGGACAGCACCTGGGCGGAGGCAGCGATGCGTCAGACCAATCTCACCGGGGAGTCGGCCGAATATGTCAGCGCCCGAGAGGAGCTGCGGCAGGCCGAGATCGAGCTGATGCGGCACCGCGAACGCGTCGCCGACCTGCGGCGCCGCTTGCCGCTGGGGCCCGTCGTCGACGACTACGTGTTCGAGGAGGGCCCGGCTGATCTGGAGGCCGGTGACACACCGGTGCGGACCGTGCGCCTGGGGGAACTGTTCACCCGGCCCGGGCGTGACCTGATCGTCTACCACCTCATGTACGGCAAGAAGCAGACCGAGCCGTGCCCCATGTGCACGATGTGGTGCGACGGGTTCAACGGCGTGGCCCGCCACATCGCGCAGAACGTCGACCTCGTGATCGTCGCCGCTGCCGACCTGCCCGCCCTCCGCGCGCACGCCCGGAACCGGAAGTGGACGAATCTGCGCCTGCTCGGCGCCGGGGCCGGCACCTTCAAATACGACCTGGGCAGCGAGGACACCGAGGGCTACCAGGACTCGACGGTGTCCGTGTTCACCCGCGACGACGACGGGGCGGTGCGCCACTTCTACTCCGTGCACCCCCGGATGTCCGAGGACATCGACGAGCGAGGCATCGACCTGAACAGCCCGGTGTGGCACATCCTCGACCTGACCCGCCGGGGCCGCGGGGACTGGAGCGCCGCACTCAGCTACTAGCGGCGATCCGGCCCACGATCACTGAAGAGAGGTCCACTCCTTGCTGCCTGCCGGTCTCAAGGTCCCGGAAGCCCTCACTTTCGGGCCCGGCCACGCCACGCTCGACCCCATAACGGCAGCCCCCGTGCAGTTCACCGACGAACGGGACCCGGCCCGCCGATTCCTGCTCGACACCGATGTGACCCCGTGGCACTCGGTGGAGCACCAGTGGGGTTCGGGCCATCTGGTCACCGACCGGGGCGGAGCCCGCTGGCACACGCCCGCCCAACTGCGCGCGGCGGACGGCGAGATCGAAGCGGTGCACCCGCTACTGGACGGCGTACGCGTGGAGATACGGCGCTCGGTGCGCGGAGAGGTGCTGTGCGAGCGGTACTCAGTCGTCAACAGCGCACCCGAACCGCTCACCATCACCGGGCTCGGCATCCAGACCCCCTTCGCCGACCTGTACAGCAACGCCGAGTCCTCCCTCAACCAGGCAGTCCACGCCCACCTGTTCACCGGCGGGACATGGGCGTGGGCGCTGGCGCAGCCGATGTCGGGGGAGGGCCGCAGTCTGGGGCTGATCGTCCGCGAAGGGGCGGTGCGGGCGTACTCGGTGGAGTCGCGCAACCTGAAGTCGAGTTCCCATGTCCGCGGTCACCTGGTCCTGCTGGTCACCGACCGGGCCCGCAATCCCCAGGCGTTCGGCGGCCAGCCCGCACTCCGCCTGGCAGCGGGGGAGTCGCTCACCGTGGAGTGGGAGCTGGGCTGGTACGCCTCGGTCGAGGACTTCACCGCCGCGACCCGCCCGCCGGCCGTGTTCTCCGCCTACGCCGCCGAACTCGGGGAACCGATCGTCGTCGAGGCCTCCACGGTGACCGCCACGGACTCGGCCGTGAAGGTTGAGCCGGACGCCGAGGGCCGCATCCGGGTCCAGGCCGCCCGGCACGGCAGCTACACGCTGGACATCGATGACGGAGCCCGCACCGAGGTGCTGTTCCACCTGCCGCTGGACGAGATGGTACGGCGCCGGGTCGCGTACATCACGCGGTACCAGCAGGCCAGAGAACGCCCCGGACTGCTCGCCCACGCCTTCGTCCCCGTCGACACCCGCACCGGCCTGACCCAGTCGACCAACGGCTGGTCGGACTGGACGGACGGCTCCGAGCGGATCGCCATGCCGCTGCTGCTCCAGGCCGCCGCTGCCCGGGGCTGGGCGGACCCGGAGGAGATCGACCCCCTGCTGGACGGCTGGTCCCGGTTCGCCTGCCGCTATCTGCTCGACGACAATGACGCCCCGCGACGCGGCTCCCAGGACCACCACACCGGTGTCCGGTTGTACGACATGCCATGGCTGGCCCGCTTCTTCCACGACCGGCACCGCGCCCACGGCCGGACCGACGACCTCGACCGCGCCGCCCGCATCCTCGAACGCAGCTACGCCCTCGGCGGCGCCCTGCACTTGTCCATCGGCCTGTCCCCGGCGGTCCTTGACGTGTGCGACAGCCTGGACGCCAGCGGACAGAGCGACCGCGCGCGCACGCTGCGGGACCAACTGGTCGACAGCGCCCGGCAGTTCGTCCGCCTGGGCAGGCAACTGCCCGCCCACGAGGTCAACTACGAGCAGTCCATCGTGGCGCCCCTCGTCGACCTTCTCACCGACGCCCACACCGTCACCGGTGACCCCGCTTTCCACGACGCCGTCGCCGAACGGCTGCCCTGGCTGCTGGCCTTCGGCGGGCCGCAGCCCCACGCCCGGCTGCACGGAGTGGCGATCCGCCACTGGGACGGCTTCTGGTTCGGCGCCGACCGCCTCTGGGGGGACGTCTTCCCCCACTACTGGAGCAGCCTGACCGCGGCCACCCTCCTGCGCCTGCCGACCGATCTGCGCACCGACCGCACCGACCGGCTCGCCGAGGCGATCCTCCGCGCCAACATGGCCACCTACCGCGAGGACGGCTCCGCCACCTGCGCCTTCGTCATGCCGTCCACCGTCGACGGCAGGGCCGCACACACCGCCGACCCTCTCGCCAACGACCAGGACTGGCACCTGTACCTCTGGACGCAGGCGGCGTGATCGCGACAGGGCACTCGGTCAGATCCGGTCGGCCGCGATCAGGAGACAGCGGAAGCTGCCTTCCTTGTACGCGGTCAGGAACGCCGCGCACTTGGCCGCCGCCAGCAGCCGGTCGGAATCGTCCGACTCGGGGTGCGCCAGCATGATCAGCCGGCCGAAGCCCGCCCGCTGGACCTCAGTGCAGCCGCGCTCCGGGTTCGACGGGCGGCGCCTCCGCGCGCGGATCGGTGGCGAACGCGCGGGCGGCCGACGTACCGAGACCGGCACCGTCCAGTGATGCCGGTGAACGGCGCACGAGGCACGCCCCAGGCCCAAGTGCCCCCGCCCGGGGTTTGTCAGAGTTGACGGAAGTAGACCGTGAGTGGGTGGGGAGTGCATCCGAGCGCCTCGTAGAAGGCTCGGGCCGGTGCGTGGAACTGGTCTCCTCCGGTGCCGATCTCGACGACCTCGGCACCGAGGGCCCGCATCTGTTCGAAGGCGTGCTCGCACAGTGCCGTGCCCACGTGGTGTCGGCGGTGCTGGGCGGCGACGGCGAGGATCGTAATCTCGCCCTTCTTGCGGGCCGGATCGACGCCCCATGCCACGTAGCCCGCAATGCTGTCTTCGGCTTCGGCTTCGGCGATGGCGACGTACGTGTGCCGTTCGGGTGCATGGAGTTCGGCGACCTGTTTGCGGTAGTCGCCGCGCCAGTCGCCGTGCTGAACGGCGAAGACGGCCTCGCCCATCAAGGGGCGGAAGGATTCCTCGTAGATCGGCCGGAACGTGTCGATGGTCAGTTCGGTGAGTGGTGCCAGGTCGTGCTGGGTGAATGCGCGGATGAGCACGAAGTGCGCCTCTCAGGCTGAGGGCTTGATACCCGGGCGGAACAAGGGCATCGGTCGGCCCGCTCCCTGCCACAGGATCGGCGGTGAGCCGGGCTCCTCAGCGACGTGTACGCCAGGTGTCAAAGCACTCCATGGCCCGCATCGTAGGGCCCGGCGTGTATTCCCAATACTTCGATCACAGCCCCTCGTTGATGGCTGCGACGAGGACGGTCGCCTCGATAGAGGCTTCTGGCCCTGCTCGACAGCCACGTGCAGCTTGGTGGTGAACCCGCCGCGCGAGCGTCCCAGTCCGTGATCACGAGGCTCGGTGAGGACAAAGTCCCACGTGATCGCACCCTTCGCATCAGCCAAGGCATGGCGCCGGGTAAGGACCCGGTGCCAGGTGCCGTCCCGTCTTCGTCCCCGTTCGGCAGCAACGGCTCCAGCACGGCCCACTGTTCATCCGTGAGATCTCCCGCCCCATGAACCACGATCATTCATGGGTCAAGATCCACTTTCGATACACGGCCTAGTTGGCGGTATCCGGTCGGTACCCCGGACCACTTGCCGTGTTCAATCGCTCATATCGCGTCACGAACGGACAGGGCCCCACACCTCAGGAGGCACCGTGATCGCCGCTCCCGAACCCGGACTGACCGAACGCGAGATCATCGAACGGGCCGCAGCGCTCCGGCCCGCGCTGCTCGAACGCCAGCCGGAGACCGAACGGTTGACGCACTACCCCAAGGACACCCACGACGATTTCCTGCGAGCCGGCTTCTACCGGATCCTCCAGCCGCGGCGGTACGGCGGCTACGAGTTCGCCCTGCCCGTGTTCTACCGCGTGGTCACCGAGATAGCCCGCGGCTGTCCCTCCACCGGCTGGGCCCTGTCGCTCGCCGCCGCGCACGTCCTCCAGGTCGCCTCGGTCTTCGAGGAGAAGGCCCAGGACGAGATCTTCGGCGCCGACGGCGAGTTCCGGGCGGCTTCCACGGTCATGCCCATCGGCGTCGCACAGCCCGACGGCGAGGGCCGGATCGTCCTCGACGGCACCTGGCCGTACTCCTCCGGCGCGCCCTATTCCACGCATTACGTCGGCCAGACCCTGCGTGCCCCCGAGAAGCCCGGCGACCCGCCGGGACCGCCGGTGCTGTTCGTCGCCCCGCGCTCGGTGTGGACGGTCCTGGACGACTGGTACGGCGTGCTCGGCCTGCGCGGCAGCGGATCCAACAGCATCCATATGGAACAGGCCCGCATCCCCGCGTACTGCACGATCGAGGCGAGCCTGCTTGACCTGCCGGTGGAGGACGGCAGCACCGGATCCCGGCTGCACGGCAACCCCATGTACGCCGGGCGCGCGCCGAGCTTCTTCCACGGAGAGCTGGCCGCCATCATGGTCGGCACCGCGTACGCCGCCGCCGACGAGTACGCCCGGATCCTCGCCGCCCGTCCCCTCGTCCTGGAACCCGACCGCACCCGGTCTGAACTCCACGACTACCAGCGGCACTTGGGGGAGGCGCTCGGCGTCGTCCACACGGCCGAGGCCGCGCTGCGGCGCACCGCCGAGGACTGGATGGAAACCTGCCATCGCAACGCCAGCGGCGAGGCCCCCTTCACCGTGGCCGAGGACAACCGGCTCGCGCTGATGTTCCTGAACGCCGGACGTATGGTCTGGGACGTGCTGCAGGGCATCCTCTTCCGCACGGCCGGCTCCCGGCACGCCCGCGACGGCGAGCGGATGCAGCGCTACTTCCGGGACGCGGCCACGTACTGGACACATGTGGGCCCGAGCATGGCCGAGCCGCTGTACCGGCGGGTCGGCTGCGACCGACTCGGCCTGCCCTCGGACCACATCCCGCTGATCCCCTGATCCCGGATGAATGCGCTGCTCCGGATGGGGTACGCGAGCAGGGCGCGCATCTGTTCCGAACAGGCCGTACGACCGCCGCTACCAGGGAAGCTGCCATGGAGACACCCCGCACCACCGCCACCGCGGCCCAGCGCGCGCTGGACGTGCTGGCCCAGAACACCGAGGACACGGCGGCGCTGGACGCGCTCGCGAGCAGCGAGGTGCTCGTGCCCGTGCCCGACGACGTCAGCGACGAGGACGCCACCGATCCCGGCGCCGTGGCGCTGCCGGTCATCGAGCACCCGGGAGGCGAACCGACCGTGCCCGTGTTCACCTCGGAACCGGAGCTGGCCGGTCTGCTGCCCTTCGTCTCCCGCTACCGGCTGGTACCGCTGGGTGCCCTCGCCGCACAGTGGCCCACCGACGATCTGGCCCTCACCATCGACGGGGCCTCCCGGCATCCGCTGACACTCACCTCGGAGGGAGTCCGCACCCTGCTGGCCCGCCCGCGCGGGTGAGCGGGGCGACCGGCCCGCGCCTCAGCCGCCCAGCATGCGGGCCAGCACCGCCCGCTGCAGCGGTAGCACCCCCGCGTGCAGGTCGCGGCCCTTGGCGGTCAGGGTGACCCATACGCCGCGCCGGTCCTCCATGCAGACCGAGCGCTCCACCAGGCCGTCCTTCTCCAGTCGGCCGATGAGCCGGGACAGTGCGCTCTGGCTGAGATGGACCCGGCCGACGAGGTTCTGCACCCGGCACTGGTCGCCCTCCTCGGGCGAGGCGGAGGCGAGGATGTCGAGGACCTCGAAATCGCTCGCCCCCAGCCCGTGCGGGTGCAGCACCCGGTCGATCTCGCACATCGTGCGCGCGTGCACCGACAGGATGTCCCGCCAGCGTTCCTCGAGCCGGGCCTCGGCCGTGTCGACTGCCATACACCCAATGTTAATGCACATGCATCAACACTTGAACGGCACTCGAAGCCGGCTCAGGCAGGATCCTGAAGGAGCCCGACCAGGTTCCCGTCCGCGTCCTTCACGAAGGCGATGAGCCGCCCGCCGCCGACGTCCTTGACGTCCTGGAGCAGCTCCGCACCGGCGTCGAGCAGGGCCGCGAGACGGGAGCGGATGTCGGTCACGGTCCAGTAGGGCACCGGTCCGGTCATGCCCTTGGCGTGCCCGTTCGGGTCGAGGCCGACGTCCTGGCCGGCGGCCTTGAAGCCGACGTAGTAGGGCTCGTCGGCGTACGGCTCCACCTCCAGCAGGGCGCTGAACAGGGCTTTCGCCCGGGTGATGTCCTTGACGGGGTAGATGATCGTGTTCACACCGGCGGTCATGACGGACTCCTCCGTGAAGCGTGCCCCGACGATTCGCGCCGGGTTCGCGCCGACGGGTTGCGGCGCTGATTTCACGCTAGGACGGGGGAGCGGCGGGTGGCTTCTTGGATCCTGACCGGTTGCTCCGCTCCGCCGTCACGTGGACCCCCGCTTCACCAGCTCCGTCGGCAGGATCACCGCCGCCGGGTCCTCGCCCCCGATCTGGGCGAGCAGCACACGGACCATCTCGTTGCTGATCCGGTCGTAGGGCTGGCGGATCGTGGTGAGGGCGGGGGTGGACTCCGTCGCGGCGGTGGAGTCGTCGAAGCCGCCGACGGACACGTCCTCGGGAACCCGGCGGCCCGCCCGGCGCAGTGCCGTCAGGGCGCCCTGCGCCATCAGGTCGGAGGCCACGAACACGGCGTCCATGTCCGGGGCCTGCGCCAGCAGCCGTTCGGCGCCGGCCTCGCCGCTGGCCCGGCTGTAGTCGCCGGAGACGATGAGGCGCTCGTCGATCTCGACGCCCGACTCGGTGAGCACCTCCTTGTACCCGGCTAGGCGATCGACACCGCCCGGGCTGTCCAGCGGACCGGTCACGACACCGATGCGGCGGCGGCCCAGCGACAGCAGATGGCGCACCATGTCCCGGGCGCCGTCCCGGTCGTCGGCGGCCACATAACTCACCTTGGAGCCGCGCCCCATGGGCTTGCCGCACTGGACGAGGGGCACCCCCGCCTGGCGTAGTTCCTCGGCGACCGGGTCGGCGGAGTGACTGGACACCACCAGCACGCCGTCGACGTGACCGGCCGTGATGTACCGCGTGATCCGGCGCCGCTCGTCCTCTGTGCCGGCCAGCATCAGCAGCAGCGGGATGTCGTGCGAGGCCAGCGCCTGGGTGCAACACCGCAGCAGGACATTGAAGTTCGGGTCCTCGAAGAGCTTCTCCTGCGGCTCCGTCAGCAGAAAGCCGATCGAGTCCGAACGCCCTGTGATCAGCGAACGGGCGTGCCGGTTGACGACGTAACCCGTCTTGCGGATCGCGGCGTTGACCGCCTCCTGGGCGGTGGGGCTGACGTAGTGCCCGCCGTTGAGCACCCGCGAGACGGTGCCCCGGGAGACCCCTGCCTCGCGTGCCACGTCATGGATCGTCGGCGGTTTGCGCCGGCCCCCCGTATTGCTCATGGTCATGACTTTACGGCTCCGGAGAGGAGATCGAGACTCCAGAACCGCTGGATGACCAGGAAGAGCGCGACCAGCGGGATGACGGCGAGAAGGGCGCCGGTGATCACCAGGGTGTACAGCGCCGGGGTGTTCGCGCCCTGCTCCAGGAGCGTGTACAGACCGAGCGTGATCGGGAACTTCTCGTCGTCACTGAGCATGATGAACGGCAGCAGGAAGTTGTTCCACACGGCCACGAACTGGAACAGGAACACCGTCACCAGTCCCGGGACCATCATCGGCAGCGCGACCCGGGTGAAGATCCGCCACTCGCCCGCCCCGTCCATCCGCCCGGCCTCGACCACATCGGTCGGCACGGCGGCGGTGGCGTAGATCCGGGCCAGGTAGACGCCGTACGGCGACAGGATCAGCGGCAGCAGCACGGACAGGTACGAGTCCGTGAGGTCGGCCTTCGCCAGCAGCAGGTACTGCGGGATGGCGAGGATCACCGGCGGCATCAGCACGCCCGCGAGCAGCACGTTGAAGACCGTCTCCCGGCCGCGGAAGCGGTAGATCGCCAGCGCGTAGCCGCTGAACGCCGACACGACCGTCGACAGGAGGGCGCCGAGGCCCGCGTACATGGCGGAGTTGCCCATCCATTTCCAGTACACGCCGTCGCGGTAGGCGTTGAGGTCCTTGATGTTGTCGGCGAAGCCGCTGCCCGGCAGGAACGTGAACGTGGAGAACAACTCGCCGCCGGACTTGGTGGCCGCGATCACCACCCACGCCACGGGCAGCAGACAGTAGAGCGCGCCGATCAGCAGCGTGATCGTCGGCACGAGCGCGATACGGCGGCGCAACGGCGGGCCCTGGGCGGTGCCGGGCGTGGTGCCCGCGGCCGGCGAGGCCTTGCGGACGGCAAGAGAACTCATCGTGCTGCCTCCTGCTTGGTACGACGGTTCGCGGTCCGCAGGAAGCCGAAGGACAGGACGAGGGTGACGAGGGCGATGATCACGGCCTGGGCGGCGGCCGCGTAGATGTCGCCCTTGCCGAAGGCGTCCTGGTACACCTTCATCAGCGGACTCCAGGTCGTGGACACGGAGTTGGTGAGGGGCTTGAGGGTGGTCGGTTCGTTGAACACCTGGAGCGTCGCGATGATCGAGAAGAAGAAGGTGAGCACCAGCGAGGGCGCCACCATCGGGATCTTGATCCTCAGTGCGATCTGCAGCGGCGTGGCGCCGTCCAGCTTCGCCGCCTCGTACACCTCGACCGGGATGGCCTGCAGCGAGGTGTAGATGACGATCATGTTGAAGCCGGTGCCGCCCCAGACCGCGATGTTCGACAGGGCGAGATACAGCGGACCGCCGTCCAGCAGATCCGGTTGCGGCAGACCCAGCTTGTCGAGCACGAAGTAGAAGGGGCTGACGTCCGGCAGGTAGAGGAAGCCCCACAGCAGTGCCGCCACCACGCCGGGAATGGCGTACGGCAGGAAGATCGCGAGCCGGGTGAACGGGGCGAGCCGCACCTTGTCGGAGTCCAGCATCAGCGCGAACAGCAGGGCGAGGCCCAGCATCACCGGGACGACGATGCAGCCGTAGCCCAGCACACGCAGCGCGCCGTCCACGAGTTCGCTGTCGGTGAGGGCGTCGGTGTAGTTCTCCAGACCGGCCCAGACCTCTGTACGGGCGCCGGAGCCCAGACCGAGGCCCGAGACCTTCACCTTGCGGAAGCTGAGCCAGAGCGCGTAGCCGATGGGCAGCGCGAAGAACAGGAGGAACAGGACGACCGCGGGGAGGAGGAAAGCGTACGGGGCCCCCTTGACCCCGTACGACTTCCGGCGTGCGCTGGTCACTCGGAGACTCCGAAGCCCTGCTTCTTCATGTCGGCGACCGTGTCGTCCTGCATCGTCTTCAGGGCGGCGGTGAAGTCCGACTTGTTCTTGGCGGCGGCGCCGAACGCGTCCTTGAAGGTCGTGTAGGCGACGTTGACGTTGGGGCCCCACGCGGACGGCGCGGTGGTCTCCGCGATCTTGGCGGCCTGGGTGTAGAAGTCCGCCTGGTTGGAGAAGTAGTCCGGCGGGGTCTGGAAGGCGCCGCTGAGCTGGGCGGACGTGGAGGCGGGGTAGATGCCGCCCTCCTTCGCCAGGGCGTTGAGAGCTTCGCCGTCGGTGTTGAGCCAGGCGGCGAACTTCGCGGCGGCCTCCTTGTGCTGGGAGTCCGTGGTGACACCGGTGGAGGAGCCGCCCCAGCTGCCGGTGACGTTCTCACTCGCGGACCACTGGGGGAGCGGGGCCATGGCCCACTTGCCCTTGGTGTCGGGAGCGGCCGTGGTCAGTGTGCCCGGCGCCCACACCGCGGAGACCCAGGCGATCTGCTTGCCGGTGTTCAGCGCCTTGTTCCAGGCCGGGGTGTACATGGGCTGGTTGTCGATGGCGCCCTCCTTGACGAGGTCACCCCAGAACTTGGCGACCTTCTGCGTCGCCGCGTCGTCGATGCCGACCTTCCACTTCTCGCCCTCGGTGGTCCACCACTTGGCGCCGGCCTGCTGGGCGAGGCCCGCGAAGAGGCCGGAGTCGTTGGCGGAGAAGGTGGTGAGGTCGGTGTCCGGGGACTTCTTCTTCAGCGCGCGGGCCGTCTCGGCGAACTCGTCCCAGGTGGTCGGAACCGTCAGGCCGTACTTCTTGAAGAGGTCCTCGCGGTAGTAGAACATCATCGGCCCGATGTCCTGCGGGACCGCGTAGACCGCGTCCGTGCCCAGCGTGGTCTGCTGCCAGACACCCTCGGCGAACTTGCCCTTCGCGGCGCCGACTTCACCCGCTATGTCGGCGAGCGCGTCATTGCTGACCAGCGTCGGCAGCGCCTGGTACTCGGCCTGCACCAGGTCGGGCGCCTTGCCCGCCTTGTGTGCGGTGAGGATCTTGGTGACCAGTGTGTCGCCGGACGCCTGCTTCTTCACCGTGACGGTGATCTGGTCCTTCTTGCCCTGGCCCTTGTTCCACAGGTCGACGACCTTGTCCATGCCGGGCGTCCAGGTCCAGTACGTCAGCGAGACCGGCCCCGATTCGGTCTCGCTGTCGTCGTCGGACGAGCCGCAGGCGGCGAGGGCGGTCGCGCCGAGGGCGACGGCCACGGTGGTGGCTGCACTTCTGACAAAGAGCCGCCGGCGCTTCGTGTTGGGCATGGATCTCTCCCCTGACCAGGGTCCTCGCCCGTCGCGAGGACCTGCCATGCTTCTGTGAGCGTTCACAGTAGAGAAACATCCCGGACACTTGTCAATGGTTGTTGCTGTGCGGTTATGTTGGGCTCGCACCGCTCAGGATGTGTGTGCACGTTCCCAAATGATCGACCAAACGGGAGAGATCCATGCCGGAGACCACCCCCAGGGGCCTCACCAGGCTCGCCTTCGGTGGGGACTACAACCCCGAGCAGTGGCCGGAAAGCGTCTGGCACGAGGACGTCCGGCTGATGCGGGAGGCCGGCGTCACCATGGTGAGCGTCGGGATCTTCTCCTGGGCGCTCCTGGAGCCATCGCCCGGGGAGTACGACTTCGGCTGGCTCGACCGCCTGCTCGACCTGCTGCGCGAGAACGGCATCCGCGCCGACCTGGGCACACCCACCGTGGCCCCGCCCGCCTGGTTCTACCGGGCCCACCCCGACGCCCTGCCGGTCACCGCGGAGGGTGTGCGCTACGAGTTCGGCTCCCGCGCGGCCATCTGTCACAGCAACGCCGACTACCGCGCCGCCGCCGCCAACATCACCACACAGCTCGCCGAACGCTACGGCGACCACCCCGCGCTGGCGATGTGGCACGTGCACAACGAGTACGGCGTCCCGGTCTCGGCCTGCTACTGCGACTCCTGCGCCGCCCACTTCCGCCGCTGGCTGGCGACGACGTACCAGACGGTCGACGGAGTCAACGAAGCCTGGGGAACGGCCTTCTGGGGCCAGCGCTACGCGGACTTCGAGCAGATCAACCCGCCGCGGCTCGCGCCCACGGTCGGCAACCCGGCCCAAGCGCTGGACTACAAGCGGTTCGCCGACGCCACCATGCGCGAGAACTTCGTGGCGGAGCGGGACATCCTGCACCGGCTGTCACCCGGCGTCCCGGTCACGACGAACTTCATGACCGCGCTCAGCCAGTGCGACTCCGTCGACTACTGGGCCTGGGGCCGTGAGGTCGACATCGTCACCAACGACCACTATCTGATCACCGACGGCCGCCGCACCCACGTCAACCTCGCGATGGCCGCCGACCTCACCCGCTCCGTCGCCTCCGGCTCCCCCTGGCTGCTCCTGGAGCACTCCACATCGGGCATCAACTGGCAGCCCCGCAACCCCGCGAAGGCCCCCGGCGAAATGGCTCGCAACTCTCTCGCGCACGTCGCCCGCGGCTCCGACGGCGCCCTGTTCTTCCAGTGGCGGCAGTCCCGGCGCGGCGCCGAGAAGTTCCACTCGGCGATGCTCCCGCACGGCGGCACCGAGACCCGCGTCTGGCGCGAGGTCGTTGAACTCGGCGCCTCCATCGACTCGTTGAGCCCCCTGCGCGGAAGCCGCACCGAGGCCGATGTCGCCGTCCTGTGGGACTGGCACTCCTGGTGGGCGCAGAACCTCCAGTGGCGCCCCACCGAGGACCACGACGCGCGCGAACGCGCCGACTCCTTCTACGAGGCCCTGTACGACCGCCACCTCACGGTCGATTTCGCCCACCCGGAAGCCGACTTGTCGAGGTATCCCCTTGTCGTCGTGCCCGCCCTGTACCTGATGACGGAGGCGGCCGGGGCCAATGTGCGCGCGTACGTCGAGAACGGCGGCACGCTCGTCGTGTCGTACTTCTCCGGCATCGTCGACGAGCACGACGCCGTGCACGAGGGGGGCTATCCGGGCCCGCTCAGGGATGTCCTCGGCCTGACCGTCGAGGAGTTCTCGCCGCTTCTCCAGGGCGACACCGTCCGTATCACCGGCCCGGACGGCTCCGAACTCACCGGTGACGTGTGGACCGAGTTCGTGGTGCCGGGCAACGCCGAGACCGTGTGGACGTACGCCGACGGCCTCACCGTCGGCCACCCGGCCGTCACCCGGCACCGCCTCGGCGAGGGCACGGCCTGGTACGTGTCGACCCGCCTGGACGCGCACGGCCTGGACGCCCTGCTCGGCTGGGCGACCGAGGACGCCCGGATCGCGCCGCGCGCCGACCTGCCGCACGACGTCGAAGTGGTGCGCCGCACGGGCGAGTCGGGCACCTTTCTGTTCGCCATCAACCACAGCCCGTCCGACGCCAAGGTGCCGCTGGAGGCACACGGCACCGAGCTGCTGACGGGCGAACGCGCCGCGGGCCGCCTCGCGGTCCCCGCGGGAGCCGTGCGGGTCGTACGACTCGACGGCTGAGCCGACTCCCCTCCGCCCGCGCGTGCCACGAGCCGCGGGCGGAGGGGACCCCTCACCTCCTCGGCGAGGGGCACCCCCATTCCCATTCATGTCGAAGGGACGACGGACGACGATGTTCCATCCCAGACGCACGCTGAGAGTCCTGCTGCTGCCGCTCGCGGCGGGCCTCGCCCTCACCGCCCTGCCCGCGCAGACCGCCCAGGCGGCGAGCACCCTCACCAACACCGGGTTCGAATCGGACGGTGGGGGAGTCGCCACGCCCGCCGGCTGGTCGGAGTACGGTTCGACCGGCGCCTCGTACGTCGAGGCCGGGGGCCGCAGCGGGAGTTACCGGCTGAGCCACTACTCGTCCGCCGCCTACAAGGTGGAGACGTACCAGTACCTGTCGGGGCTGACCAACGGCACCTACAAGCTGACCGCCTGGGTCCGTTCGGGCGGCGGGCAGAACTCCGCGTACATAGCCCTGAAGAACTGCGGGAGTTCGGAGCAGCGCACCGACCTTCCGGTGTCCGCCAGTGGGTGGATCCGGATCGTCGTGCCGATCAATGTGACGAACAACCAGTGCACCGTCAGCATCAACAGTGACGCGAACGCGGGCAACTGGATCAACGTTGACGACCTGAGTTTCACATCGGGCACGTCCGGTACGTCGATCCATGGTGCCGACATCTCCTCGCTCGCCAAGAGCGAGGCCAAGGGCGGTGTCTACAAGAACAGCTCCGGCACGACCGGCGACGCCCTCGCCATCCTCAAGTCGAACGGCATGAACTACGCGCGCCTGAAGGTCTGGGTCAACTCGGCCGACGGCTACAACAACAAGACGCGCGTGCTGGCGACGGCCAAGCGCATCAAGGCCCAGGGCATGAAGCTGCTGGTCGACTTCCACTACTCGGACACCTGGGCCGACCCGGGCGCCCAGTCCAAGCCGAGCGCGTGGGCGGGCCACTCGTACAGCCAACTCAAGACCGACGTGTACAACCACACGTACGACGTGTTGAACGCGTTGAAGGCGCAGGGCACCACCGCCGACATGGTCCAGGTGGGCAATGAGATCAACGGCGGCATGCTGTGGTCCGAGGGTTCCACGGACAACTGGACGCAGCTCGCCGGGCTGCTCAACAGTGGATACGACGCCGTCAAGGCCGTCAACGCGTCCACCACCGTCGCCCTGCACCTCGCCAAGGGCGGCGACCTGTCCGGCACCCGCTGGTGGTTCGACAGCGCGGTCTCGAACGGCGTGAAGTTCGACGCGATCGGCCTGTCGTACTACGGCTACTGGCACGGCTCGCTCTACGACTTCCAGACGACCCTGGACGACGCGGCCTCCCGCTACGGCAAGCCGGTCTTCGTCGCCGAGACGGCCTACCCCTTCCGTCTCGACAGCGAGGACTCGCACGAGAACATCATCGACCTCGCCGGCGAGCTGGTCTCCGGCTACCCGGCCTCGACCGCCGGGCAGTCCCGGTGGATGAAGGACATCGCGAGCATCGTGGAAGCCGTCCCGAACGGCCGCGGCCTCGGCGTCTTCTACTGGGAGGCGACCTGGACCGCGGTGAACGGCAACGGGTGGGACCCCACCGACGCCGCCTCCGGCAATGGCTGGGAGAACCAGGCCCTGTTCGGCTACGGCGACAGGGCGCTCCCGGCGATGGCGTGGTTCAGCCACCGTTGAGCCCGTGACGAAAGGGGCCCGGCCGCCGTGTGCGCCCGGGCCCTTGCCGTGTCCGCGCGACAGCGTGTGGAGCGCACGGGCGTTCGATATCGGACAAACGTGGCGAAGTTCCGGACGGCGTGGTCTGGTCTGCGGAAGAGTGGGAACACGCGGTCCGAGGAGGCCAGGACGGAGGGGGCGCGATGCTGAGGACTCCCGTCAGTGAACGGCGGCTGGACATCCTGGAGTGGCTCAAGGACCCGGCCGCGCACTTCCCGCCGCAGCGGCACGGCGACCCCGTCGAGGACGGCGTCACCGCGTCCGCCGTCGCCGCGAAACTCGGCGTGTCCCGCTCGGTCGCGGAAACCC
This sequence comes from Streptomyces sp. 4N124, assembly GCF_052245395.1. NCBI lineage: Bacteria > Bacillati > Actinomycetota > Actinomycetes > Kitasatosporales > Streptomycetaceae > Streptomyces > Streptomyces sp. 4N124. The sequence goes on from NZ_JBQQBS010000004.1 coordinate 276,536, forward strand.
ACCTCGGCCTGCTCACCGCCATCGGCCTGCTCCGTACCAAGAGGATCCGGCTGCGCACCTACTACCGGCGCGACGAGGTGCGGATCGCCGAGGTGGCGCGCATGTTCGAGAAGGGCTGGTAGCGGCGTACACCCCCCGACCGCGAAGGGCACGAACGCATGGACCGTCCCACCGCTCTCGTCCCCCGGCACTACGTCGCGATCGGCGGCCGTGGCCCCGAGGACGTGGTGGCCGATGCCCGCGGCCGGGTGCTGACCGGCGTCGAGGACGGCCGTATCCTGCGCCTCGATCGTCTGACGGAGCCGTTCGCCGCGCGCGTCGAGGTCATCGCCGAGACCGGAGGCAGGCCGCTCGGCCTCGAACTCCTCCCGGACGACGCCCTGTTGGTGTGCGACGCCGTGCACGGGCTGCTGCGCGTCGGCCTCGCCGACGGGATCGTCCGTATCCTCGTCGACTCGGTCGCGGGGGAGCGGCTGCGGTTCTGCAGCAACGTGATCGCCCTGTCCGACGGCAGCGTCTACTTCACCGTCTCCAGCCGCCGCTACCCCTTGGAGCACTGGATCGGCGATCTCGTCGAGCACACCGGAACGGGCCGGCTCCTGCGACTGGCACCGGGCTCGGACACGCCCGAAGTGCTCCTGGAAGGCCTCCAGTTCGCCAACGGGCTGGCCGCGAGCGGCGACGAGTCCTTCCTGGTCGTCGCGGAAACAGGCGCCTACCGCCTCACTCGCTACTGGCTCACCGGGCCGAAGGCGGGACACTGCGAACCCTTCGCCGACAACCTCCCCGGCATGCCCGACAACCTCTGGCGCGCCGGACCGGACGGACCTCTGTGGGTGTCCCTGGCCGGGCCCCGCGTCCCCCCGCTGGACCTGCTCCACCGCGCCACCCCCACCGTGCGCCGCGCCGCCGCACGCCTCGCCGTGCGGGCCCCCTACCGCCCGACCGCGTGGGCCGGCGTCCTGGCGCTCGACGACGAGGGCACCGTCCGGCACCACCTCACCAATCGCCGCTCCCGCTTCCGTATGGTCACCAGTGTCTGTGAGACGGACGGCCACCTGATCCTCGGCAGCGTGTGGGAGCGGGGCGTGGCCGTGTGTGAGGCACCGGTCACGAAGTGACCCCGGCGAACGCCGGAGTTAACCTGGTCCCCGGCCGCGATGATTCTCGCGGCACCGGCGGTGGGGCCCGCCGTACCCGAACCGCGGCACAGGTGCCGCCAACGGTCCCTACTTGCGACGACCGCATGCCCGGGTTCCGGCGAGTAGGAGACGTACGACATGGCAGCCCCCGAGACCACCCCTCTCCGCACCTCACGGCGGGCCGACCGGCACGGTCAGGCACCCGTCGTCGCCGTGGTCGCGCTCGGCGGGGGCATCGGCGCGGTCGCCCGGTATGCCGCCTTGCTGTGGTGGCCGGCGCAGCCGGGCGGATTCCCCTGGGCGACCTTCTGGACCAATGTGATCGGCTGCGCCGTGATCGGAGTGTTCATGGTGGTCATCACCGACGTGTGGGCCGCCCACCGCCTGGTGCGCCCTTTCTTCGGCACCGGCGTGCTCGGCGGCTTCACCACCTTCTCGACATACGCCGTGGACATCCAGAAGCTGGTGGACGCGGGTCGTCCCGGCACCGGGCTGGCCTATCTCGCCGCCACCCTGCTCGCCGCACTCGCGGCGGTGTGGCTCGCCGCCAGGGCGACCCGGCGCGTCCTGAGATGGAGGCAGCCATGATGAGGCCGACCGGCAGGGCAGTGCGGGTGACCGTCTTCATCGGCGAGAACGACACCTGGCACCACAAGCCCCTCTACACGGAGATCGTGCACCGCGCGCATGCGGCGGGCCTCGCGGGGGCCAGTGTCTTCCGTGGCATCGAGGGCTTCGGTGCCTCGTCCCTCATCCACACCTCACGGCTGCTGTCCCTGAGCGAGGACCTGCCCGTCGCGATCGTGATGGTGGACACCGAGGAGCGCGTCCGCGCCTTTCTGCCGCAGCTGGACGAACTCGTCACCGAGGCACTGGTCATCCTCGACGACTGCGAGGTCATCCGGTACATCGGCCGCGACCCCGGATCGGGCGAAACGGACGCGAAAGGTAAGAAGGCGTTGTGAACTGGCTGCTGGTCGTCGTGGGTGCCATGGTGGGTGCCCCGCTCCGCTACCTCACGGACCGCGCTGTGCAGTCCCGGCACGACTCGGTGTTCCCCTGGGGCACCTTCGCGGTGAACATCGCCGGGTGTCTGATCCTCGGCCTGGTGACCGGAGCCGCGAGTTCCCACGTTCAGCTGCTGCTCGGCACCGGTCTGTGCGGGGCCCTCACCACGTACTCGACCTTCTCGTACGAGACGCTGCGGCTGACGGAGACCGGGGCGGGGCTCTACGCCGCCGCCAATGTCGCCGGGAGTGTGGTGGTCGGACTGGGCGCGGCTTTCGCCGGGGTGTGGATCGCCCAGACGGTGTGGGTGTGACGCGCGGGACCACACCCGCGCGCGGTAAGACTGGTCACCGCACTGTCGGTCACCTCGCCAGAAGTGGATCCCATGAGCGCCATCAACGTCGGTCAGGCCGTCGTCCTCGGAGCCATCGAGGGGGTGACCGAGTTTCTGCCCGTCTCCTCGACCGGCCATCTGAAGATCGCCGAGGGACTCATGGGCATCCCCGTGGACGATGACGCCGTCGTGGGGTTCTCCGCCGTCATCCAGGTCGGGGCGATCGCGGCCGTGCTCGTGTACTTCTTCAAGGACATCGTGCGGATCATGACCGCCTGGTTCCGGGGTCTCGCCGACCGCGAGGAGCGCTACCACCACGACTACAAGTTCGCCTGGTGGGTGATCGTCGCGACGATCCCGATCGTGGCGGTGGGTCTGGCCGCCAAGCCCCTCATCAAGGGACCGCTGGCCTCCCTCTGGGTGGTCGCGGGCTCGCTG